>JBDNHJ010000415.1:0-4416 GCA_041688835.1 Fuerstiella sp.
CGCAATGATGCCACCGGGGCAATCACACGGGCAGGCGATACATCCGGTACCCGAACTATGAATCGAACCGCTGCCATGAAACACAAAGTGGGGCGTCCATGGTTTGATCACTTCGCGGTCTCCAACTTTCACCATTTCGGTACAAAAGTCTTGAAAATGGCGAGACATAGCGATGGTCCAGTGAAGAAAAAAGGAACGTGGGGAACTGTTACGAATGCCTGACTGCTGCGCGAAGATGGCGGCACAGAACAAGCAGAAGCAGCCAGCGTTGGAGACTTTGAGGCGCGATCAAAGTTCACATTCGGAAGATGGTCCAGACGTTGGCGAACATCGGACACACTTCAGTTGGCCTAAGCGGGCACGCCGCTACAGCGGCAGTCGTCAGGTGAAGCCTCCGCGAAGGCGTCGCGGAGCAGCGGCGGATTGTGACTTGACTGGGTGCATGCGACGCAGTCTAAGTGGACTGCGACTTGTGCTCAAGCAGCAGCCAACAGCATTCCGTGAGGAATCGCAATAGGCGAAAACGTTCAATCCAGCCATTGAGCGGGACCGTGTCGCTCAGGAGGCCTGAACCCGCGTCGTTCAATCATCTTCGAGTCCTAAAATTTGAAATCGGAGACATACGGCAATGAGAAAGTGAGCCAGTTCCGAGGTGGCTGATGGATGGCGTGGCGAGTCTGGTGGAATTACGAATCCAGTTTCTGGCTGTGACACGCATTGCGAAACATCAGTCGGGTATCGGCATCCGTCCGCGGTCGTGTAGTGCAATCGATCTCCAGCATGCACAGGATATGTTAGATGCAGTACAGCAGTTGATATAGCAGTGCGCAGAGTCCATCTGTGCTTTGGGCTAAGGGTGTTCCGCACGCGTTGCCAAAACGATGAACTGGCAACCGAGTCCTCATCTCGGCCTCTCCGCAGTGTGCCAAACGTCTGGCCATTGACATAGAGATGATAGATGCTCTTACGAAAGTCATAGCAGACGATTTCGCAAGCGAAGCTGTCAAACATAGTGACGACCAAATGGCTGAAGACTGGTTCTGTTGAGCCACCAAGTGTACGAACTAAGTTGCCAACGGTGCTGGAATCGCGTGAATCGGTGATTTCCAGCAACTTTCCGTTACGGACATCGAACCTAGCGGCAAGACGTAAATGACGCAGTGACCTCGCGGAACAGGCACCTGACTGTTCGGTGCTGTCCCTTGCGCTGGTGACACAGTTTGTGAGTGGGATCTCCGTCGAAAATCGCATCAGGCATTCACTCAAAAAGTTGTTCAGTTCCTGAAGAAGTCCCATCCACAGTTAAAGTGTATGGGGCCGGATCATGGTCCGAATTCGGCTAATCGCGTATGCGACCGCCTGCCTAAGACACCATCAAAGAGTTCGGCCGCATAACCCATTGTTGTCTCAGAGAAATTCCCGGCAGAACAGTTCTCGCAAGGGTTCGTTCAGACTGGTGGACACCCCGTTTTCAATTTTTCACGCGTGAAATGCGGTGGAAATGCAGTTCAACTTCGCGGTCGACGACACGTCGGACACCTTCCAACAGGCAGTTCGGTTCGTGGTCTGTTTCGCCTTGCTGCTTGATGTCTGCCAAAGGTGTGCCGGGTTGAACATCAAACGTTGCTTGGTGAATGATCTGATTTCCGGCGTCCAGTTCCGGCACGATAAAATGCACGGTCGCTCCGAAGCACAGCATGTGATGTTGATACGCGTCTTCGTATGGTCGGAAGCCAGGAAACGAAGGCAGAAGTCCATGATGCAGGTTGATGATCCGACCGCCCGCATATTTCCAGCAGATGTCCGCCGGCAGCACACGCATGTATCTGGTTAGTAGCACATAGTCGATGTCGTGCTGGTCGATCAGAGCTTCCATTCTGCCATAGTCGACTGCGCCTGAAGCATCACCGATGTTTTCCCACGGCACATCAAACTGTTCTGCCACACTGCGGCACGTGTTTCGATTGCCGATCATAACGGCCGCTTCGGCTTTCAAACGTCCGTCACGAATGGCGCGCAAAATCGCCAGCGGTGGTTCTGTGCGATAGGTGGTACAGATGGCCAGTCGGGGAGGCCGTTGATGTTCGTCGCGCGACCACACCCGCACTTCTAAACCTCGCAGCTTACCGATTTCCTGCAAGTGCTGCCGCAACGTCGAAACCGCCGCCGTGTCTTCGGGCCAGTCAATCCGCATCAGCATGGCAAACAAATGTTCGCTGTCGCGGTCATACATCTGAATCTCAAAGATGTTCGCGCCCGCACCAGACACATAATGCACAATCGGATCGGCCAAGCCCTTGTTGTCCGGCCCGACCGCAGTAATGGTGACCTGCATGAAAAACGCTCCGTCACTTCGTTGCAGAATAGATGAATTGGCCGCAGTTTAGTGAGAATGACATTTCGGGAACAGACACACCGCGTTGCTGATTCTGATCGGAAGAATCGCGGGCGACGCCTGGTTTCGCAGTGATTGAGATTCCGCTACACTGCCGCGTGAAATTCCTGTCTCCCAATATTTTGACACGCAGAACTTATGATTGTCAGCAAAAACTGGCTTAGCGAATATGTCTCCATCGACATGCCCGTCGAAGAACTCACCGACCGCTTGACCATGTCTGGTTTGAATCTGGAAGGATTCGAAACCGTCGGCACCGACGTCGCCATTGACCTCGAAGTGACCAGCAACCGCCCCGATTGCCTAGGACATCTGGGAGTCGCTCGCGAAATTTCCGTCCTGTTCCAGTCAGAACTCAAGACGCCAGCCGCCATACCCGCCGTTTGTGCAGAACAGACGTCCGCCGCGACTTCTGTTGAAATCCAGTGCGCAGACCTGTGCCATGAATATCACGGTCGCATCATTCGCGGCGTCAAGGTTGGTCCCAGTCCCAGCTGGCTGAAGAATCACTTGGCTGTGGCAGGCATCAATTCCGTGAACAACGTCGTCGACGTGACCAACTATGTGATGCTGGAATGTGGTCAGCCGCTGCATGCGTTCGACTTCGATAAACTGCAGGCCGGGCGGATTGTTGTTCGGCGAGCCGTCAGGGGAGAGAAAATCACGGCGATCGATCAGCGCGACTACGTGTTGACTGCCGACATGTGTGTGATCGCTGATGCCGATCGTCCGGTGGCGATTGCGGGTGTGATGGGCGGCTTGGCCACTGAGATTTCGGATGCCACGGTGAACGTGTTCGTCGAAACCGCGTCGTTCGATCCGATTACCGTGCGAGCCACCGCGCGGGCGTTGAAGCTTCATAGCCCGTCGTCGTTTCGTTTCGAACGTCGAGTGGACCGGCACAGCATGGACTGGGCTTCGCGCCGCTGTTGTGAACTGATCCTACAGGTCGGCGGCGGCCAACTGCTGGATGGCAGCGTGAGTGCGGGCGACAAAGCGGCCGACGCGCAACCGATGACTCTGCGCTTCAGTCAGATTTCACGCGTCTTGGGCATCGAAATCCCGCCCGCCACGTGTGTCGACATTCTGAAGAACTTAGGCTTGGCGTGTACCGGACAGACCGCAGATTCAGCCACGTTTATCGCGCCCTCCTGGCGTTTGGATTTGACTCGCGAAGTGGATCTGATCGAAGAGATCGCTCGGATTCATGGCTACGACAAAATTCCGGACGACGCGACGTTGCCGATTGTGGCGACGTCAAAAAGCCGTCGCGAACTGGTCGGCGATGCAGTCCGAACGTTGCTGCCGTCATGTGGATTTTTCGAATCGTTGACGCTGTCGTTTGTCAGCGAAGATCAACGTCAGTTGTTTCGTCCCAGAGGCGACATCGCGGCTGTGGCGGTAAATCATTCGACTCGCAGCTTCGAAAATCAGATGCGGCAAAGCTTGATTCCCAGCTTGTTGCAGTGTCGTCGTCAGAACGAACGGCATGGCACGCTGAATGCCGAACTGTTCGAAATCGCCAAGGTGTATCTGTCCGCCGGCGAAGGCCAGACGGAAGCGGCCGCGGAACCGACGATGATTGGAATTGTTTCGGGGCGTGAGTTTGTGTTGGTGAAGGGGATCGTGGAATCGATCGTGCAGCGAATTTGCCCGAGTGCTGAACTGAGCGTGCAGCCGAGTGAGCTGCCGGAATTCGCCAGCGGACGTGGGGCTGAGCTGTTTTTGAACGGTCAGCCGTTTGGCTGGATCGGAGAACTCGATCGCCAAGTGACGGCGGCCGTTGATCTGCAAGAAGGCGTCTGTATCGCCGAACTGAACGCCAACCTGCTGGAAGATCTGTTCGAGAGCACGCGAAGTTATACGCCGCTGCCGAAGTTCCCGGTGGTTGCTCGAGACTTAAATTTCGTGCTGGCGGAATCCGTCACTTGGGCACAATTGTCTGCAGCTGTGGCGTCGGCCGATGGGGAATTGCTGAAAAATGTGTCGTTCAGCGGGCAATATCGCGGCAAGGGAATTGA
>JBDNHJ010000416.1:0-5882 GCA_041688835.1 Fuerstiella sp.
CTTTGCTGAAATCACCGGATCGAAGTTGCCGGACGACGCCGGTGAAGATAGCCAGAGCTTCCATGCGGTACTGAAGAACCAACCGGACCAGCACACCCGACTTCCACTGATCAACCACGGATCTGCTGGCCGCTTCGCTATCACCGACGGATCCTGGAAGCTGATCATGGCCCACAAGAAGTTCAAGCCCGAACTCTATGACCTCAGCGTCGACACCGCCGAAACCAACAACGTGGCGGCCGATCATCCCCAGATCGTGACGATGCTCACGCAGCAGATCACGGACATCGTTCGCAATGGCCGCACCACGCCCGGCCAAACTCAAAGCAACGACACGGGATACTGGCAGGATCTGACATGGATGACGGAAGCGGATTACCGGCTGGTCAAGTGATCAGCCGCGATGATTAGTTTCGCTGTCCCACGTTAGCAGCACCAAGGGGGCGAAACACCTGTCGAGTTTTTTCACCCCGACTCGCAACACCGCTGATGATCTATCGTCCGCCAACATGACGCTCAGCGAACGATGCTCACGGCGATTCAGTCCCAGAGGGACGACGCCGTTACGGATTGTGGCCGCAAAAACATCGAGCGCTGAAAAGATGAGAATGCGATTCAGGCCTAGAAGGCCGACACAGCCTCTGCCGGTGGCGTGAGCCATCGGAAGTCTCTGCACCATGCCAAAAGGCCCGGAGGGCCGACAGAAATGCGCGAAACAGTCATTGCTGTGTCGGCCCTGCGGGCCTTTCCGCGATTCCTAGACATCACCGGGGCCTGATGGCCCCGGCAAAGGCTGTGTCAGCCCATGCGGGCTTGAGTCGCAAATGGCAATTTATATTTCCCCAATATCTTCCCTTGCGAAAATCCTTAACGGCGTTGCCCGCTGGGACGAAATCTCTCGGAACCGACGTGCAATTGGAAGGCGGCGGTCGGATCAACTCTGCGGTTCTCTCCGACTTTGCGATCTCCGCGTGAAAAACATCTCAGGCAACACAGCGGCCGGGTCGGTCCAGACTGCGTCCATCAGTTCCTCAGTCGAACCATCCTCCTGGTGTCTGTCATCCTGTCGCCGTCTTTCGAACCGCCGATCGACGTCCTTGGAATCGACGTCCAAGTTCAACGCGACCAGCAATGTCGACAGCTTCCCATTGTCATCCAACGTGTTCTGTGTGACAGCAGCGACTGTGAATTCTTGACCGAAGCTCCACGTGTTGCCAAATCCTGCCCCCACGACGCGCACCCAAGCGCGGTAGTCGCCTGCTGGCAGATTGGCTGCCACGAAGGAGTTGGCTGTCAGTCCCTGTTCGAACACCGGGCGCGTGGCTGTGGTTAGATTACTGACCCACAGATCGTACGTGGCGGACGATACTGGGTCGACGAACGTCCAAGCGAACAGCGTGTTCGTGTTGTCGATCGTTGAATTAAACAGCGGTGTCACCAGTTGCGTTTGATCGCTGGCGGCGATGGGCGTGATGTTCAAACGACGCAGTTCGCTCCACGCAGACGGTGCGCCGCCACTGTCGACGCTGCGAACGTGAATATCATACGCTCCGGCTGCCAAAGCCGACGTTGGTCGATGCACGGTGGTCGTGATTCCGGCTGAAGTGTAGGCGACGGAGTTGCCGGTCAACGGATTCAGCACTTCGACTTCGTAAGACGCCGCGCCGGTGACAGCCGTCCACGTGATGTCGGGGATCGGACTGTTAATCGTAGCCGCAGGTGCGGTGATGCTGGGGGCACCGACGGTTTCGGCCACCACAAACGGCGACGCTGCGGACCATGGTGTCAATGCGCCGGACGCATCGAACGCTCGAATCCACACGCGGTGATTTCCCGGCTGCAAGGCGTCCACCGGGGTGTAGCTCGTCGTGCTGATTTCGCTGTCGAAGACCGTCGCGACCAGACTTCTGGTGTCGTCGTTAACCCAGATTACGTAGCGTGAAGCACCGTCAATGATTGGCCAAGTGAAGGTGGGACGCGTGTTGGTGATGGTGCCCGACGTTCCGAACAGTTGCAGGGTTCCCGTGGTGGTGCCGACGGTAAACGTGGCGGTATCGGCGCTGGCAGCGGTCAGGCCAGTACCAATGGCGGTGACCTGAACTTCATACGCACCCGGCGGCAGTACGCTGTCTAATGTTTTCCAATTGTCTGAGGTTGTGTATTGCTGGATGGTGGCACCGCCCTGAATCACCGTGACAGAATACGAAGTGGCATTGCCGACGGCACTCCAAGCAACCGTGGGCAGCGTGTTCAACGTGGTGTTGATCGGCGCGGCAATGGTGGGAACGGTGGTGGCTGTGGTGACACGGAATGTCAGCGGTGTGCTCCAGTTACCAGTCGGCGTAAAGTTATTGTAGGCGCGCACCCAAGCGCGATACACGCCCGGCGCGAGAGCTCGCGTGGCCTGATAGGCGGTGCCCGTGATCGTGTTGCTGTACAGCAGTCGTGTTACCGAATTGCTGACATCGTCGACCCACAAATCGTACCGCGTGGCACCATTGACCGCCGTCCAGCCGAATGTGGGCACCGGGTCGCTTTCGTAATTCGACGTGCGAGTTAACTCAGCACCACCCGCAACAGTTTCAATCTGAAACGTCCCCGAACCTCCAGCAGCCGGAACGCCACCAACTTCGATTCGCGCTGCATAGCTGCCAGCTGGCAATCCTTGCGGCGGTGTATAAGACAAGCCTTCGATGCCGCTAACATCCAGCACAACCGCGCTGGTGGCCGTGTTTGTGACAATCAATCGTTGGTTGGAACTGCCCGTCGGTCGCCATGCCATGGTGGGCGCGGCGTTGGTGGACGAACCGACCGGACTGGTGACTTCGCCCGCTGTTGTGCTGGCGGCCGAAACCGTGAAATCCAACGGCGTGCTCCAACCGCTCAAAGCACCAGTGTCGCCGATCGGTCGCACCCATGCGCGGTAGTCGCCCGCAGTCAAAGCCGTCGACGGGGTGAACGATGTGGCCGTTAAATCCAGCTGATAGATCACGCGACTCACGCCGTTTGTCAGGTCGTCGACCCGCAGATAATAGCTGGTCGCATCCTGCACGGCGGACCACGCGATTGTGGGCAGGCTGGCGGCTCCGGTGGTCGCGTCGAACGCGACAGGATCTGTCACCAGCGGCGAGCCGATTTTTTCTGAAATCATGAATTGCTGCAGGGGACTCCAAGGCAAAGCTGCTGTCGAACTGTGTGGCCGATAGCGCCACGAATAGGTGCCCGGCGTGAGTGCTGCGGGGGGACGGAAATTTGTCTTCGTTAGCTGAGTCTGATGGATGATTCGCGTTGTGGAGGTTGAAACATTGTTGACTTCCAGTTCGTAGCGTACGGCTGCGGCGGTGGCCGGCCAGGTGAAGTTGGGCAGAGTGTCGAAGGCGGCCGTCTGGGGCGCGATCGTGATGGGGTGGTCTTCCACTTCGCCATTGGTGGCAGCGCCCGTGGGTTGAGCGGCGGCGGTGTCGGTGCTGAGCCGGAAGCGGGCGAAGCTGCTGACGGCGGTCGGTGGGTTGAGCGTGTTCGCTGGAAAGTTCAAGGCGATCAGGCCGTTGACCGTGCCAGATGGAACCGCTGCCATGGCACGTTCTGCCGCACTGAACACGCCGTTTTGGTCGAAGTCAATCCAGCCGTACAGCGTGCCCGCCGTGCCCGTGCTGTTGGTGACATTGACGGTGATGGAATTCGCAACGCCAGCGACAGCCGTCAGACTGCCTGAGCCCGTGAAACTTTCGTCGCTGGTGCCGGCCATGTCATCGGCGGAAGCAGTCGGGTTTTGCAGACTGCCATCGTCGCCGTCCGGCTGAGCCCCGATAAACAGGTTTGCCACAATCGTATGGCTGGGCCCATTATCTGCCGCGCGAGTGTTGTAGTTTCCGGTGGCTGTTCCGGAAGCTGCGTCGGGTGCGTCGCCGTAGTCGACGGGATCGGCCACCGGGGACACGTCCCAGCCGAGATCATTCAGAGCCGCCCAGTCGACATCCGTCAGCTGCTTGCGGCTACCGGTGGTGACCTGCGGATCCATGGCGGTTTCTTGCGTGGTGTTGGTTCCGGGCAGCGTGCCCGTAGTTCCGCTGGCAAAGTGACCGGCATCCGGATTCCCCAAACTGTCCGAGTGCATCGGCACTGGTCCGCCAAAAGCTGTGACAGTTTGTGCGCCGGTGAATCGATTGGTGCTGGCGTCGATGAGGTTCCGGAAGGCGTCCGACGTTCCGAAGCCTAGGACGTGAGCCATTTCGTGCAACGCGACAGAATAGAAATCGTTCTGTCCTGCGGATGGCGGATCTAGGCTAAAGTTCCAGCTCACCAGACTGTCGAACGCTATCGTTCCACCCCACGGCGCGAAGTCGGTGTCGTTGGTGCCGGACGTGTTGACGCCTGATTCGCCTCGAGTTTCCAACAGCTGATTGAAGGCCGGAGTCGCCACAGAGTTAAATCCAGCGGGGCCTCCGAGTCCTAGTCCGGACGTCAGATTGCGAGCTCCGACATAGACAATCACCGTGTCCGCCGGGACAGACAGGTTTTGAATATTGACCTGCGCACCCGTGGACGGATTGTTCAACACCGCAGTCCAGTTATTCACGCCGCTGGGAGTAATCGCGGCGAGGTCGTCGGTGATTCGCGATTCGAAGACGGTCGCCACATTTTCCAGGATGTTACGTCGAGCTTGGCTGTTGAAAAAACCACCACTGTCATAGGTGTAGTTCAGCACAATGTCGAAAGTCAGCAGCAGCCGATCTTCGAGCCCTTCGACTGCGATGTTGGTTGCGGCCAAATTGCGTCGCTGCCGACGAGACCTGTTGGCTCGCGACAGCCGTCCTGCCGTTTTATGAGACGACAAATCGTTAATCCAGTGCCAAAATCCTGCCATGATTGCCTCAACACATCCTGAACGGCCACGCGGAACCTCACCGGTTCGCATTTTGATAAGGCTCCATCTTCGCAGAAAGCGTTGCCTGAGTGCTACACCAGCGAAGCGAGGAAGTCTTCAAAACCATGACGAATCTTGCACCAGAACCCAACATCGTTGGACACGTTCAAGTCTGCCCGACCGTTTCGGTCGGTGCTTGGGCGCCACGGTGCATCAGACTAGAAGTTTAGCCAATCGCTACGTTCATCGCCCACCCCACGCTCGTGGATCATGCAACCGCACGCTGGAACTGTGCGCCACCGAAATCGTCGTCCAGTGCGACGTGCCGAATCTGCGGTGTTCAACGTGCGGCGGCCTGCTGATCTGCTGCGAAATCACACTCGCCAACGGCATGCGACTGGCCGCGTGTCCACCGCCTGCGCCGGAGGCCGTGACATGAAACTTCACCGCCTGAATACTCGCACGAGCGGTCTTCATCCACGGCACCACGCACCGGCACGGACAACGCCGAACGTCTGCGAACGAAGGTCGTTTTCCAACCGTCGAAACACGGTCGCGGGAAGCGTACGCGCTGAATCGAAAAACCGGGGTGTCGAATGGTTAAATAAGTGGTCGTCGATGACCAGCGACCATCCGTCGGATCGGAATTCAGTCGGCCCGCACGATCAACAAGCGACAACTCGGTCGATCACAGATTCCGCCGCACAGAAAATCGGACCAACCACGAATGGCACTGCCGCTTGGTATGAAAGGGTTTACGTCATGCTGCGGCGTTCAGTTCTTGGCGTAGTTCGTGTCTTGGTTTCTGCATGAGTGCGAGCACCTTGGGTCTGCGTTTATTGACTCGCGGTTCGGAGCGACCGTCGCGATGGCCGATTCGCTGGCTGATTGGCATGGCCTGTCCGAGAGCGGCCAGTTCCGGTGTGACACCGACGACCGCGCACAGGAGCCAGTTGGTTGCCAAGAGCTGCATCGTCGTCGTGAAGCTGACGGATCTCGGGTCGCGGCCCGACAC
>JBDNHJ010000417.1:0-7557 GCA_041688835.1 Fuerstiella sp.
TGCCGGGCTTACCTAGAAGGGATTCGCTGGCCGACGGTGACGGGCTACTCATTCAGCAAATCGTCTTGGTCGATCCCGTTGCGTGGAAAAACATTGCTCAACGAAAACAAGACTAACCTGAGCTAACCGGATATCTCTCTTTAGGATTTGTCGCCGGCCGGTGCAGACGTTGATTTTAGTTTGTGGTGACTCGGCCCGGCTTCAAATCCGTGTTCAACGGAGACGCGGGGCTTAGGGTATTGCGTCGCAGAGCCGTGCGATGGCTGTTACGCTTTTCGCGACGGCGGGTGGTGCGATCGGTCGAGTTGTCGCTTGTTGAGCCTGCGGGCCGACTGAATTTCGATCCGGCGGACGGTCGTTGGGTCTCGTCGACCACTGATTCTTCCCCTCGGCGCTCCTCTTTTGCGACTCAGCGCGTACGCTTCGCGCGACCGACCATTGACGGTTTGAAAACGAACTCCGTTCGCTGATGCTCGGCCCTGTCCGTGCCGGTGCGTGGTGCCGTGGATGAAGACCGCTCGCCACAGCATTCAGGCGTTGAATGGCGACTGGCGATCGCATTGGTACAATTTCACTTACTCAAAGTCGCTCGCTTCATTTATGGCGGCGGCGTAAAAATCTTCCGTTGTGTGACCTAACCACAGGTGATCCGTGACTGTTCGCGAAATCCAGCGTATGATTGTAGACGATGGCTGGGTGATGGTTGCCCAAAAGGGCAGCCACCGCCAATACAAGCATCCGACGAAGTCGGGACGCGTGACGATTGCAGGACATCCCAAAGATGACGTTGCTCCCGGCACGCTCAACAGCATTCTGCGGCAAGCCGGACTCAAGGACTAACCAATGCAAACCAAATACCTGATTGTCATCGAGAAAACGCCCAACAACCTTTCCGCGTTCTCGCCCGATTTGCCCGGTTGCGTTGCAACAGGTGCAACACAAACTGAGGTCGAAGATCGTATGCGAGACGCAATCCGAATGCATCTCGATGGCATGCGTGAAGATGGCCTCTCGATTCCTGAACCGTCGTCAGTTGCCGAATACATCGAGGCTTGACGGTCGCCCAACCATTTAGGATTTGTTGCCGGCGGGTGCGGACTTTGACCGCAGGTTGAGCGCACCCATCTGTGTTCATCTGTGATATCTGTGGTCAAATATTTTCACCGCCGCCGCCACCGCGATCACAGAAACTCAAACCTTCGGACAAGGCCTGCTGCAGCCAATGTTCGCCGGACACGCTCATCTTTTTCAACCACAGATATCACGGATGGCCACAGATGGCAAACAACGCGGCCGCGGCGGTTATTGCCGGACCTGCACCACGCGGTCGACATCCTGCACGGGCACGGTCGCAGTTTCACCACCTGGCCAGGTGACGGTGACGGACTTGACTGTCTTGAATTTTCCTAGGCCGAAGTGTACGGGCAGGTCCGACTGTGACTGGTAGCTGCACGTCGGCATCACTGTTCTGGTCAGTACAGTATCGTCCGGCAAGGTGACTCGAACCATCGCGCCGATGGCATCTGTGTTGGATGTTGTGCCGGTCAGTTTGAAGGTCAGCCAGTGGTGGCCCGTGTGTTGTTCGTTTCGCAGCAGGCGTGGCTGGGCGCCCGAAGAAAACAGCAGCAGATCGATGTCGCCGTCGCCGTCGATGTCCGCGCGCGCCGCGCCGCGGCCGACCATTGGTCGAGCAAACCCGTCGCCGACGTTGTCCGGAGGCACCACCATGAATTCGTTGTCATATTCATCGCCGCAGTTCCATAACAACTGAGGTGGCTGTTCGTAGTGCTGGCTGGACTGCACTTTCTGAATGTCTTCTTCCAAATGCCCGTTGCAGGCAAAGATGTCCAGTCGTCCGTCGAGGTCGAAGTCGGCGAACATCACGCCAAACGTAAGTTCCGTGCGCGTCACCGGACCAATTCCGTTGCTGACTGCTTCGTCGCGAAAAACAGCCATGCCGGGCGTCTGGCACACATACAGAGCCGTCATTTCGTTGGCAAAGTTGCCGATCGAAATCCCCAGCGCGTCGGAGTTTCGGAAGTAGGCGGCGTCGATTCCCATGGCTCCACGAGCACTGCCATTGTTGTCGAACGCAATTCCCGAAATCGCCGCGCTTTCCAGAAATGTGCCGTTTTCCTGATTAATCAGCAGCAGGTTTTGCACGGTGTCGTTGGCGACGATGATGTCCAGACGATTGTCGGAATTCACATCGGCGAACGTTACGCCCAACGACTTCGCCAGCGGTTCTCCCGTGTTGGCATTGGTGATTTGAATGCCGGATTCCGCAGAAACATCGGCAAAGCGTCCGTCGCCATCGTTACGGTACAACGCCGGAAAGACGCCGCGAAAATCGGTCGGCCGCCCGTAAGCTCGCAGCGTTCCATCGAGCGTGAATTCCATCGACAGGTCTTTTTCGCGAGACCATTCGATGTAGTGACAGACCAACAGATCGAGATCCCCGTCGAGATCAAAGTCGAACCAACCGCTGCTGGTGCCCCAATCGTCGTCCGTGCCAGCGACACCGGCGGCTTCGCTAACATCGGTGAATTTGCCGCCGCCGTCATTATGAAACAAACGCTGCTTGCCGATGGCCGTAAAGTACAGATCCACCAGCCCATCGTTGTCGTAGTCTCCACAAGCGACGCCGTTACCATAAAACGACACATCCAGTCCGGAACCAGCCGTCACGTTTGTGAACTGCCCCGTGCCATCGTTTTCGTACAACGCCGCCGTGGGCAACGTGTCTGGCTGCACAGTCGTCCACGGCCACACCGTCGAATTGACACACACAATGTCTGCATCGCCGTCGGCATCGAAGTCAAAAAACGCGCCGCCACCGCCCATGGTTTCCGGCAACAGCTTTTCGCCTGCCGCTCCGTTTTCATGCACGAAATCGATCCCTGCCGCCACAGTGATATCGGTAAACGGTAATTCAGGAAGCTGCAGTTCCGGCAGTTCGCGCTGCTGCGGTAACGCAGACTGCACTTCGTCTTCCGGAGCCGCCATCTGTTCGTCCTGCTGCAGCACAAAGAAGATTCCAGCCATGGCTGCGACGATCGCAACCACGACCACGGAGACCTTCATGGCGGTGCCGACAACGTCGTCGTTATCAGGTGTTTGGTGTTCGGTTGTCATGGTGGCTGTTTACTTTAATTCGTAGATGACCAATGGTTCTGCCGCCGCATTGGCCGCCGGGTATTTTTTACGTGCAGCGCCAACCGCCTGACCGCGAGCCGTATCGTCGGTTTTATACTTGGCATGCAGTTGTTGATGTTTGTCGGCCAATTCTTTGTGGCCCAGATACGAATGCAGTTGAGCTAGGTTGTAATGAGCGTCAACGTTTTCTGAATCCAGCGTCAGTGTGCGTTCGAACACAACAACGGCTTCTTGCATCCGGCCGTCGCGTTCCGCTGTGCGATCATCCCCGCGAATCTGCAATGCTCGGTCAAAGATCGTCTGCCCCAACAGGTTGTTCACCACATAGTCACGACTGAAATCGAACTTGCGGCGTTCGGTTTCCGCTGTGCGATATTCCAGCACTTGGCGAAAATTTTCCTCCGCCTGTTGCAGAAAACCCTGCTGCCGATTCAGTTCACCGCTCAGCCAAGCCAATGTCCACGGCGGTGCCGGCGGATCGGTATATTTGGCGGCGCGGCCGATCGCAGCGACAGCTTCGTCCAGCTGACCACTGCCTGCTTCTCGCAACAACACGCGCGCCAAATTCAGAGGACCGTCGTAGCGGTTGAGTTTCTCGACCTCGCGAAACGCGGCGGCGGCCTGCTTCAATTCCGCCTTGCCCTTCAGCAACATCCCGATGCCATAATCGTTCCAGCGTTGCCAGTCGGGAATGTCTCGATCGGTGTTTTCTACGCCTTCCGCAATGCCCGCGATTCCAAACGTCACGGAATCTTCCGCCAGCATCGTGATCGGCAGCTCATTGCGGTAAGTCTGGCCCGGCTGATGACCTCGCAACGGAGTCGCACCCAGTTGCGTTAATTTTTCGTCGACGAACTGCATGTACGTGGCGTCGAACTTGCGATACAGCAGCCGCACCGTGACCGTCACTGGTTCCGTGACGTCGCTGGGCACCTGCAACGCATAGTGAGCCGTTTGTCCGGCACCGGGCGGAATTTGATTGCTGTACAACGGCACAAAAATGTCCTGAGCGTTGCGCCGATCGATACGATTGCCCTGCTTGTCCAGCATAAAGCTGTTGACAAAGTGGGCCCAAGGGTCAACGCTGTTGTCGTCCTGTAGCAAACCGCTGACACCGATGTTGCGGTCGCCGGACGAAGCCACAACTTCCAGCCAAATTTCGTTAGAATCGGTGGTGCCCTGCGTAAAGTGGTGTCCCATTTTGACGGTTCGGATCACCGTTTCTAGCAGATACTTGCTGCCCGGTTGAAGTGTGGGCACCTGTGGCCTCAGCGGTGCCGTCAGCTGTCCATCAATGGTGCCGCCTGCGCGAATTCCGAAAATGTCGACCCGCATGACGCCCTTCAGATAATCCTGATGCGCCTGCACCACGTCATCGCGACCACGCAGCCACGCCATGCCCGTATTGGCCGATGGGAACATGTGATTGTGAATTTTAAGTTGCCCGGAATCATCCACGACCTTCGCGCCGAAGTCGGTCGATTCGTGAGTTGGCATGTGGCATTCGTTGCAGTTCGTTTGAGCTTCCGGTGGGTAGTAAAAGCTGCGGGCTCCGTGTCCGGACACGCCGCTAAGCAACCAACTGTCGTAGTGGTTTTGGCCTCGCAGCCAGTCGCGATAGTGGTTCAGTTCGAACGGCAGGTTGACCTTGTGGCACGTGCTGCAGAATTCGGACGTCGAGTGTAGCGGCTTCAGAAACGTCTTCTTGTGGAACGACGGTTTCGCCTTCACCAGCTGGTTGTTGACCCATTGCAGCAGCGAATTTTGACTGTGAGCAAACGGATAGTGTTGCGGTTCTTCGATGGTGAAGTCGGCATTGCCCACGTTGCTGTTGACGTGCGTAATCGCGTGGCAAACCGTACAGGTGATGCCCGATTTTGCGGTGGGATGATTTAACATGTCGAAGTCGGGATCGTCGAACGCACCGCTAAAGAAAGGCACGGGGTCATGGCACCCCGCACAAAAGCGTGATGCCTTCACGTTGCCATCGCGCTGCAGGCTGACTTCGCGAGTTTCAGCGACGCTGGCAAGATACATCGGGTTGTTGAACGAACTGAAATGGTGAACGCTGTCTTCCCATTCTTTGTGAGAATCTTGGTGGCACTTCTGGCAGTATTGGTTCATGTCCAATGTCTTCGCCGGAATGAAATTCCCCGTTGCTGTGCGCGTTAACGAAGGTTCGAAATACTCGGCCCCTTCCGCAGGGCCAACGGCGTTCCACTGTCTGGGATCTTGCGATTGCAGAGCGATCATGGCCAGCGCGGCGGCGGCGGCGAGTCCACCGTAAGCGAGGCCTTGCTTCCACCGCATTTTGGGGCCGACCAGACGATGCAGCCAGTACAGCCACAGTCCGATTAGCGGACAGGCCACATGCGCCCAGTACATGACACTGCGCGCGGTCGGATGCTTTAAGTCTAGCAGGCCTTCGATACGGACCAAGGCAAAGCCGGACACCAGAATCACAATGCAGATCGAAAACAGCGCGTAGCCGATGTTCACAGTGCGACGGATTTTTCGATCCTTGGTGTTCCGCATATGGACCAACCCAAACACCAGAAACGGAACCACAATTAACACACCGACCACGATGTGCATCAGAAACATGCAGATGTAGAAGTAGTCCTGATAGGTCTGAGCGGTCCACCATTCCAGCGCTTTCACGCCGATCAGGTACGCACTGTTGGCGCCGATGAGTGCCAGTAAAACCAACATCACGTTGAACACAATGCGCAGCCGGGGACCGATGGCTTTGCGAACCGTGGTTCGAGCGGTCGTGGGTTGAACGGGCACCGGGGCCGGGCTGTTGCCGCTTGAGTTGTGTGTCATATTCATCGCCGAATGAAAACGCAGGCGCAGCATTGTAAAGTCGCTGGCACGCCTGACCACTGAATGCTCCCCAACAACGTTTGATCGATTCACGGAAAAGATCTGTTCGGGATGCAGAATCGACGGCCGTTCGAAGCGATCACGCCGTCGCAATTCAGTCGGCTATGCTTGAGGCGGACGAAGATTCGCTGCAGGGTATCCTCGGCGAGCGCAGTCATCGTCGCTTTCAACCGCCAGTTGGTGTGGCATCGCCAGCGAAGCTTGCCGCGCTGTCGTCATTGCGAGATCTGAGCCGCTTGTGAGACGCGACGGAGCCGGTGTCAAGGGCACAGACGGACGTTCGCGGTTCTGCCGGCAACTCGAACCAGAACACGGCGGTGCTGGTTGAGCTGACCGAGCTTGGTTGGCGGAGCGGGTCTCAGCAGCCGTTGTCGAAGCCATCGTAGACGTTTGGGCCGCAGATTCGACGGCAGTCACCTTTGCGGAACTGTACTTGGCGTGCAGATAGTCCCCGCAAGACGCCCGCACTTCGGTCACAGGCGCAGCCCAAACGAAAGCCATGCAGGAAGCGGCTGCGAGAAATCGAATTGAGCGGATTTGCGTCTGCATTCTCTGAGTTCTACGTCAGGCCGTCCATTTTCGTCGAGTGTTTTCTGAAAATCAGCGTAGGGTACGCTCCCGCGTCCCAACCGCAACCGGTTGCGATACCAATGGACAGGAAACTCGAAAACAGCGTCGTCCTTGTTCGTTACGCGGGAGCGTAACCTACGGGCAGAAACCTCAGTCTGGTGACTCCGGCGACGACGAAGCACGAAACTTAATGCCCGATTGAACCTTCTCTGACCGTTATTTGCCTGGCAAACAGGGAAACATGATCAATGCTGCCTTGATTCTCGGATCGAAATTCGTCATCCTGCCCCGCTTGGCTTTCCGCCGGGAAAGTTCAATTGCGCGGCGTAAAGCGTCGATCACTATTCGATCAGAACAAATTAGTCTCTCCGATTATTCCCTCCGAATCGGAAAATCCCCTAAACCTCAACGTTGATTAGAGTTACGGAAATGAAGATCCGCAAAGGTGATACAGTGGAAGTCATCGCAGGCGCCGACAAAGGCACCCGCGGAACCGTACTCTCCGTTGACCTCAAGAATGGCAAAGTGGTTGTGGAAGGCGTTCACAAAGTGCATAAGCACGTGAAACGCGGACATCCTAAGAGCCCTCAAGGTGGGCGTCTGCACATGGAATTGGCGATTGATGCGTCGAATTGTCAGCTGATTTGCCCAGAAACCAACAAGCCAACTCGCGTTGGCGTCCGTCCCGCCGAAGACGGCGGCAAAGAACTGTTCGCGAAGCGAAGCGGTGCTCGCCTGCGTCAGATTGCTCCACCCAAAAGCAAGAAATAACAGCAAGTCTTTGCACTCCGGTGAACCAGTACAATCAACAAGCTGCGAATTATCAATTCGCAGCTTTTTTCGTGCGCTGGCTGTCGAATTTGCTGACTCTCCCGTTTTGTATGTGCTGTGTGTGTTGGCCGCCGGTTGACTTCCCACGATTGCCGAAAAATGGTGTTGCATACA
>JBDNHJ010000418.1:0-3816 GCA_041688835.1 Fuerstiella sp.
CACGCCGCCAGCCGCAGCAATGTCACGCCCGAAACCTTAATCTCACAAGGCGAGTTGATACAACCCCGCGCTTGATGTGCAGTCTGCGTGGCTAACTTCAACAAGCCACCGACTTTCGTAAATCGATCGAATCCAGTCGCCCGAATACTGCTCGTCATCGGTCATTGTGGTGGTCACTGTGAACTGGCTTGGACGGAAGCCGTTGCGGTTGACGTTCACATCGATCAGACGAAGTTCAAGCGTTGCCGGTTGCTCTTCGTATTCTTCTTGGCTCATCCACGACGAACGTGACGGAAGAGTCCATGTGACCAGACGCTCTCCTTCACGAAGACCAATCGCATCGGCGGGATGGTCCTCACGCTTGTGATGATTCTTCATCACAATGTGAACGCCTCGCTGTCGGCAGGCGGCGATCAGCCAGTACGTGCACAGATAACAGTCGGCCATCAAAATGTCGCCGGGCTGCAGCACGTCAAGCAGTTGACGCATCAATGCCGTTTCGCCGGTTTCCTTGCCGCAGTACGGTCCGAAGGCCACATCGAACAGCAGGCCGGTGGACAGCGAAATCAAGGTCACGCACCGCAGGATGGGAAAGCCGAGCCCTTCCTTCTGAACGGGATTCTGAGGATACTCTTTTTGGTTTTCCGGTGTGTCTTCGGCAGTGATCGTGAACCCATCGAGCAGCAGGACACGACCACCATTCGAGTGGGCGCGGACCTCTTTAAGCACGCGAGGAGACAGGTTCACATCGGGATCTTCTTCGGCAACCGTGTGACTAACCGCGGCTTCTGCGTCACGACCGATCTGCCGCGTGATGTCACGCACAAGCTCGAAGGGAATCTTCTTCCGAGCGCGACAGTAGGCTCTGGTGCTTGTGTTGCAAACCGTTCGACCCGAAGTCGCCCACAAAGAAGCGACTCGCAATACAGCCGCCTTGCAGCTGCGTTGTGCGCCGGCATAAAACGTCTGAGAAACCAACGCCCACAACGTAATGGCGGGCGTATAAACAACACCTTCCTCATCGCCAAAATCGACGCCGTGTTTTTCAAAGGCCTGAGCGAATCGATCGCTGTCCACGACCTCCGCCAGCGGCAGTTCGTCGTTCTGCATCAGCGAACGCTGGAAAATCGAAAATGAGGATGCGTCAAATGCGGCTGGTGGTGTAAAAGACATGGACCTTCCCTGGTCGTTTGTTTTGAACGCAATCAGATTCAGGGAAGGTCCAGCCGCCGAGAAGTTTACCGATCAGGACGTTCAGCCAACATTCCGATTTCCTTCAACGCGACGAAATCAACAAACATTTTTTCACGCAGTCAACGCGAGACTTCACGCTGCGCAAATTTCAGCCAATTTTCACGGCAGTGCCATTCGTACTTGACACCTTTTTTTTCGAATAACTGCGATTTGAGACCACAATTCGATCGCAAGGATGACCTGAATAACCAAAACGGTACTTGACACCTTTGTTTTTTTAATCATAAGAAAACTCACGACCGTCCGGATAAGTCCGCGACATAAAAAGAATCAAAGGGGCCTAATGGTGCCGCTCTTCAACGCTGTCTGAAAACAATTAACAGAAGGCATAAGACGACGGTGCCGAAACACCACCAAGACGATTCCGAGTTCTCAACTAGCAATAGGTAAAGTCCCAGAACGAAGATACCCAATGGAATCATCACCAGTGCTGTTTTATTGTACCACGGCACCTTGAGTGCTCCCCTTTGAATTCTAACAAGCTGCGGCCATTGTGTCGGACGGTGCACTGTCAATCACACCACAGTGTATAGGTGTACCGGTGACTCCGCATAGCAGCCCTCCAACTCCGGGAATATTTCCTGAAGTCAGTTCGTCGTATAAAGTATCCATTATGTCCAATATTCGACCGATATTACCTAGCTGACCTGCTATCTGAGCAACGTCCAACGCACACCCGCCAAGCTGCCAAATTAGGTCCGACGTCGCTGGAGACTCGCACTGGCACGGGCCCGCAGAGACAGGGCGGAGAAGATCACAGAAGCAGTCTGCAATATTCAGGAAGACCGACATCGCCGGATTTAACGCTAGAATTGCGTCGGCAAAGCCAACGCCGCTACATACCAACGTCAGGATACTTGCAAGACATGGATTATCCTCTAAGTACTCACAGATTAGCCTTGGGGAAAGCCACATTGGGATCTCGTAAATTGAGTGGGTTTTCCATGGCATACGCATAGAGGGCGGCCCCATCTACATCCTCTAGTGGATCTCTCTGCACCCAACATCCCAACGCCGCGTTCATTACCCGATGCCGGACATGAAAAATCATCGTGTTTTTTTCGAATCGGTATCCGGTGTACAGGACTTCGAAGCTCTTGGTGTTCGTGGACGCTGCGAAATCTGAAGTCAAAAACTCCGGCATGCCATACGCATCGTAGTTGAACCGCTGCTGAACGGTCCCGCTCGTATTCACCACAGATGTCAAATTCCAGTTGGCGTCCTGCAGTGCGTAGAGTCGTTCGTCGAGTGTGCCGTTACTGGTGGTGTCACGGTCGCGCAGGATCAGGTCGTCGATGTAGCGTTTGCCCCAGACGAACTGACGGTCGGCGTCGGTGGAAGAATCAACTCGTTCTTCCACCACCTGCCATTGGCTCGGTTCGGTGTAGTACAGATGGCGCGTTTCATCCAATGAACCGGACACGAAGCTCTTTTGCACCACGCGGCGTTTGGCTCCATCGTATTCGTATTCCGAGACAGTGTCCGAACCATCCACAATCTTCACCAGCCGATTCCAGGCATCATAGGTAGCCGTGTAGCTGCTGGTCGGAGTGGCTGGCTGCGGCATCGTAGTCATGTTGCCGGCGGCCGAGTACACCGGAGTGCCCCATGCGGCTCCGGCAGTTTCTGTGATATCGGTGATTTCGTTCACGTCATTGGATGTCCGAGACTGATCGAGATCCCACGTGCCGCTGCCATTGTCGTCCTGTTTGAAGCCCGACCAGTTGCCGGTTTCATCGAGCGACCAGTCCTCTGTGAATTTCAGATTAGAGATTTGGGAATTTGAAGACGTCAGTTCCCCCCGTTCCATGTCTTTCAGTCGGTGGATTTCGTCGTAGACATATTTCTCGTCGAAGAATTTCCCTTGGCTGCGTGCCACAATGTTCTCCCGCCATAACCGACTGCCCGAACGGTCGTAACCGTACTTGATGCGATCCACGTCTACCGTCGAGCCGTAATCGTACCAGTAGCTGTCATCAATGCGTCCGAAGCGGTCTAGGCCGTGGTAGATGTCGCCCGTGTCCGCATCATTCCCGCCCGCTGTGCCGACCAGCGTGTACTTGACATCCGGTTGAGTGTAATCGGTTTCCACAAAGGTTCTCAGCCCCAGATAACTGTAATCGGCAAGGTGAGTCGACAAGCCATCATCATCCACAATGGACTCAATCCGAGACAACGCATCCGGCATCGAACCGGATGAATCATAATCGTAAAACATCACGCGACGATCCGAATACGTGATAGGCATTGAACACATCAAACACGTCTGACCCCTGATGTTTCCATTGATGTTCGCGGACTTCCTACGATGTTCTAATGCGCCTTGGTGGAGATCAAGGTCCATCCACTGGGCAGAGCCCCGGTGGATTCGCTGTCGAGTCTCGAATGCCGCACCGTCCAACGATTCGAGTTGAATAGTGTAAGAGAGATATCCGGTTAGCTCAGGTTAGTCTTGTTTTCGTTGAGCAATGTTTTTCCACGCAACGGGATCGACCAAGACGATTTGCTGAATGAGTAGCCCGTCACCGTCGGCCAGCGAATCCCTTCTAGGTAAGCCCGGCA
>JBDNHJ010000419.1:0-11365 GCA_041688835.1 Fuerstiella sp.
GCCAGCTCGCGTTTCGTTTCAGGTGTCGTGCAAAACGGACAGCCGCGTCGTGCTGGACGAAGGCGGTGCGGAACGTTTGCTGGGTTGTGGAGACATGCTGTATCTGGCTCCCGGAACCAGCAGCCTCACGCGAGCTCAGGGAACGTACATTAGCGACGAAGAGATGAACAATGTGATCAACTTCTTTAGTGATACTGCCCCCGAATACAGCGCGGAACTGCAACAAGCGGTCGCTCGCGGTGCCAGTGGCGGCGGAGAAAAAGGCGAAGATGCGGGGCCTCGTCAAAACGATGACCTGTACGTCGAAGCCTGTGATGTGGTTGTTCGCGAAGGCCGAGGCAGTTGTTCACTGCTGCAACGATGCCTCGGCATCGGCTATGGTCGAGCTTCGCGAATGATCGACTGGATGGCCGAAGACGGCATCGTGGGCGAACACAACGGAGCCAACGCTCGAGAAGTTATGTACACCGTCGATGAATGGGAAGCCGAAAAAGACGCCCGCTAATGTTGTCGCAACAGCTAGACTGAATGCGAGACAGGTGCGGTCACGGATAATTGTGAAACCGAGAAGGGTGGCCAAGGTTGGAGCGATGTGCGAGCGAACGCCCGGGGCTTCCTTCGCAAACTCAGTCCAGCCCCGGCCACCCAACAACAAAACGCCTAAATCCATGAGCGCACCCGCCAGACAGGATTCGATGACGTCATTGACTCCGCAAGGGAAATCGGTCAACCTGGGCCGCCGCCCGCACATGAAGCGGAAAAGTTCCACACACGATCGATACGGCGGCTGCCTGCCGCCGCAGAGATCGCAATTGGTTATCTGTCAATCTCAGATTCACTCACTCCATCATGCGACGACTCTTCCTTCTTGCACTTCGCGTGTCGCTGAACATTGCCATCACTGCAACCTGTTCAATGTGGCTCCTTTCAAACTGGTCAGCCGTTACCGCCGATATTGGCAGTAACGCAGCTATGCCGCGCGGCGTCGCATTCCTTTCGTCACCCAAAGGGCTCAAGGTCGCAATACTGGATCGAGCTTGGATTACTAATTCAATACAGCTGCACGACATCGCGGCCAGCCCCAGCGGTTGGGACTGGGACGTCATGCAACAGCCTTTCGCTAAAAAAATGGACATTCCTCGGCGTATCCGCGTGGTATCGGACACGGCAGTGTCTGTTTATGTGTGCCGCCAGCTACACGATACTTGCAATTGTCCTAATCGGTGCTGCGGTGTTCGTTCGTCGAATTCCCGTAGCACGCCCTAACACTACGCCCGCCGTGTCGATACCCGAAGCGTCAGAATAACACGTGAGGCTTTGACTTCGCGTGGCGCACGACGCGGGCTTGATGAAGAGTTGACTCCTGCGGCGATCGTTTGCATAGAACAGCCAAAGCCAAAGCAAAAGAAAGCAAAAGGACAGGCATTGTCATTCCTTTCACAGGCTGGGTTTTCGCCGTTTCCATAAACTTCGGAAATCTGTAACCCGTTTGCCGATTCTATCATCTCCCGTAACATCGAACTGCAGTCCAAACGCAAGAGCCTTGGTAAGCATTACGACACACTTCCCGCAAACGACTCACACCGCAGGTGCTAGTGGTTCAGCAGGAATTCGCTGCAGTTTAGTAATGCCCAGAACACATCGGACAATGCTTCTGGCTTGGTATTTTCCTTCGTCACGGTCGACGCATTGGCCGCCAGATAGTCTTGAAATCGTCGCAATTCTACGTCCGTTGGCTGACGGCTTAACGTTGCGAGAAACAGAGTTTCTATTCGCTGAGCATCGGTCATTGCGGGAAATTCAACCACGGCCTTTAGGGTTTGACTTTCTTCCAGACTGGTCGCGTTTCCGATGAACTCACCATTCATCATGGCCAAAGCCTGCAGGATTGTGGTCTCACGCTCCAAAGCCGACTCAGCACTGTCACGAAACAAATCCAGAAATCGAGCACGCGGTGAATTGGTGTCAATCACGAACGGGTTGTCACTGCGATACGGTTGATAAACACCCACGGCTTCAGCCAGACTGTCAAAGAATTGCTCGGGCGTTAACCCTCGCAACACAGCCCTGCCAAAATGTGACGGTTCACTTTGCGATTGATGACTTTGCAAACTGCTGAGTTGATAAACGCGAGTGGCCGTGATCACACGCACCAGTCGTTTTAAGTCATAGCCGCTGGTAATCAAGTCGGCCGCCAGTAGCTCAAGAACTTCGGGGTGTGACGGCGGATTGTTCTCCGAAACGTCGTCCACCGGGTCCACAATGCCGCGACCAAAATACTGAGTCCACACGCGGTTGACGGCCATCTTGGCGAAATACGGATTGTCGTCAGCCACAATCCAGTCAGCCAGAATCTGTCGAGGCGTCAATTTGCTGGCATCCCAATCGGGCGTCGTGCCATTCAGGAAGACGGCGGAAACCGTGCTTTCTGTCCCAGGAATTCGAATCGAACGGACGCTTGTTTGTTCTGGCAGATTCATCATGCCGGCCGGGTTGTCGTCGTCATCTTGCTGACGACCGAAGCCCGCGTAGAAGGCCGCCAGATTCCAGAACTGATCTTGGCTCCACCGATCAAACGGGTGATCGTGACACTGCGCACAGTCCAAGCGAACTCCCAGAAACGCACGCGCCGTTCCCGCTGCGAGGTTCTCCGGTTTCAGCTCACGCACCGCAAAGAACGCTTCCGGACTGGTCGTAGACGACAGCGCGCCGCCGTTGTTGTTGGAGAGTTTCGTTGTGATAATTTCTCGCACAATTTCATTGTAAGGTTGTTCCTGCGACAGCTGTTCCCACAACCATGCGTCGAAGCCCGGAATCAGTCCACGAAACTGCGGCTGGCTGTTCGCTTGCGGAATCAACGAATTGCGGAGCACGGTTGTGAAATTGCGGACGAACGCCGGGCTGTCCAGCAGGCGTTCGACTGCATCTCGGCGTTTTGTGGTTGACGCGTCGTTCAGAAAATCGCGAACTTCCGACACCGCTGGAATACGTCCCGCCAAATCCAGAGTCATGCGACGCAGGAATTCGGCATCGCTGGCCACCGCCGCCGGAGTCACCTTTTCATTCTGCCAGGATTCCGCAAACAATGTATCGATGCGCTGCACGGTCTGCGACAGACTGTCGTGCGGCGGCACATTCGCGTGCTGTTCAGGCTGCTGACCGTAAGCCGCTGCCAAGCACAAGCAGGGAATCGCTATCGCACAGATTGATCGCATCAGGAATCTCTCAATCATCGTGGCCACCGGCGGCTCACTGGTACAAACTCGCTCATGCTGGGCTGCTTCAGTCAACTGCGAGTAATGGTTTCGTGCAGGTTGAGTAGCACACGGGCGACGGAGGTCCAAGCGGCAAGCTCGGCGGGGTCGACTCCCGTAGCAGCGGGGGCTAGGCCGACGCTTAGGAACTTCGTTGTCGCATCTGCCGATGTTGCGAATTCGTCTTGTTGAGTGTTCAAGACATCGAGCATCACGGTCTGTTCTGGTGCTGTGGGCAGGCGGTTGAGACATTGTTCGAACATATATTCCAAGCGCGCGATTGTGGTGTCACCGCCTTCCAGAATCGTGCGGCCAGCCAGTGCGCGGGCGGCTTCGACGTAGCTGGGGTCGTTGAGCAGCACCAGTGCCTGCAGGCTATTATTGCTGCGTGGACGGTCGACCGTACATTCCTCTCGACTAGGAGCGTCGAACGACCGCATCGCCGGATGCAAGAACGTGCGACACCAGTATGTGTAGAGTCCTCGGCGATATTGGTCGTCTCCTGTTTCTGCCGTCCAGGTGCGCTTCGGAAAATTCAAATGCGCCCAGTAGCCAGCGGGCTGGTAGGGCTTCACGCTGCGTCCGCCGACACGATCGACTAACAAACCCGAGACGGAGAGTGCTCCGTCGCGAATAAATTCTGCGTCAATGCGATAGCGAGATTGTCGAGCCAGCCAGTCGTTGAAGGGGTCCGCTTCCACAAGTTTCGCACCGGCGACGGACGAGCGGCGATAAGCATCTGAAGCCACGATCAGCCGGATGATGTGCTGCACATCCCAACCGCTGTCACGAAATTCTACGGCCAACCAATCCAGCAGCTTGGGATGCGTCGGCCATGCGCCCTGTGAACCGAAGTCGTCGGAGGATTTGACCAGCCCTTTTCCGAACAACATTTTCCACAGACGGTTCACGAACACGCGCGCCACCAGCGGATTCTGTTCGGCCAGAAACCAATGCGCGAGGTCGAGTCGAGTTGCATTGCCGGCAGTCGACAGCTGGGGCAGAAATTCGGGGACAGATGGCTTGACCACGTCGCCGCTGTCGTCCATCCAGTCGCCTCGAGCCAACACGCGAATTGGCCGAGCGGCCTGAGTCAGCGTGATCAACGTTTCTGGATACTGCTTTTCCAGAGCTGTTTGTTGCGTCTGCACCTCGGCAAGCTGCTGGCGTTGTGGTGCAAGCAGTTCGGTGGTGGTTCGAAAGTGGACAGCCACGGCGGTCTGTTGTTCTGGGGAGGCCGTCGTCCAGTCAGCAACCACGGCCACAAGATCCGCTGGCAAACCAATAGCATCGTCACTGAGTCCCGGTTGATCGATGTTCGAAGTACTGATGCGGAAGCGTCCGATGTTATGGAAGTCCACGGCATTCTGCTGCAGTTCGACGATCACTTGATCTGCATCTTTGAGCTCCAGCGGTGCCTGCAGCTGAAACACGGCCACGGGATTTTTGAGTTCCCCATGATGGCCGTCCACAGCCCAGCCAGTGTCCGGCTTGCCGTCGAGTGCATTCTTGACGGGCCAGCTTTTCTGTTCGTAAGACGCAATCGCATCGGCCAGCGGAATGTCGTGTTGTGAGGAATCTGCAGCTTGAACATGAATCACACGCACGCCAGACAGCACAAAGTTCCCGTTACCCGGCTTACGCGCCAACGACTTGCGAACGAAGCTGTCGTGCTGCAGGGTTTCGAGCCGCAGACCGGTTAACCGACCTGCGTTGGCAGCCAGAGAAACACGATAGGTGTCGTGCTTCGGCTGAGTGGCGGCGGTCAAAATGCTGCCGTCGTCCAGCTGGCTCATTTCTTGCCCGCCTTCAGACTGCATGTCAACCACGTTCGCCGGTGACCATGTTTGGGTCGCTGCTTTTATTTTTTTCTGAACATCAGCCACCCAGTTGCTGAGCGCGGCGTCTAATTCGGGCGTCTGCGTGTCGAGCGTTTTCTGAAGCTCCGCCAGCTGTTGGCTGAGTTCGTCGGCACGCATCTTTTGATCGGGTGACGGCATTTTGACAGATGGCTGCGTGCCAACCGCCACATCCTGAATGTCCGCAAAAAAGGCCGCGAATTGATAGAAGTCGCGAATCGAATACGGGTCGAATTTATGATCATGGCATTCGCAGCAGCCCATGGTGGCTCCCATCCACACGGTGGAGGCGTTTCGCACGCGATCGGCAGAATATTTGGCCAAGTATTCTTTCGGTTGAGCTCCACCTTCGCGAGTCGTCATTAACAAACGGTTGTAACCGGACGCAATCTTCTGCTGATCAGTGGCGTCGGGAAGGAGGTCGCCGGCAATTTGTTCGATGGTAAACTGATCGAAAGGCATATTCTGATGAAACGCTTTGATCACGTAATCGCGATACATCCAAACTTCACGGTGATTGTCGCCGTGGATTCCGTTGGTATCCGCGTAGCGAACGAGGTCCAGCCACATGGCTGTCATTCGTTCTGCGTAGTGCTGCGACGCCAACAATTCGTCCAGCAGTGAGTTCCAACCGCTGAGTGACGAATCTGCTCGAAACGCCGCCACTTGCTGTGTGCTGGGTGGCAGTCCGGTCAGGTCGAGACACAACCGACGGACTAAAGTGACGGGATCTGCCTGAGGCAGTGCCGTTAATTTCTTGGTGGCCAGCTGTGCTTGAATGAACCGATCGATCGCATTGCCATTCGAGTTGACGTCCGGAGCGTCGGCAGCGGGCACAGCAGATTTGATTGGGGCGATGTAAGCCCAGTGACCTTTCCATTGTGCTCCTTGAGCGATCCATTGTTGAATGGTCTGTTTTTCTTTGTCCGTTAATCGACGACTGCCAGCATGGGGCGGCATGACCACGTCTGGATCGTCGGACAGAATGCGTCGCACCAGTTCACTATCCTGCGGTGACGTTTTGTCGACGATGGTGACGCCGTCAGTCGACTGAAACAGCCCCTCTTTGAGATCCAATCGGAGATCAGCCTGCCGGTGACCAGAATCTGGACCGTGACAAGCAAAGCATGCGTCAGATAGAATCGGACGGACGTCACGATTGAAGTCGATGTCTTCGGCCACCGCAGTGGCCGGAGTGGCCGCAGTAAGAAGCGCTAGGCACAGATATCGAAGTGGATGAGCTTGAAGCATTGAACGTCACAATCTGGAATGCGTGGTTGCGGTGGGTCCAATAGATTACCAGAGTCTGCCATCGGAGTCCAAGACTCGGCGTTCGAGATTTGTGGCACGGTGGTCCCGACCATGATTCGGCGTGCAATCACGGTGGGGACCACCGTGCGACGATAAGGAACCGGCCTAAGTCGACAGACGCACGGTGGCCCATTGGCCGAAATTCTCTTCCACACCGACGCGCAATTCGTCGATCCCGGCGGCCGTCTGTAGGTTCAGTTCAGCGATCAGGCGACTGCCGATCCAGCCAGCGATCAGTTCCGCTGTCGTGTTGGCGATGGGCAGGACGCAGCAGTCTTCCACAGGAAAAACCCAGCGGCGATCTTCGAAGCGGGCCGTGACTTCTCGACCATCGGCTGATGTTTCGACGCTGATACAATGATGCGATTCAGGCAACAACACGGTGTGGTCTAGTTCCGCGACAATCTTCAGACACGCATCACGCAGCGCGATGAAGTCGAATACATATCCGTTCTCATCCAGCTGACCACCCACACTCACATCCAGCCGCCAGTTGTGCCCATGCAGTCGCTCACAGATATTCCCGTTGAAGGTAATAAAGTGAGCCGCGCTGAAGACGAGGGAATCCTTGGTCACACGCGCTTCAAAGATTTCTGACATGAGATCAACCCGAAAAAAGTACGTACGACTCGGAAACATCGGCAACACATAGCCCGTCACGCAACGCTGCGAAAACAATGGCTGCGATGATATCCGCAGTCGCGCCGGGATTCCGCTGGTGGCCGTTGGCTCTTAAAAACTGATCGAAATTCGCGTATTGCTCAACGGTATCGGCATCGAATGGCCAACCCGCTGACAACAGGTCTTGGGCACGCTGGCGAACTTCTGTCGCCAGCTGTTCGCCGCACTTTCGGTGAATCAGAGAGTCACCGAAGGTCGCCATTAGAGACACGGCCAACCATGCCAGTCGCAGTTCGGTGTGTGTGGTCCAGCGTGCCGTTGACAGCAACAGCTTCAGGCCGGTATCTAGGACGTCGCGGTAGCCGTTGGCGTATTGCGCCGCGATCTGATCGCGGTCGGCGGCCAGCTGCATACATTCCAGCAGGTTGATCGATGGCGGGGCGTTGACATCCTGATCGGCTGCTTGTCCCAATCCACCTGGCGAAGCGATTCGAATGGCTTCGTACACGGCAATGCTGTCGTCGATGCTGAGCGCCTGCAACATGGCTCCGATTCCGTGTGGCAGATCGTGTTCGGCGGGAACTCGGGCCAGCGGTGCCAACAGCAGTACGATCCCGAGGTTCGTGTTGTGTCCGACGGCTGCCACCGTGGCGGAAACGGCAGCCAGAATGGTCGGCCCCACAGATGGGCCGTTGGTGTCGGCTAGGATCGGAGCAATGATGTTCGCCGAGTGCTCGAAGTCCAGCACGGAAGCGTCGTCAAAGGCTGCTGCTGGCGAAACGTTGCCGGGTTTCAGCGACCGAACTTCGATCAAACAAGCTTGCCTGATCCACGCTTCCAATTGCGATTGAAAGCCGGGCATCACAGCAACTCACCTAATTGAGCGAACGGAACTGACTGGCGGTCAAGAAGCAGCGTAAGGCAGCGCGAAACTACTTCACTGATGGTACTGGCATGGTGCCTTCGAGAGCTTCTGTGTTCCGATAGATCGTGAACTTGACTTCATTGAGTGACTGCAGACGTTTGTCTTCCAAGATGAACGCCAGGTTGTGGTCGTCGACGGTTTCGTACAGGTCGAGCCCCAGCAGCAGGTCTCCAGGACGAATTCCATGGCGATCGGCAATGCTGTCGCGAGTGACCTTCTGCACTCGCAAGCCGCCATTGTACTTGCCTTTTAGCAGATTGCTTTCGTGAGCGTTCAGGTTGATCAGATGCAGCCCAAACAGAAACTGTGCTTTGTCTCGAATGCTGAGCTTAGCAGTCGGTGGCGCAGAAGCCACGCTGGCGACTGTCTTGACGGGTGCTCCGGTCGAGCGCGCCACTGGTGCTTGAGCGACGGCGGTCTGCCCCACACCAACGGTGAATCTGAGGTCGACTAATTCGCCCGCTCGTTCCACTTGCACGTCCATGACTTGACCCACGGGAATATCCAACAATCCACGTTCCCAGTCGGCTGCGTCGTGAACTTCGACGTCTCGCACGGACTTGACGGTGTCGCCTTTTCTGATCCCGCTAAGATCGGCCGCACTGCCTGAAATCACGCTATCGACGACCAGCTTTTGTTCAGCCGGGGTTTTGACGTCGCTTCCAAACAGTCCGTGCGAAACACGGTTCAGCCGTTCGGTGCTCAGTAGCCTGGCAACGGTGACTCGAGCGTCATCAATTGGAATGGCGAAACCGATTCGCTGAGCACCCGCTCGAATGGCCACGTTCACGCCAATGACTTCGCCCTTGACGTTCAGTAACGGACCACCACTGTTACCGGGATTGATGCTGGCATCGGTTTGAATCAGATTTTCGTAAGACTGCGTTTCGTCAACTTCGACGTCGCGGCTCAGAGCACTCACGATGCCTGCGGTGACCGTGTGTTCGTAGCCGAACGCATTGCCCACAGCAAAAACCTGTTCCGCCAGACGGACATCCGAAGACGTGCCCATTTGCATCACGGTCAGTGGGGCAGACGCATTGACGTGAATGATAGCCATGTCCTGTTTGCGGTCGAACGAAACGGCGCGAGCTTTCAGGGTTTCGCCGTTTTTGAGCGTCACTGTGATTTCATCGACTTCATGAATCACGTGATAGTTGGTGACGATGTAGCCGCGTTCGTCGACGACGATTCCGGTCCCCATGCCGCTGATGCGGTGGACTTTGGGCGTAAAGAACCGCGAGTCGGTGTCTTTGACGCCGTTCTTTTCGGTATGAATATTGACCACGGATTCTTGACACGCCTCGACCGCCAAAACCAGTGGGGTGATTCGCGGATCATTCGCCTGGGCCGGTCCAGAAATCGCTGCAGTGGCCGTTGTGAGCATTGTGAGCAACACAACGGCGACGAATCGTGGGCGAATTGAGAGCATGCGGACCTGCGTTTCGTCACCGGGAAGTTGGCATACAGGCTGCGTACCGAGCCTGTTTGTGTAGGGGATGTTTCGGCAAGTTGGAAAATGCCGCTTGAACCCTGTGTCCCGACGAAGAAAACTTTACCTGTGTTGTTACCGTGTTAGTTTAGGTAGAATTGAACGGCCCGCTCCGCTGCGTTGTTGTAGGAATCGGCTGCTGTTCAACGGGAGCTAAAGTTCAACGACCAACAGCTGCTGAGTGGTCGTTTTCGGCAGTATCGCGTGCTTTACGGCCTGCCAGTTGTTACGGTTTCACCTCGTCAACGGCAGTTTCTGCCATGAAGCCTCGGCATCGTTCGAATGATTTGCCACAGAGGAGTGCGGATGAGTTCTCAACAACCCGGTCAGTCGCCACTTCTGATGGCCAAGAGCCTGCTGCAGCAAAATCGAATTTCTGACGCTGTAACCATCCTTACCAAATTTGCGGCGGCAAACCCCAACGATCGTGACGGTCAGGAGCTTTTGGGGATGGCGTATTTTATGGCCAAGGACTTTGCCAACGCCGAAGCCGCCTTCAAACAGCTGACCAAGATGGATCCCATGTACGCCGCAGGCTGGGTGAATCTTGGTGCCGTTCAGAACGTGCTGCAAAAATTTCAGGATGCGGCGCGGACACTGCAAAAGGCGATTAAGCGAGACAGAAAGTCGGCCTCCGCGTATTACAATCTGGGGATTGCCCACAAAGCCATGAAGATGAATTCCATGGCGATTTCTGCCTACCGCGAAGCCATTAAGTTGCAGCCCAAGATGGCAGAATCTTATACCAACCTTGGTAACCTGCATATCGAAATGCAAAGCCTGACACAGGCGATTCGTGTGCTGGAAGATGGAGCCAGAAACTGCCCACAGTCTAAAAAGATCCCAGCCATTCTTCAGAAGGCCCAGTCGATCAAAGAAGGAAACCGTCGGAACGAAGCGCCTTTGGGGCGATTGGTTAATGAAGTAGAACTGGCCAAGCGACAGGTCAGGACATCGAAACGAGATCTGACGGCAGAAGAACGTAACGAAGAACGCGAAAGCCTGAGGCAGCTAAGCAAGCAGATCCGCGAATTGACCAAGCCGGCCGTCGCCTTACTGGACGATTCGCTGCACCAGCAACTGCATCTGCTGCACATGGTTGTCGCCCAGCAGGATTCGCGAGGTGACGGGATGGGGGCCTTCGAAGATTTCTTGAACACTGTCCGGCAGCTAGAAACTTATCGCAGCGAAACCACGACGGCCATTGGCACCATTCGAGACCACCTCGCGCAAACCGATCCGGGGTTGTGATTCCGCCGACTCAGGATCATGAATCTCAGCAAAGTGGCGGGGTAACGCCGTTCAGGATTTTCAACGATCATTGCTTGTACTAAGGGACCTTCTACTTTTGCAATAAGGTAGAATATCCCGTGGTGCGTTTTTCGACATCGCCCCGAAAAAAAAAGTAAAATCCGTGCCACCAAAACAATGCGAATATCACGGCCTCTAAAACAGAACCTAGCGTTGTCCAGCTAGTTTGCTGTCGTATTCAGGGCTGAGGTGTTACCAAGGGGCGGATTTGACCGCTTTGCCACGGTCTTTGCCACGTCTTTGCCACGGTCTTGGTCCAACCTTTTTCACGTACCGACAACGAAATTTGACTTCTACAAGCACAGAAGACTCAACGAACAGAAATCCCTCTACCCCACCGTTATCTGAATACCTGATGCGGATTGCCGATCCCACCTTGGCAATTCCAAAGTCCGCGACATGTGGAATACCAGCTTCATCAAGCAGAATATTTGTAGGCTTGATGTCTCTATGAAGAACTCCATTCGTGTGCGCGTACTGAACCGCTTCCACAATTTTTTTGAACAGCCTCAGAATGTCGGCGGTTGGCTTTTGACAGACCTTTGCCTTCTTCACGACGCCCCCGGACAATAGCTCCATCGAGAACCAGCAC
>JBDNHJ010000420.1:0-4387 GCA_041688835.1 Fuerstiella sp.
ACGAATCATTCTTTCCCACCGCGCACGAACAGCAGGATCACGTCAACGCCCCATAAACACCTCCACAAAAAGTCATGACAAGCGATACTATGCTCGCCAGACTAAACCACCTGTCAAGAACGGTGCTGATGGGCGCTTACCCCGGAGAAACAATTTCGATCACCGCCACGACGTCGTCTCCACTGGGATGTCGAATCACAATGCGACTCTTTCGTTTCGCATAGATCTCCATTTCCGCAGCTTCGGTAAAGCGCATCGTGGGTAGCTTCGTCGCCAATCCGCCCGCACCTTCTTCCGAGAAGTCGTTGCCAAATCCGGCGGCCTCGGTTTCGAACGCATCACGATTGCCCAGCGCCAGCACGTCCGGCCCCAAGCCTCCAGCCACCTGTTCCGCCATCGCGTAATAATCCGACGGCAACAGTCCCGCATTCAGCGCACGACTGATGCAAGAAATCCATTCATGGTGGAAATGATGAAACGTTCCGGCGATGACGCGTGTCCAGTCGTGTACTGGCATGTTCTGATCCCTGCAAAAAAAGGGTGAGAGCGAAGCGATCCGCGTTCTATCGTGCGAAGACCGCGATGAACAGAAAAGAGTTTGATCCCCACCGGTGCCGGGGCAGGGTGCGTTCATAGATTTCGGAAGATCGTTGCTGGGTGGCCGTGGGCTGGACTGAGCTTGCGAAGGAAGCCCCGGGTCACTCGCAGCGTTGCTCATGTTTCACCGTGCAGAGCTTTCTGTTCCGGTTGGACAAGCCAATCGGGGCAACGCCGTTAATGATTTTTAATGTGTGTGTTTCCAGCCGTTTGGGCGCTAGCCCCGGACACGAGTACGGTGCAGATCCGGGGCTAGCGCCCAAACGGCTGGAGAGGTATCCCTGCAAAACTCGCAAAGTGAATCCTTAACGGCGTTGCCACGCTGGGTTTTCTCTTGCAATAGCGAAACGGTTCGCTAATATGGCGAAGGGATTCTCTATTTGGCAGGCAGCGGGAGACAGAGTTGATGGCAGATGTGATTGAGCCCACGGAAGTGGAGCTGAAGATTCTGAAGGTGTTGTGGGACCAGCCGGCAGCGACGGCTCGAGCGATTCACAACGCGGTGCATGCGGGGGAAGCGAAGAACTATTCCACCACCGTCAAAATGCTGTCCGTGATGCTGGATAAGGGACTGGTGCGCCGCGACGACAGCCTGCGGCCTCAAACATTTACCGCCGCCGTCACCCGCAAGCGAGCTCAGAAAAATCTGTTGGCTCAACTTGTGCAGAAGGCATTCGACGGGTCGGCCATGTCGCTGGTCATGCAGGCTCTGTCGACTGGTAAACCATCGCCCGCCGATTTGCAGGAAATCCGCGAACTGATTCAACAGTTGGAGGACAAGCAATGAGCGACTTCGATTTTGCGTTTGTGGAGACGCTGGGCTGGATGCTGGTGCATTCGTTGTGGCTGCTGCTGATTCCGACCGCGTTGCTGGCGGTGATGTTGTGGCTGGTTCCTCAACGGTTTTCGCGAGTTCGGTACAACGCTGCGCTAGGAATTCTGGTGCTGATGGCCGGGCTGCCGTTCGGCGTTTTGTGGTGGGTGGATATTCCGCAGGCAGCGATTGCAGCGGCGGAAGACGCGGCGGACGTGCAGGCGGAGCTGAGTTCGGAAGCCGAGTTCGGAAGCCGAGTTCGTCGGCGCGGATGATCTGCGGTCCAGCGGCGGTGTGGACGCTGCCGAATTAGAACCTGCTTCAATAGATACCGCCGCCGACTTAGGCGATGCGGGCGGCCCGTTGCTGGTGGATCCCGATGCGGCGGATGAGGTCACCATCGATTCGGCATCGTTGACGGACGTTGCTTCTGCCGAATCCGTTGGCGCAACGGCTCTTGCCACGAAGCCCGGCGGTTTCGTCGCGATGATGAAGCCGTTTCTGCCGTGGGCGGTAGTCGTTTGGTTGAGCGGTGTGTTGCTGATGGCGGGGCGATTGTAGTGGGGCTGGCGGACGTCGGTGCGGTTGCGTCGACAGGGTTGGCAACCGGTTTCGGCAGCGATTCAGTCGGTGTTCGACGAACTGCGAGCACGCATTCAAGCCAGCCCGGCGACTCGGGTGGTGCTGTCGACGCTGGTTCGAGTTCCCTCGGTGGTCGGGCACTTGAAGCCGGTCGTGCTGTTGCCGATGTCGGCCGTCACGGGACTCAGCGAACAACAGTTGCGGGCGATTCTGGCTCATGAATTAGCTCATGTGCGTCGTTACGACTACGCCGGCAACATTCTGCAGACGGTGATTGAAACGGTGCTGTTTTATCATCCCGCCATCTGGTGGGTGTCGCGCGTGGTGCGGGATGAACGAGAACACTGTTGCGACGACGTGGCTCTGGCGGTCGGATGTCCAGCGTCCGAGTTGGCTCGAGCGCTGATCACGGTCGATGCAGCTCGCGACAACACGGCGCGGCCGGAGTTCGAAAACATACTGGTCACAGCAGCCGACGGCGGCAACCTGCTGCGCCGCATCCGTCGCATAGCGAAGGTTCGCGGCGATGACGGTGCGTCTCGACGATCATGGGTGGCAGGGATTTCGGTGTTGGTGGCGCTGGTGGCGACGTCGTTGGTTGTGTTGCCTCGATCGACGGTGGCGAGTGATAATGAGACGGTAGTTGCCACGCAGAGCGAAGAAATTCTAATCGAAGGCGACAACGCAGCGTCGGCTGACGACGCTGCGGCACCACAGCTGAATGCCGTCGACGAAGCGGACACGGTAAAGCAAGCGGCACCGCAAGCGGCACCGCAAGACGTGCCGTTGCCGGTGGAGAAGTTTCCGTCGTTCGCGAAGTTTCCACCCAGTGGCAGCGGGCTGCGGGTGAAACTGGATGAGCGGCGGTGGGTGGAATTCAATGCTCTGGCATCGGTCGACAAGGTCGGCGGCAATGATCCGAAGATTTTCTGGCGAGCGAACGGAGAACTGATCAATCCGCCGGATGGCTTCGATCCGCTGACTCTGGTTCCTGATAAAGTCGACGGCCGGATGTCGGACGTCCAACGGGAACTGCTGATTCAAGCCGTTGGGCCACAGGGGATGAATTTCAGCCTGAGTTGCAGCGGGGGCGCGGCATACGGGAATTTCAAAGTGCCGATCGACGACGAGTTCGAACAGGCACCAATCAATTCGGTGTTGAATCGAGTTCAGAGCAATCATACGTATGCGGAACTCCAGTTGACGAAAGAAGCCTGGCAAGACCTGTCGCTACAGAGTGGTGACGGATTTCAGTTTGTCAATGAAGAAGATCTGCCGTCTGTTTTCGTTGTCTCGACGGATGCTAGTGAATTTGCGTGGAAGCTGGACATTCAGTTCGCAGGGAAAGAACAGCAATCCGTGGGACCGCTGATGGTGACTGACCTGAACAGCCAGTTCGGCGTGCCCGAAGGCCTGCGGGACAAAGTGCGAGACGAACTGCAATCGGCAGAAGTGGTGGTCTTTTACTTTGACAAGGACAAGCCGTTGCCGAAGTTTCTGACATTGCGCCGCAGCCGCTACGACACCGTCCGCTTCGACAACCTGAGCGTCTTTCCCGGCCCGCGTTCGGCTGTGCGAGTCAGCGTGAACGGTGTTCCGGTGCCGACGGAAGGTGCTCCGGAGGTTGCTGCCGCCATTCAAGAGGCAGCATCGCCGCCACCGAAACCCGCTGAAGATACGGCAGCGAAAGATTCTGAGCAGAAGAAAACGCCACCGCTGGTGGAATCGATTTTGCAGGAAGGCAAGGTCGTTGACACTGAAGGAAAGCCGGTACCGGACTGCTGGGTGGGGATGTTCGTCGAGCCGCTGATCTTTAACGAAGGCATGTCGCCACGGACCGCCTTCGACGACGGGCCGCAATTGACTCATCAAATGACGACGAACGCCGATGGCACGTTTTCGATTCTGGCGAAGAAGGAACGCCGCAATTTCGAAGGCAGTTTCTGGGCCGTGAGTTCTGATGGAGTCAGCGGGAATCTGAGAATGATGACTTCGTGGTCGTATCTGCAGAAGAACCTGACAATCAAGCTCGACGATGCGATCGCGGCCGTTCAAGTCGTCGACCCGAACGACCGGCCCGTGGCCCACGCCCACGTTGTGCTGGAAGCGGTGCAGTATCCTCGCAGCGTCGCGGACCGTCTCCCCGCGGAAGTGCGAGATCGGCAAACTCACACGACGATGCCAACGGTCGCGCCACGTTCGGTGGCTGGCCGTCAACCGCCATGCGAGGAATTGTCGTAACGGCGGATGGTTATGGAACTCAGTTTCTGGATTCCACGCGTGCGTCTCAAGGGGTTGAAGGTGACGAACCGTTGACGCTGAAACTGCAACCCACCGCCAGCCTGGTCGGTCGTGTGGAAGGCTTCGATCCAAAGCAGCATGCGGGTCTGCAAT
>JBDNHJ010000421.1:0-5799 GCA_041688835.1 Fuerstiella sp.
GGCGATCAGCGGCTGCTGGCGTTGATTAGCAGAGTGGTGGATACGCACCATGACAGCGTGCGACACGTCTGGCCTGTTGGTGGCGACCTTTTCGATGTGCAGATCCACAAATGCGGCCTGCCCATTGGAAACCTGACAAGTCAGTTTCTGGCGAACGTGTATCTGGATTCGCTGGATCAGTTCATCAAGCATGAATTGCGAGTCAAAGGCTACGTGCGGTACCTGGACGATTTTTTGATCTTCGGCAATGACCGTCAGCTTTTGAAAGAACAGGGTCAGCGTGTGAAGGAAAAGCTCAGTCTGCTGCAGTTGCGAATGCATCCGGACAAGTACCGATTGATTCCGACTCGCTGTGGCGTGGACTTTGTGGGATTTGTGGTGTATTCGGATGGCCGCGTTCGAGTGCGAGCGGCCACAGCGCGCCGGTTTCAGGACCGATTTCACAAAATGCGGTGGGAGATGAGACAGCGCCGGCGATCCGGCTCCAGTTTGACAAACAGTGTACGTGCCTGGATTGCGCATGTGAAGCACGCACACAGTGTGGGTCTGCGTCGAGCGGTGTTGAGCCGCTGACTGTAGAAAGGGGAATCGGGATTGTGGGTTCGTCTAACCGTGGGATCCGCGGCGGCAGTTGGAACAACAACTCCAACAACTTGTCGTCGTCGATCCGCAACAACAACAACCCCACGAACGAGAACAACAACATTGGTTTTCGTGTCGCAAGCCCCGACAACAGTGCCTGTGCAAGCAGCCTGTAGCGGGCCAGAATCGATGTGGTTATTTACGTGGCTGCATTGACCGTGCCTTCTCAGGGACTACCCGGTTCTCCTGCGCATCGGCGATCGTGCTGATGGGCGAATAACGTGATGTGTGATCGTGGCGAGTAGTTTCGACGAAAGACGCGATCGCACGAATTCCCGGCAGGCCAATCTTCGTTGATTGAAAGATTGGCCTGCTTTTTGTTTCTTCGGCGTCCTGCCTCAATCGCTCAGAATCCAACAACGGATTTAAAGCACATGTGACGACTTCCCGCATGTGGAGGAAGCTTAAGGTTTCAATATCGTCGCGCATCGTGTGGTAATTCGGGTTCCGAATGAAGGACGTACTGATCGAGAACTTCGCGGTGAGCGTTCATGACTGTGAAACTCGTCGCTTTGCGTCTTTAAGTAGCGGGAGTGACTCGCCAGTTGAATCTACGCCGTGGCTGCTGCCCGAAAGTGCTTCATCTGCCACAGAACTGTTTCAAGGTGGATCGAATGCCCGTAGAATCCGCAATCCAGTCCGGCGATGGGGAATTGTTTTTGTAGTCCATAGCGACGCTCTCAGCGACTTTAGGTATACTATCGTGGCCGTCAGGCTTGGTGTTCAACGACTTTCAATTGAACTCTCCACTACCGGGCGAGGAGGGAGTTATACATGTCCAAAACAACGGAAGTATTGCGTGGCATCGTCCATGGCAAGTCCATTGAATTGGAGCATCCGCTGTCGATTCCGGATGGCTCGGACATCGAACTGGTCGTGAAGCATCAGCCCATCAGCACGGAGCAGCGAAAGCAGAGACTCGAAGCGATCTTCGGAAGCTGTGAACAAGATTCGGAAGATCTGGACGACTTCCTGAGTTGGAATCGGGAGCAGCGTAAGCACGGTCGACCGGAGCTGGACTTGTGAATTTCCTGATCGACATGGACGCCATGATCGCTGCGACTGCACTTGTTCACAACATGACACTTGTCACACACAATACGATCGAGTTTCAATCAGTTGCCGATTTGCAGTTCGTCGACTGGCTTGATCAGTAACACCTGGTTGCGCTGAAACTCGTCTTCAGCGCACTAATCGCACCTGGCATTTGACTCTGCTCAGTCGAATAAAAACCGGTATGGCCATGGGAACGCTCGTCCCGAGGATCCTTTGGTCGCTTCGAGCAAGGGCTCGCCAGATCGCTTTGCAATCTGTCATGCCCTTGCAAGCGCTGCGCTGTCTTTCGCTTCCGACGGAACCACGGGACTCAAAAATCATGGCCAATAAACCAGTATTCACACGCCGCCTGAACAGAGTCGAAGCAGCCGCATGGCAGAACGCGTCCGAAGACAGTCTCTGGCACAACGTCACGTTCCAGCGAACCTACCGCGACGAACAGGGAGTCATCCAGAACACCAGCAACTTTCGCATGAATGATTTGCCGGCCCCCGCCTTCCTCGCCGCCAAGGTTTACGACTATCTGGCAGCACTCGAAGAGTAAGCCGCCACCGTCGGGCGGTCAGTGACAGAGGCCGCCCATTTTACCACCGAACCAACAATCAACTGAGGAACATGCCAAAGACAAAAACCACAACACCCCGCAGCCGCACCCGCAAACAGCCGACCATTCAGCAGCCCGACATCCAGGACACGTTCATTCGCGAAGCCCGAGTGAATTATCTCCACTGCGACCATGTGATGTTCAAAATCACCGGCCCTGCCGATGTGGCGAACTTCGTTCGATCGATTCTGACGGACAACAGCCGTGAACACTTCGTGGCTCTGTACCTGAATGCTTCGCATCAGGTGGCCGCCTATTCGATTGTGTCCATCGGCTCAGCCAATTCTGCCCCGGTCGCGCCGCGAGAGCTGTTTCAACGTGCCATTCTGACGGGAGCGATTTCGATGGTTGTCGCTCACAACCATCCGTCCGATTCCACCGACCCCAGCAGCGAAGACCGAGCGGTCACCGAGCGACTGCGAGAAGCCGGGCAATTGCTGGGAATCACTGTCCTTGATCATTTGATCGTAACCGACTCCGCATTCCTGTCCCTCAAGGACGATGAAGGCTGGTAAGCCTGATGCCGAGGATCAGTATTTTCTTGAGTTTCTCGGCGCAGTCATGCTACACTCAAGGGATGGAGAATATTATGCAGATTGAAGTTTCAGAATCGACGATAAATCGCATCGCTGACCGAATACGGATTCAGGGTTCGCTAGGGCTTTCCGGTTCGGAGATTGCTGTGCGAGTTCTGGACGCTCTCTCGCGATCCGCCAACGGCCTAACGTTTACAGAACTTGTTGAAGAGATTTGCGAATCTGCACCCAAATCGCCTCAAGCTTCCGCGCGGGAGATGGCAGAGAATCTCGGACTGGTTGGTGCCTTCGAGAGTGGGTTCACTGATCTTTCCACGAATTCGAAACACATGACTGGCTTCGGTCAATGACCATGGAAGCTTTGGTTGATACTGGCCCGCTTGTTGCAATTCTTGACGCGTCCGATAGTGCCCATTCCGCGTGTGTCGAAGTATTGGGGCTGCTGAGAACGCCGCTTATCACCACATGGCCTGTTCTGACGGAAGCTGCTTGGCTTTTGCGGAATCGCCCAGACCTCGTTCAACGACTTATTCGATCAACGACAGCCGGTTTTCTAAGAATTGAATCTCAGACCGAAGTCGACGCCGTTGCGATGGCAGCGATATTGGATCGCTACGCCGACCAACACTTTCAACTGGCCGATGTCTCTCTGATGCACCTTGCCGAACGAAACCAAATCGATACGGTTTTTACGCTCGACCGACGGGACTTTGGCGTGTTTCGTACCCAGCAGGGAAAGCCACTGAATCTGCTTCCTCAAACATGATCACTGAAATGTCGACGATTGACTGAAGCCGTCACCGCAGCCAGCCCATTCTCCATGTGATGCTGAAAAGCCAAAGTGCCAGCATCAGGTCACCTATGTCGGGGTTGGAAATCGCGAGATCAATAAACGGCAGAGCCAGTAAGAAATACGGTAACGCGGTCATAAATCAGGCGGCCTTCCGAAGGGATGAGTCGGATTGTTCAGTGGTTTCCGGCCGCACGTACACCGGCACCGGTGTTCGTCGAAGTTTCAGGACGCTGTAGGGCAGTAGCTCATAGCATTGTTGCTTGCGGCGTTCGTTGACGGCTCGCAGCATGTTCAGCAGTTGGCGACGAATCGGTGCATAGCGGGCGAACGGGATGCGAGCGAACTCTCTGGCCAGGTTCTCTGCCGATCGATGTGTGGCAAGATCCAGCAGGTGGTCTCGGAGTTGTCGATAAGTGTCGTCGTCAATGCGAACGTGCGCGTGCCACTTGGTGCTGGCACCGCCGGTTGGTGTCACGCCTGATCGGCGATACGAGATCGAATACCCCTGAAACCGAATCGGTTGTCGGCGGCAATCTCGCAGATGCTCGCCTTCTCCACCTTTCGCCGCCGGTTGCTTCAGAGCATGGTGACCGTCGCTGACCATCAGGATGAACCATTGTTGATGTCGCAGGTAGTGAGCGTTCGCCACGCCTCGCTGCTTGCGGTGTCGTCGTTCCCATTCGCTGACGTCGATGCCGTACTTCGCGATCAGTTTCCGATCAATTGCGGCGGGATCTTTGCCTGCGGGAATGGAACCTGTCACGTACCAGTAAAATCCGTGACGCAGATAGCTGGCGGCGATCAGTTGCACGACCGCCTCCGGGGTTTGTGCTTCGCCACGATACGTCATGTTGTGTGTCTCCTTTCTGTTCTGTTTCTAAAGCTGCTCTCCATAGTCGCAGCACCCCTCATCCGGCCTTCGGCCACCTTCTCCCCTGAAGCAGGGAAGAAGGGACGCAAAATTAAAAAGTGGAAGTTGATGGGCTCAACTTCCAAAGCCGTAAAACCGTGTTCGGCAACCTTGCAATCGGTTCGTGTCCTTGGCCGAGACCCAGACAAAAGGTCTCCAGACCAAATCGCACGAATAGCCATGAAATCGCGTCTGCGAGCGGGGAACGTGCTTTCGCACTGCCTTCCCTTGGTGCAGCCGCACAATACATAGCACCCGAGTTCAACCTCTACGGCGTCACCCTGTCACGTCCGCTGGACGCAACTCGGGTATCCGCCATCAGTCTGCCGTTTCAAGAGATCACTCCTCCCGGATTGTTCTCCTGAAACCGCAATTGCTGCCTGCCACGGTTGGTGCAGCAACCGGCCTCTGAAATCAGAGACCGGCTGACTGCCACACGTTCAATGATGGAGCTTTTCCCGAAGATCATCACTGCCGGATTCCTCGTGTCACGTCGAAACGCAACACGGTTTCCAACAGCAGAATCCTCAGATACTGCTCCTCAGTCCTTTCGTCTTCACTCACAAAGGCATCACCCTTTGGTCATCGTGAACGGGTCGTGACTGCCAGCCACGCAGGGGCGGGAGGCCCGCCAGCCGATTCGAGCTAACGCTCGGAACCAGATGGACCGCTCCCGTTGGTCGCTTGCCAATCCGTGACTATGCCACGGAACGACAGCAAACCAACTCGCACCTGTTCGATCCTTCGATCGAACCACCGTCTCGCTCCCGCGAGATTCTAATCAGACCACTCTCCCCCTCTGCGGTGTTTGAATCACGTGGTCGACAGGACCACGCACCGAGATCGTTACTTCCCGGCAACCACAGAGGTTCCGGCGTTAGTTCCTAAACTTCATTCGCTGGTTCACGTTGTTGGAAGGTTTTACCCTTCAGACCGTTCTGGTGTGTTCAGGTCTCCCGACCCGTCACAGTTTCCCACAAGGGCACCGGCCCTTGACGCGGATTCGAGCTTACGCTCGGTTCCACAAAGTCGCTTCCGTTGGTCGCTTGCCTGATGCAGACAAGCGGCGGAAGTGACATCGCAGGACTCCGAATCAAGATGGCCAGCGCTTCATGGATTTGGGTGTAACCGGCATTCCGCCGTTTAATATGCGAGTATCAGGGGGGAGTAATTTTTCATGGCGTGTCGGTTGGGATGAATCGTCTTGAGTTCCTGAGTCATGTTTTCGTTCAGGAACGTTCGCCAGTGGGAGCTTTGA
>JBDNHJ010000063.1:0-19710 GCA_041688835.1 Fuerstiella sp.
CGGGCAAATTGCGCAGGATCAAGTGACGGTGAAGAGTCGAATAACCTCCTAATAGTGATCACAATGTTAGAGCAGGTTTATCTCCACCTGACAGGTGAGGACCTTGATCCGAATAAACTCGACTGGGGCTATTAATAAGAAGAGAGGCCTGACCCGAATGGCACTGTCGTGGCGGTCACGTGTTTTATGTGCCGTGTTTACGAAGTTCAGCACGCAGGACGTTTCTTGGTTTTTGCATGAGTGGGTAGCCGTGTCTGCGGCGCTTGATGACTCGCGGTTCCAAGCGGCCAGGACGGTTGGCAACTTCACAGTTTGCGACCTGCTTCAGTAACTGTAGACAGTGATGGCGCATGTCGGCAATGACGCCGCCTGAAGTTAACATCCACGACGCTAAGACGTACTGACCAGCGCTGATGAAACTAATCTGCCGAGGCTGCCTGTTATGAAGGGTGGCGGCGTCTGCAATTGTGGCTCGAATCAAATTGTAAGCCAGCAGAGTGGCCCACACTTCGCGATGCACCATTTCCGGGGATTTACACCGAACATGTCCCAAGTTGATGGCCACCTTAATGCTGCATCGATCCCGCTCAGAATTCCACCGGAATCCATACAGTTCAGCGATCTCTTCCTTGGTGAACTCATCAGCGTCAATCAGCGTGGTGACGATCGTCAACTGCTTTGTGCGACGGCCTTTCTCCACTACGTTGTCGCGAAGTTCACGCAGTTCCAGAGTCTCGGGAATCTGATCATACGTTCCCTCATCCATCCACGTCGGTCGTAGCGGTCGAGTCCAATGCACCACATGGTCGTACTTTCCCAATCGCCGACCGCGACGGAAATCGGTGTGCCGAATCTGATGCCTTCGAGTGCAGACCTGTGTGCCTTGAGCGAACATCAGCGAGATCATCAGGAACGAACAGTAATAGCGATCCAGAACTGTGACGTCGTTATCAGACAGCGATTTCAGAATGGTCCGCAACAAACCTGTTTCGCCAGTTTCCTTTCCCGCATATGGCCCAACGGCCACGTCCATCATCGCGGCGGTGGCCAACGCAGAATGGCGACTGCCCGAGCGATCGGCTGGCCCACTCCGGGCTTCTGAGCTTTCTGTTGTGGGTACTGCGACTGATTTTGGTATCTGTGAGTCCATGAAAAACCCTCCTTGGCTTTTTCTCAGCACGAGAACCAGGAAGGGCTTAACAATCATCGCCGGGAAGAGGCATTTCACACAACCCCTAACACCACGAATGGGAGATTAACAGAGTTTCTCACACGTCAATAGACCACCGTCTGCCCTGAAATGACCATGACAATGCCATTCGTTCCTGACCCATTAGATGCTTTCTAAAGGATCAACCGCGCTACCTGCTTCGATACTCAGTAAAATGAAACGGTGACACCGGCAAGAATACATCACATTGCTCCAATTCGCCCTTGTCCTTCGGATAGTTCACAGCAGCCCCGTGTTGGACCAGCGCAATCCCCGTGCGTTCCCTGAAGAATTTGGCGATCTCCTTTTCGATATTGGTAGAGTAGTCAAACGGCCGGTGCTTATGATGTTTCATATCAACGGGCTTACCGTCCTTGTCAGGTATAGGCTTCCTGTGAGATCCGTGAGATGGAGTGACGGATTTCAGATCGTAGTCAGAATACAGGTAATCCCCATGAAACAACACGCAACCAAAACGGGGATGACCTTCTGTGTCGTTGAGTTTGAATCCATGACGATTGTTGAGGATGTTTTTTACAAAACTCTTCCATTCGTCTAACGCGGAATTCAATTTCCTTTTCTTGAAGGCGTCAGGGAACGTCGTTGGGTCAACCACTAATCCCTGCAACGGTTCGGGGCCATTGGGGTTGCCTGCGGTTTTGGCGTGACACCAAATTGGTTTCGGCTTAAACCCGCTCTGCCCCATATACTGAGCCGAAAGCGGGTTTTGGTCTCTCACCACGATCGTGCATTGAAACTTTGCTGCTGCTTTTCTGAACACACGTATATGATCGGCTCTCATCTTGACTCTTCCGGAGAACGGATCGGCAACATCAATCCAGCGATCCTAAATACAATTTAAACGCTCCTGCTAAATTCACAGCCGGTCACCTTGCGATTGTCCCGCATCTGCGCTAACGATTGGCTTCAGGCCCAAATTGTTCACGCACCGATCGTCGTTCCTTCTGGGAAATCCAAAGGACTCAGGTCTCTTTGATGCCATATTAAAAACAAAGAAACCTGCTTCCTTTGATGCTCTTTCTGTGCGTGATTACTTTGGCGGAGGCAGTATATGCACGCCGAATTCATACTTGAATGAGTCTGTCTTGAACTTGACTCCCACACCGGCGCCGCCATCCGGATTAATATACACCACAACTTCGTCAGGGATAATCGAGGGGTCGTAATTGAACAACGTCTTGAATCCTGTACGCACGTTTTCTCCCGTGACTCCCAATCCGGGCTGAACGGACGGCGTGTAGTCTTTGCGAAAATCGTTGAGCGCCTTAACTAACCAATGCTGATCTTTTTTGGGAAGGTCTTTCAGGTCAATGAGAGGCGGCGACTTGGCTCCGTCTGCGAGCGCCAAGCACGATTCGTACAACGATTTTTGTACTGGACCGGGCAGGCAAAGTTGGGCAAGATTGAGCTTGAGGCGAGTTTCCACGCCGAGGTTCAGATGGCTCGTCTTCGGTTTGAATGTTCCAGACATGCGTTAGCTCAATTCGGTAGTCAGTGATTGGGTTTGCACCGTATCAACGCTTGGTTCAAGTGGTGATTTTTAACATCGTCGTTTGGCGTTTGACACACAGGGGAAGTTCAAGCTGTCAGGGAAGTTGATCACGGTAGATGCACGAAAATGTCCCTTACACTTTTGTTTTCTCAGCTTTTGCTGGCGCCGGCTCTCGACGTGATTTGGTTGCTTGATGGGCAGCGTCGAAACTTTCCATTCGGGCCAAACCACAAGACATACTCAAAGTCTGCCGCACCAATACCGCCTTTCCACATGAACTCCGATCCATGTTGGATCATGTCAATTCCCAGATCGCCATTGATCTCCCACTGCACACCGGCAAACAACTTTTCCGATTCGGACTGCGGTGTGAAGATCATCTCGCCTCTGGAATCCGCACTGACAACAGACATCAGGTCGTAATCGGGGTGAATGCAGGCTCCGTTAATTTTCACCAACCCTGACCCAGAAACCGTAAATCCTGCGGGTAAGTGAGTCCCGGCAAAGGAACTGCCATTCCACTTTTTGATCGCATTCGCTTTTGTTGTTACGGTGAACGCCTCAGGGCACAACAATGGACTCACGACCAACCCACCGTATTCGTGCATTGAGTTGGTTGCGGTCTTGGCTTTACAGGTCACAGGCTTGGGTAGGGATTGCACGCTGCCAATCCACTTGTCTCCGAGTGGATTTGGTTCGCGAAGTCCAATCCAGCATTTTTCTCTTGTCGCAACGGATTTGAAAACCTCACGGTGATCTGATCGCATCTCTTGCTTCTCTGCTTCTGAAGAAAGACCTCGTGCGGATGTATGACTCCGCTGATTTCAGTCGATGCAAGCCAACAACTCTGCCAGCTCGTCACGTTGAGCGACGACGGCTACTACGATCGCCTTGGTCCGGAGATGGCGATCCTTCTAAACAACGAGGCCTGCCGCCTTTGATGCTTTTGACGCTTTTTCGAAATGTTCAGGCACTCGATCGCTCCAAATCGCGATAACAGAGCATCAATTCTGCTCCTTAGCTACATCAATGAGGCTGACCCCTTTGGTCCCTTGATGTTTCCCAAACCTCACAGTTCAACCTTGAGGTCTAGGCTCAAGACCTTTCGTTTTCCGGAGGCAGAGAGAGGGCAATGTTTGAGAATGAAATTTCGATGAGCCGAAAGCATTGTTGCGATTACAGATTCCCCCAAATATTGACCATCTCTTCCCGCAGTCAGTTCAAGCATCGTGGGAAGTTTCCTCAGATCCGCTGGGTCCTCGATTACGTAACTTCCCACAAAGTCCCCCTGCAGCGTCACTCTCACATCGCACAAGTTGAGACAATTTTCGGCTTTCAGTTGATGGATTGCAGTAATTTCCTTCGCGATGAATTCCCCGATGGCTGCCCCCATGCCCCGAAGCGGCTTGGAAACAATGTCCACCACTTTCAAAGGTCCTCCCGCCGCCACTCCGATAGCGTTCAATGCTCCCTTCGCCAGTGCCATTGTGACCGCTTGGGCGGCGCGCTCCTTCACCTTCGCCTCAATCTTCGGACTCCCTTCAAACAAGCCACCGTAGGTTTGCCGGTGAACCTGCTTAGAGTCCTCGTCGTATCCGACCGCGGTTATCTCAAAACCGATCATGGCTCCTCCTTTTAGACCGAGTGCTATCTACGAAGCGTCAGGCCCGCTATTGATGATCCCCGAAAGCCCACAATGGCGCAGGTCTCTTTGATGTTTCCTATTAGGGCAGGAACGACGACCAGTATTTCTTCTGGGGCAATACCCACCATTGCGTTCTTTGCAGCTGGCGATTGTCTGATTCGATTAACCGCTTCTGCGAGCCTGTTTGATCTTCTTGACCAACGTTGTGCAGTAGTCGCGAACGTCATCCGGCGACACCGCAAAGATGTACCAGCTTGACCAACTGAATAGACTGGTCTTCGCGAACTCTTGAGAGCCGCCAGCAAGAAGAAGTTGGTTCACGACTCCAGAGCATTGGACTTTTGCAGTGTAGTCGGGTTTTTTTGCCCTGATTTGAGCCCACTTGTCCAGCATTGCCGTCTTGTCGAGTCCTTTTTTACCACCGTCATTCGACGGAATAATCGAAGCCGAATGGCTTTGTCCCGCCGTCTGATACGTGGTGAGATCTTCTGAATGCTGCTTGGTCTTGTAGCCGCTCCACGCCAGCGTGCCTTGCTCACTGCCGGGCCAGAAGCTGACATATTGATTCCCAATGTGGATTGCGGCGTGTCCTGGACTGCCTTTCAGCCATTTGGCTTCCCAAACACGGAGAATGATGTCGCCTTTAGGCTGCTTTCTTAAGGACGTCATTGGTGATACCTTCGCCACGTTTTTTTCTGTGACACAGTGAGAGCGTTTCAAATCGAATCAATCACAAACTCAAATTAGTTGAGCTCGAAAACAAACACACCGTCCTCACTGACATCAACAACGGCCTTTGCAATCTCTCCGCCTTCAGCCATTCTCGATAGGAATTCGCCCGACATTTGTGGCAGCAATGATCCGGTTAGGATGCGGTCGACGTTTCTGGCTCCGCTGTCGACTTCTGTACAACGGCTGACGATGTGGTCGAGGACGGCGTCGGTCCAGGTGAATTCGGCGTGGTAGTGTTCTTCGACTCGACGGGCCACTTTACCGAGTTTCAACACGGCGATTTGACGCATGATGTCGTCGCCCAATGGGAAGAATGGGACGACCACGATGCGACCAAGGAAGGCGGGTTTGAAACTGTTGAGTAGTTCCGGATGTAGCGCCAGAGCCAACGCTTCTGGGCCGGGCATGGTTTCTGGGTCGGCACACAGTTTCATGATGGTTTCTGTGGCTGCGTTCGATGTCATGATGATCACGGTGTTCTTGAAGTCGATGTCGCGACCTTCACCATCTTTCATGTTGCCTTTGTCGAAGACCTGGTAGAACACGTCCTGCACGCCGGAGTGTGCCTTCTCCATTTCGTCCAGCAACACCACGCTGTACGGTTTGCGACGCACGGCTTCGGTTAGGACTCCACCTTCGCCGTAACCGACGTAGCCGGGAGGCGACCCCATCAGCAGTGAGACTTTGTGTTCTTCTTTGAACTCGCTCATGTTGATGGTGGTCATGTTTTGTTCACCACCATACAGCAGTTCTGCCAGCGTGATTGCCGTTTCGGTTTTTCCGACACCACTGGGGCCGACCAAAAAGAACACGCCGATGGGACGATCCGGGTCCGTCAGGTTGGCTCGCGAGGTGCGGATGCGTTCGGCGATTGCTCCCAACGCGTGATCTTGCCCGACCACTCGTTTTTGCATTTCCTTGTCGAGAGCCAGCACGGTGTTGATTTCGTCGCTGACCATGCGACCGACGGGAATGCCCGTCCATGAAGCCACGATTTCGGCCACGGCTTGCGAATCGACACACGCCTGCATCAGCGGATGCTCGCCCTGAATGACGCACAATTCCGCATTCAGTTTGGTGAGTTCCCCGACCAGTTTTGCTCGATCTTCATCGGAAAGCGGTTCCGCAGCAGCGTCTGTCGCTTCCGCCTCCTTCGGTGCGGCAGCTGGTTTGGCATCGGCCCCTTCTGCATCAGCCGGTTCTGCATCAGCCGGTTCTTCGTGTTTGGGCACGACTTCGCCGGACAGTTTTTCTCGAACGCTGCGGATCTCTTTGATCAGTTCCAGTTCTTTGTGCCACTGCTCTTTGAGTTGGCCATATTGCTGTTTGGCATCTTCCTTCTTCTGTTGCAGAAGGCCCAATTCCTTGGAATGATCGGTCCCCGTTGCGACCTCTCGTTCCAGTACCCGAATCGCAACGGACGTCTGATCGATCGTTCGCTGACAGTCTTCCACAGCTGGCGGAGTGGTCGTGTGGCCGATGGCAACTCGAGCACAGGCGGTGTCCAGCAGGCTGACGCATTTGTCTGGCAGTTGTCGTCCGGAAATATACCGGCTGGAAAGTTTGACGGAATCGACCACCGCTTCGTTCAGGATTTCAATTTTGTGATGCCGCTGTAGCGTGTCGACAAGTCCGCGCATCATCGCAATTGCCTTGGCGATTTCTGGTTCTTCGACTTTGACCACCTGAAACCGACGAGCCAACGCCGCGTCACGTTCGAAGTACTTTTTGTATTCCGCCCATGTGGTCGCCGCGATCGTGCGCAGTTCGCCACGTGCCAACGCTGGTTTTAACATGTTGGCCGCGTCACCCTGCCCGGCCGCTCCACCGGCACCAATCAGCGTGTGTGCTTCGTCAATAAACAGAATGATGGGCGTGACCGACTTGTTGACTTCTTCGATGACGCCTTTTAAGCGGTTTTCGAATTCACCTTTGACGCCTGCACCGGCTTGCAGCAGGCTGAGGTCGAGTGTTCGCAGAGTCACTGTTTGCAAAGCCGGAGGAACGTCTCCCTGAGCGATCTTCAGCGCGAAGCCTTCAACGACGGCCGTTTTTCCGACGCCCGCTTCGCCCGTCATAATGGGGTTGTTTTGTCGTCGTCGCGTGAGGATATCGACGATCTGGCGGATTTCTTCGTCGCGGCCCAGCACCGGGTCGATCTTACCGTCGCGAGCTCGCGCGGTGAGGTCGACCGTGTACTGATCTAGGTTGGGTGTTTGCGTGGGGCCTCCGCTGGGTGCTCCGCCTGAAGATGACGTTCCACCGGATGATGTCACGACATCAGAACCGGCTTCGACGGTGTCGGAAACGATGGTCAGCAGATCTTTGGCGAGTGATTCGGGAGAGATCTTGGCAAATTCGCCGGAGATGCTGCGGGCGATCTGTGACAGAGACTGATCGGTCAGCATGGCCAGCAGCAGGTGACCAGAACGTGTCTTGCCGGCGGAATAGTCGATGGAGCCTTTGACCCAGCCTTCGCGGGCCAGTGCCACGGTTTGTTCGGACAGCAGCGGTTGACTGGAACTGCCGGTCTTGAGCTTATCAATCGACTTCATGCAGTCGGCGGTGACGCGGGACGCATCAATGGCAAACGCTTTCAGAATTGCGTGTACATCGGTGTTGGATGTTTCCAGTAGCTTCAACAACCAGTGGCTGACTTCCACGTTGTAGTTGCTGCGGGACATGCACAGCCCCGCTGCTCCTTCCAAGCATCGTGTACACACTCCGTTGAGTTTGCCGATCAGCGCTTTGAGATTGATGGGTGCCATGTGTTTCGCGTGTTTTCAAAATGACGAAGTCGATCCATGTGTAGATGAACGACAGGAAGAGAAATTTGCAAGTGATACTTAGCAATGATGTCTTAGAGTCTGCATTCTTACCGCGATCAATGAAGCGTGACCTGAAACGTACTGTACATCCAAACACCGAAAACAAGAAAAGGTGAGGTGGCACGGCGGAAAGTTTGACCCGACTCGCAGAGAAGGCGGTCGGCCGCCTGCACTTTGTGCTGGCGGCCTTCTCTGCGAGTCGGGTTAAACAAACACACTGCCGCGGAGCGAAATCTAGTCGGTTAGAAACGAAACACTGCGTCCCCGGCATCGGCTTGCCGAGCTGGTGGGCTGAGCCACGTGTTCCAGCCTAGGCGTGGTTGGTTGTCGGCATCGTTGCTAAGTCGTACGGCGGGGATGTCTTCGTGTTTCAGGAGTAGTTGAACGTCGAAGTCTTTGTCCGGGCCAACATAAAAACGGATCAATTCCGACACCGCCTCCAGCGATTTTCCGCTAGGCAACAACTCGTTGAACTCATCCATTGAGACCGGGCCCAACTGCACGCGAAAACGACTTTGAACTTCCCACGCGCGGTTGCCGACAACGGCTGACTGACCGAGTTGCAGATTCATGCCCAAGCAATTGTCCGGTGAAGGTAGACTGGACTGCAGTTCTTCGGGAAGGTCCAGCCACTGTCCGATAAATTGCACGACTGTGGCGGGCACTTTGAAGTAGCAGTTCAGAATTTGTTCGAGCCCCACGGCATTTCGACAGCGTTGCGCAACCAGCCCGCCGTAGAACACCAGAGCTTGGTCGTCGAACGAAAATCGGTGTCGCAGACCAGGAATTTCCAGTCCGACGAGACTGAACAGGCAGCGCGTGAATAGATCGTCGTGAAATCCCCCTTCCCGCACATTGCGTTCGTACTGAAACTGAAACCGATACTTTTCCCAAGCACGGTAGAAAAACGAGATCGCGCGGTGGTTGAACAGATCGAAGAATTCGCGAAGCGTGTCGTCCTTGTTGCTTAAATGTGAGCGTTCGATGACCAAAGATGTGTAGTGTTGCGGAAGCACACCGTTGGGACCGGTCAGTCCCATAAAGGACACCATCATGTCGACTGGAAGTCGATCTGCGTCGAGCGTCTGTTTACCGCTGGCTTTGCTTTTGGTTGACCGGATAGACGAAATTTGTCCGGGAGGAAAGGACAGTGATGGCAACGCACGAAAGCGGATCGCTTCTTTGTGCGAACCGCTATCGCCACCAACCACGCCCGACGCGAGGTGTTGACGCTCCCCAGCCATGAAGTGTTCGATCAAACGCACGGCCTGAAAAAAATCGAACTCGTGGGGATTGTCCAGCAGTTCCTGAATCAGATCAGAGTCCGATTGCCGGTCTGCGGCAGCCATGTCCATGGTTTCCCTTTCTGCGCATCGCGTTCGACCGTCGTTGCGGACAGTTTTGTGAATGAATTGATCGACGTGTACATTCCCAAAAACTGATTCAGGATTGACGAAAACAAATAGGCGCTGTCCCCCGCGAAATTCTCATCCTCAAACATCAGCTTCACCGCTGTGCCGCGAGCGAACGTGCTGCCCATTCTTTGCACGCACTTTTCGCTGGATACGGATTTCAGACCGTTAATGAGGTTGCGAGTTTGCAGCGATTCTTTCACATCATTCAGCACAAGGATTTCTCGAAAAGCGTCAACCGCATCGTTCGAATCCAGCAGTGTCAGATGATTCAGCGACAGTTGCGAAATCAGTGGCCACAAATTACGGCGGCCAAGATGTCGCCGATGCGTGGCCGTGGGAGCCAGCAGACATTCGATGTCTGACACCGGACCTCGGCCACCGACAATATCAAACCTCACTTGCCCCGCAGTACGTTGCTGCGCCAAAGCCTCAGGCAAGTCTCGGTTAAAGCACACCAGATCGGTGTAAATGGTGCCACGTGCATTGCGGCGAGTCGAAAATTCGGGGTCCACCAGAGAAATCCACGTCTGAGTCGCTTGGTTCAACGTGCCAGAATCTCCTTCAACAGGACCAGGCCGCCGCGTGGCGTGCCAGTAGCCGGTCTTCGTGGATTCCCCGGAATGTTGCACCGAATAGAACGGTCCGAATTTGCGGATCTGCCCCTCTTCGGTTTCGACTCGAACATCCCGAACCGTGTGAATTTCCATTGCCTCTTCGGCTCGGGCATCCGGAATGATTCTGTATTCCGAACTGCGGTAGCTCATCGGAATCGCATCGGCCGTGCGGTGAAACAAATTGATGACCGGCGTGCAGCCCGTCAGGATGGTTTTGGCGGAGACCGCGTCTTCGAGATCTTTGGGAAAAGTTTTCAACAGCAGCGAGAGTTCGAATTTGTTGCCCATCGCGGCCAGTGATTCGGGACGAATGCCGGTGACTTCGAAGAACAAAAACTTCTGCGGCAACACAAAATACTCAGTCAGCAACCGATAGCCGGGAAAAGATCGCGGATTGTCAGGAATGACGGCTTCGTCGGGTGCCAAACCGACGTGGCGAATGCAGTTCGGCGACATCACTTTTGTGGCACCAGCATCGTTGTGCAGCACGACTTCGACACTGTCTTCCAAAACGCACTGCAGTAGTTTGGCGGCTTTTTCGAAGTTGGAGATATTGATGTAGAAGCGAAAGCTGTCGAGTTTGTAGGCCCCAAAATTCTTCTTGGGATCGAAGGTCTTGATTTGAAATCGCAGCACGCTTTCAGCGTTGGTTTTTTGTGGTGTGGAAGGGCCAGAAAACGGCTGTGGAAACAATCGCACGCTGTCGACCGTCAACGGAAACAACTTGACTGGATAGCAGGTGCGGAAGCGGCACTGATGGCCTTCGATTTCTTCTGTTTCTAGACTGCGCCCGGCGGGAATTGGGAAGCCGGCGGTTTGATCCTTTTGGGAAGTATTCAGTCCAAACCGCAGGATCGACATGGATGGCACGGGCGTCACCATGTGCGGGTACAGAATGCCGAGCATCGCGTCAGCCAGTTCGGGAAAACTGTCATCCAGCTTGTGCCGCGTTCTGGCGTTGAGGTAGGTGAAGGCCTGAATCAACCGCTCCACGTGCGGGTCGCGGATATCCGCGCCGCTTAAATTCAGGCGATTGGCGATCTTGGGGAACCGGTCGGAAAACTCAGCGGCAGAATGCCGGAAGTAGTCGAGTTCTCGCTGATACCATGCGTCTAATGTTTCACTCATCACTTAAAACTTATTCAATGTCGAACTGCCCGGTCGCGGGTTCCATACTGGAATTGAACTGCACTCGTTGCTGGCCACCTTCCACAATCAGCGTGGCTTCGATTTTGAAACGAAACGTGCGATCGTATTGATCGTCGTTCTCCTGCGTGGAGACCTTCAGGTCGGTCAAACGAGGTTCAAAGTACTCGATGGCTTGACGAATGGCACCGACCATGAAGTCGGATTCTTCCCCCACATTCAGACTGGCGGCGGTAAAGTCCGGGATTCCATAGTTGATCAGCGAGTTGTCGATTTCGTCAAGTTCCGGCGGCCATGCGACGCATCGATAGCGCGTATTCAGCAGGTCTTCGAGGTCTCGCCGCACGCCTCGCTGGATGATTCGAATTTTTTCCGCATCGCTGGGCGAGACTTCGCGCGAGCTCGTGGGATCATCGTCGAGTAGTCGATCCAGCAGCGAAAGGCGAATTGTGCCGAGGCTATTTTTCATTCTGCGTTCTGCTTGTCGAACGTGATTTCTTTGACCTGCGTAATGGCAACCACGTCCTCGCCCAACAACCATTCGCGCTGCCCGCGCCCAAAGGCCGGTGCGTCTTCGTTGTCCTGCAGCCAGTCCGTGGACCGTCCGATGCGAATTCGGTCGTCCGTGGACATGTGCGAATTATGATACAGTGCTGGCACGTGAATTCTCCCTGACACATCGCCGATTGTCATCACCTGCGCGGCGCGCCAGAGCATGTCTGTCAGATGTTCCACTGGTGAAAATTCAAGCGAAAGAATCTGTTCGGCCGACAGCCAGTAATACTGCCCGGTGGCGGTAAAGACTTCGACGTTGGGCCCCAGTAGATCATCGAGATCTCGCATGCCGACGAATGGAGTGCCGTCACACTTACCGCTGACTTCCACTTCCAGTTCTGCAGCTTGTTGAAGATGCTGCTGGGCCGCTTCGCTGTCTTTAGCATTCAGCGAGACTAAGGCTCTAAGTCGCAGTTGCTGTGCAGCAGTGGGTTGTGTCAGAAACTCAGGTAACCGTCCTTGTTCGAAGACTTCCCGACGGCAGATTTCTGAACGAATGAGATGGCGGATCAGCGAGACACCGACGGCGGAATCTGCGGCGATCTGCATGGCTGCTTCCAGCTGTTTGTCGGCGCGTTCTAGGTCGCCGGAAAAACACAGCATTTCGCACAGCAGGCTTCTGGCAGACACGTCGGTGGGGCTGTTGCGTACCGCGTCTGTGGCGGCTTTCACCGCGTCGGTTAGCTTGCCGGCTTGGAATAGTTCATGGGGATTGGCCATCGAGAAGGATCTTTCCTAGAGTTCGATTATGTTTTGAGATCGACGCGGCGCGCCGTTAACGTCATGCTCGACGTTAGTTCGTCAAGTTGATAGTGCGGATGGAGTCGAATGGTCATCATGTATTTTCCCGGTTGACCGGGGATGTCTTGAACTTCAACGTCCGCTTCACGCAGCGGATACTTGGCTTTCATCGACGGATGCGCCTTGGCGTCCGGCGTGACGTAATCGACCAGCCAGTTTTGGATATCATTCTGCACTTCCATCGGGCTCAGGTGCGAGCCGAGTTTATTGCGCGCGAGAATCTTCACGTAATGAGCCACACGAGAACAGCACAGCACATACTGCAGCATCGCCGAAATTCTCGCGTTGGCTGTCGCGGCGGGGTCATCGTACGTGGCAGGCTGATGGACGGACTGATTGGAGAAAAATACGGAGTGCGGCGAATCTTTGCAGTGCGATAGGGGGACGAAACCCAAACTGCACAATTCGGATTCTTGATTGTCTGATAGTGATACGTCGACGCAGCTTCGCCGGGCAACGCCGTAGGAATCGGTTCCGTAAGAACACGTTGGCAAACCGGTCACCAGCCCACCGCCGTCAACTCCGCGTTCGACGCCACGGATATCCGCAAACCAGCCGCAGTCCGCGAACGCTCGCAACACGACGGCTCCCATCGCCCATGCTGCGTTGCCCCACAGATACGACTTGCGATCCGCCGCGCGAACATCTTCGCTAAAGCGGAATCCAAACGCATGGCTGCCATCGTCCAGATAGGGTTCCCGCATCAGGATTCGCGGCAAGGCGAGACCCAGAAATTGTGAGTCCGGACGTTCGCGCAGGCTTCTCCATTTGCGATGCCGATCCTGTTGGAAGATGCGTTCGAGGTTGACCGGCTTTTCGAGGTCGGTGAAGCTGTCGAGTCCGACGAGGTTAGGAGATGCGGCTGCCACCACCGGGGCGAACGCGGCTGCTCCAACGCCGCTGAGACTATTCAGCAGATCCAGATCGTCAGGATGATTCGTGAATTCGTAGTTCGCCAATAACAGGCCGTACGGCGTTCCGCCCGCCATCCCAAATTCTTGTTCGTAGACCTTTTGAAACAGCGCGTTGTCGTCAAAGTCGGCGGCTTTCTCAAAGTCCCGCTGCAGTTCTCGCTTGGAGACGTCCAAGACGCGGATCTGGATGCTCGTATTCTGTTCCTCAAAACCCTGCTCGCCGGTCAAGTGCTGCCGTGTTGACCATAGAAAATGCAAACCCCGCCACGCCGATTCCAATGCCTGAAATTTCGGGTTGTGAAGAATTTGGTTCACCTGCCCAGACAGCAGACGATCAATTTTGGCGATGTCGCGTGCCAGAATCAGCTTAGCCGAATCGACTTCCGCTTGGTTACGAGGAAGTGCGCCCAGCCATAGCTTGAGCGACTCAGCGGGGTTCGAAGAGGACAGGAATTGCGTGAGCGGGTGTGTGCCCAGTTGTTCTCCCTCGGAGACCTGATTATCAGCGACAATCTGATCCAGCAGGCTGACTGCCACGCCGACCTGACTGGTCTGAGCAGCAGTCTCTGCGGGCTTTGCGTCAGCGAAGACCGCTCCATCCGCCTGTTGAGATTGTTGAGTCGCCACAAAAGTTCCTCACCACACGCCTGTTCCGAAAGCGAGTCTTTTACAAAGTCAGTAACAGGTAGAGCGGGCACTTGGGCTCGCTCTACGTGTCCCGAAACAAGTTGGCACTTCAATGGGTCGCGGCAGGGTGCAAGCCCTCCGGTTTCGTGGCACCGGACGGCTCGCGCCCTGCCGCTACAAACGGACGTGATTTCGGGACAAGTCCTGAGCGCGAAAACAATGTCGAACGGAATGTGGTTCATTCCGTTCGACCAGAAGGCCGTGTTACGCCTTCTTCGGCAGCTTGGCCACCATTCTTAGCGACGTGGTAAGTTCCTCCAACTGCAGCCACGGCCGCATGTGGGCGACAGCGTTGTAAGACCCCGGAGCTCCCGGAATCTCTTCGACCGAAATCTGTGCTTCGGCCAGAGGGTACCGCGCCTTCATTTCCGCACTTGGCTTCGGATCGTCCAACACATAGTTGGAAATCCAGCGTTTCAGGAAATCTTCCATGTCGGAACGTTCCATGAACGAGCCGATTTTGTCGCGGGCGATGCACTTCAAGAAGTGAGCGATTCGAGAGGCCGCCATGATGTATGGCAAGCGTGCGGAAATCGCCGCGTTGGCCGTGGCGTCGGGATCATCGTATGGCTTCGGACGTTGGCAGGTCTGAGCACCAAAGAACACGGAGTAGTCGGTGTTCTTATAATGACACAGCGGCAGGAAACCTTCTTTGCTGAGTTCTGCTTCACGACGATCGGTAATGCCGATCTCCGTGGGGCATTTCGTGGCGACGTCGCCATCGTCACTCATGAAGTTATGGACTGGCAACCCTTCCACGGTGCCTCCGTTTTCGCGACCGCGAATGGCCGTACACCATGACGTTTCCGCAAATGCACGAGTCATGTTCGTGCCCATCGCGTATGCCGCGTTCATCCAGCAATACTGGCTGTGGTTGGCTGGCAAGGCTTCTCCCGCTGCGTCCAGTTCGAATTCTTCGTATTCAAACTCGTCGATCGGCTTGGTTGCTGCGCCGTAGGGAAGACGTGCCAACACGCGGGGCATCACCAAGGTGACGTATCGGGAATCATCTGAGTCGCGGAACGAATTCCACTTGGTGTACTTGGTCCCCATGAAGATCTTTTCGACATCGCGAGGTTTCATCAGATCTTCGAACGACTCCATCCCGAACAGGGCAGGTGCCGCCGCTGAGATGAACGGGCAGTGAGCGGCTGCGGCCACGCCGGACATCTTTTCGAGCAGGTCGATGTCTTCCGGATGATTGGTGAATTCGTAGTCACCGATCAGCGAGCCGAATGGTTCACCACCAGGCATCCCGAATTCGTCTTCGTACAGTTTCTTAAACAGCACGCTCTGGTCGAATTCAATCGCCTTATCGAGGTCTTTGAAGACTTCTCGCTTAGTGACATTCAGCATTCTCAGCTTCAGCTGCTTGCTGGTTTCTGAATTCATTACGAGGTGGTTGAGACCGCGCCACGAACCTTCCAACTTTTGGAAGTCTGCATTCTGCATAATCGCGGCTAGCTGCATCGACATTTTGCTGTCGATAGCGTTGATCGCTTCCTGAAGTGTTTTGGTGCAGCTTTTGTCCCAAGTCAGCGTGCCTTGCATCGCCACGCCAATCAGGTTCTTGACCATTTCTTCGCCGTCATTGCGTTCGACAATTTTCGGCATGGCCGACAGCATGCTGTCCAGAATACTTCCTTCTTGGACTTCTCCGCCTGCGGCTGTTGTTTCTTGTTCTCCGGCACTCATCATTCACCCCCTTCGGTTTTGGTGTCATCGCTCGAATCTGCACCAGCGTCTCCACCGACGCCCATTTGTCCCGCTGCTTCGGCCACTTTCGCGGTGTCACTCAAGACCTTCTCCATCAGCTCTTCCAACTCTTCCGACTGATCCATGGTGGTCAGCAAGTCTCGCAGCTGATCTCTGGATTCCTTCAACTTTTGCAGCACCGGCACTTGAGCCACAATCGAGCTAGGATCGAAGTCAGCCATCGAATTGAAGTTCAGTTGCAGGCCCATTTCCTTGTCGCCGCCCTGCAGTGTGTTTTGCACCTTGATGTTGAGTTCCGGGCTGATCTTGGCCATCACATCGTCGAAGTTGTCACGATCGATATTGACGAATTTGCGTTCCTTGAGTGGGTCAGGTTTCTTGGTCGGATTTCCTGAGAAATCTCCCATGACCCCCATCACGAATGGCAGTTCCTTTTTGATGACAGCGTCACCGGTTTCCACATCGTATGTGATGTGGACGCGCGGCTTTCGCACGCGATTAAGTTTCTTTTGCACGGAAGACTTCGCCATCGTCTACGTCTTTCTACTTGTCAGGTTCATCCAGAAAGGCTGAAGGTGTAAGGGGGTGTCCTGCGCGTCAACAATCGAACGCAGGTGGGAGTTGTGTAATTTGTATGACTAGCTCTCGTCCTCCGACGAAGCTTCGATGCCGACGTCTCGGAATAACTGTTCACGGACTGAGGAATCGGAGATTAGGTCTTTGTACAGCTGTTCCGGTGTCATTAGAGCTCGCCGTTTTACTTTGCGGATTTCTGAAATCAGGATGCTTTGCGGTTCATGCTTCTCGAACCATGCCGCGACTTTTTCCAGAACATCTAAGGCTTCCTGACGGCTGGAGATACCACCACGAATCCCGCCGCCTTCGCCGCCACGAGACTGACTGCCTCCGCCACCACTGGCCGAATCAGCATCGGCGTCGGCTTCGGTGGTCTCCGTGGAATCTTCCAGCCGCTGTTCAGCGACCAGTCGCAGGGTTGCGGCGGCTTCCTTCAGTGAATCTCGAAACCGTGATAGATTGGGTGCGAATTCTTCTCCGGCTTTCTCTTGTAGCACGGAATCGAGCCGATCCACAGCAGCCAAGGTTGACTTCAGTTGCGTGTTCAGTGCCCGCAGGAACTCATCGGACGTTTCTGCGACAGCTCGATTGAACCCTTCACTTGTGACGGCGCCACGCGATATCTGCCGACCGCGCTCGTCAGCATTCAGAGTCTCCAGTCGCTTAGCCTGACCATACTGCCACAACACTAACTCACCCACCGAGGTATCTTGCGTGATAGGCACACGTTGCAGCGCGTATGTGATGGCATCGCTGTTGAGGCGAGCGATGGGTAACAGGGTGGTTTCGACCCCGTCTTCGTCGGGCGTTGGTAACAGTTCGCCCCAAAAGTTTTCGACCAGTTCCGTCGTCAACAGCAGTGAGGTTTCCAGACCGGCAAACCCATCCAGTCGCACTGACGCTTCGACCATGTAGGCGACGATTTCCAAATCTTTGGCGAAGGACTGCAGATAGGACTGTCCATCCGACCAGACACTCCGCCACGACTTCATCGCATCCGACGACGTCTCACCTTCCATTTCTGCGCGTTCTTCGCAGTCCTTGGCCTCACTGCGCGCATCGCGAATCTTCCGATAGGCATTGTTGGGATCATCGTCGAGCCGCAGGTCTGTGCCCGCCGGAGAATCACCTTCGAAGGGTGATAGTAGAGACGAAATGTCGAGTTCCAAACTCATTAAACCTGCCTGAACAAAATGCCGTCGAGCCAACCGAATCACTATTACTGCCGGACAATGATGGACTCAATCACTCGAGTCAATGCCTCACCCGGCTTGATTTTACGTACTACCGTTGCCGTTTAATCATCGCCATCACTGAGTTGTAATGCAAGGCTGTCGAGAGTTCGAGCATGCAGGCGACTCGCCCACGCCTTGCTGATCCCGATTTTTTCCCCAGCCGCCTTGATCGTCAGTCCATCAAAATAAATCCCACGCATGAGTGTTTGTTGTTGTTCAGGAAGTTCGTCCAGCATACCGCGCACAACACACTGCAGATCTTCAGACTCTGCAGTATCCGAAGGCGTGATCAAATCGCTGGGTTCTGCGGTACCTGTATCGCCCCAATGCGTCATAATGTAAGACATCGACAAAGAACGAGTCGTTTGCCGAAACCAGTCCGCATCACTCTGGCCTTGCTCCCGATTCGATGATTCAAGCACATCGTTCGCCGTCCGTTCGTAACTGCCGCGCGCGTAATCGGCTTTGGTAAACCATGACATGGTCGACAAGCCGTCCAGAATCGCACCGCGAACTCGGTAGTAGGCGTAGGTTGTGAACTGCACGCCGCGCTGCTTTTCAAAATCTCTGGCCGCTTCGGCGAGTCCGACCTGACCATATCCGACGAGGTCATCCAATTCGACAGACCGTGGTAGCTTTTGATGAATTTTCCACGCAATCGATCGCACTAGCCCCTGACATCCGTGGATCAATGACGCTGTGTCCTTCGCTTGATCAGACATGTTCACTCCTCCCCTGAATGCTGTGCCACAACTTCTCCATCCGTTGGCGAGCTGCCGAATCGTTGAAGATGGTCTCCGCGACGGTTCGGCATAGTCGCTGTCGAAACCGCTGTGAGGGAACCCGGATCTGCTTTGTCACGGCGTCGATCAACGCCACTAAAACTGGCTCCACCGCCAGCGGTTGTCCTTTGAGATCCTGAGCAATACGTTGAAATGAGGCCGCCAAAGTCGAGCCAGTGCCAACAGTGGCTGCCGATTCGTCCTGCACGGTTGCATTGATGACATTTTCTAACGCGGCAGCGAAGCCGGTCGACAGATCCTCCGACTCATCAGGCGAAGCCTTGAAGGACGCGGTCGGTTCAGGATTTTCCGCTGCGTTCTCTAGCACGTCTCACCATTGGAACTATGATCTCACGCGCAACGAACACCGGTGTTGTTGCCCGCAATAAAGAAGTTAAACCACCACTGCATCTTAAAGCAGTCGACAAGTGTCTCACGAACCCGCCACTTGTTCGTCAAGACATCCAAGTGCCCCTCAAATTCTGTCGCAAACGCGCGTCCACTGCTAACAACAACTGGCAACATTACAAAAATTCACAATCATATAATAGTGTTCAAATGTTCATTTGGTATCGTCGCGATCTGACGAATGAACGGATCCCTCGCGCTGACTAGGGAACATTACGCAGAATTCGGACCGGTAAGTTGTGATCTGCTGTCGCCCACCACACAATGCCGCAGTCACGCGATGCATTCGTCAAGAATGCAATGCAAACTGAGTGACGCAGTCTTCGTCGTTAAACTGGGAAAGTCGATTTCATGGGTTCTGATTCGCTGTATTGGGGTGACGGTCTATTTTTGAGACCTCACCATTTTCAGATGATTCAGCGGCAAAGCGAAGAGAAACTGAAGCTCTCGGATTCTTGGGCGACTCCCTATTACTACGGACTCCATCGCCTCACCATCGATCACGATGCACTGGCGAACTGGAGAGTGTCGTTGTCCGAGTGTCAGGTGCGTTTCAAAGATGGGACGCAGATGCGATTTCCACTGGATGCCCATCTTTCACCAGTGGACATTCCGAAAAACGCATTCCAGTCATCAGATTCTCGGGTCATGGTCTACGTCGGATTGGCGGAACTCCGGCGCGGTATCGCGAACACGTCTGAGCAGGCCGGAGATTCCACTCGGTACCTTTCGTACAACGAAGAAATGGAAGACGAGAACGTCGCCGGCAACCAGCAGGAACTTAGCGTCCGCAAATTGAATCCACGGATTCTGGTCGGCGAAGAAGCTGCCCGCGGATTCGACGCGCTGCCCATTATGCGGCTGCAACGGGGAGGCACGGCGGAAGCACCGCAGCGAATTGAGGCCGACTACATTACGCCGCTGCTGACCAGC
>JBDNHJ010000422.1:0-16044 GCA_041688835.1 Fuerstiella sp.
GTGCTGGTTCTCGATGGAGCTATTGTCCGGGGGCGTCGTGAAGAAGGCAAAGGTCTGTCAAAAGCCAACCGCCGACATTCTGAGGCTGTTCAAAAAAATTGTGGAAGCGGTTCAGTACGCGCACACGAATGGAGTTCTTCACAGAGACATCAAGCCTGCAAATATTCTGCTTGATGATGCTGGTATTCCACATGTCGCTGACTTTGGAATTGCCAAGCTTATTGAAGACGATCAGGAAACTTCGACAATCAGCGCGCTGCGGCACATGGGCACGCCAGCGTATACGGCACTGGAGCTGATTAACGGCGATCGCGATCAACCTGATGCACGCAGCGAAATCTACAGCTTGGGAGTTTTGTTGTTCGAATTGCTAACGGGGCAACATCCGTTTGGAAAGATCCCGAAATCATTGACTGTCCTGCGGAACACGCTGACCACCGAAACGGCTCCGCCGGTGTCATCACTCAGAACTGCTGTCTCCATCGATCTTGACACGTTTGTTTCGAAGCTGTTGTCATCTGCGCCAACCGACCGCTACGAATCCTGCGTCATCGTTCTGGAGGAGCTTGACCGGCTGTTGCAGAACAAACCGATTGTCGCTCGTCGAGTTTCTGCTGCGGAGCGAGCGTACCGCTGGTGCAAGACACGCTATATCACGACGTTTGCTTCGCTGGCCGGAACTTTCGTCATTCTGGTGCTGCTGACGCAGCTTCTTATTTCAGATATTCAGCTGCGTGATTACACGCTGCAGCTGGAATCCCGAGCCACTCAACTGGCCTCCATCAATCACCGACTCAGCTCGTCAGTCACCAGCAGCCGCCTGCATACCGTGCAGAGTATGTTGGCCACTGATCGCAGCCACGCCTTAAATTTGCTGGAAGACGAGGTTGCATTCCCACCAGATCGACGCGGGTTTTCGTGGAATTTGCTGCAGCAGCAGGCAGCCGAAAATGTGATTGAACTTTCCGGTTTGGGAGGTGGTTTTGAAAGGATTCAACAGTTGGCGTTTTCCGCGTCTGCAGAACACCTCATTGTTTGCAGCAAACCGTTCGATGTGTCGATTGTCGATCTGCAGACACAACAGCGAATGTGTGTTGCCGAGGAAATGCGAATTGGCAGCAATGTTGTGTTCATGCCCGACCAGAAGCGTTTTTTGTGTCAGAATCAACGCGAAGAAGTGCTGTTAGTCGGATTGGTCGATGGACAGATGACACAGCGATTTATGATTGATGAACCAATCCGGCAGAAAATGGCAGTCACAAAGGATGGTCAATTCCTGCTGGGGATGACCATTCGGGGGTCACTTGTGCGACTGGATCTTGAGTCCGGTGAGTACGTGAAGTCGCCTGAGCTGTCTGCAGAAATTCCAGTGGCGATTTGGTTGACGCCCGACGATCAGCAAGTCCATGTTGTTCGTCGAGACGCAGCTTGGGAAAAGTGGAATGTTGCCGACCTGCAACTGATTGAAGAAACAGATATTGGCTTCACTCGCACTTCGAGTCAGGCTAACCCTGCGAAAATTCGATTTGCAGCAGCCAATTTTCAGACAGATTTTGGCCTGTGCATCGCGTTAGCATTTGATGACGGAATTTGTATCGCCCACTGACCAAACCAGGCCGATGCATCTCAGGCTGGGCACAGCTGTCTGCTGGCACGATCATCGTCACCACGAAATCAAGTCTGCTTCAGGTTGCCCAACGAATGTCTGATTGCGGACTTGAACGGAGGCAAGAGTGTGCCACTGTTTGCTCCTTGGATGGGCCGGAACATTCGGCCACCGAAGGAGGAAATTTGTGCGGCAGCGGCTACGAGTGATGGGAAGATGATTGCCACGGGAAGTCTGAACGGTGAACTAAAGTTGGTGTCTCAGAAAGACAGAGGCCCCAATTCACATTTGCTGACGACATCCAGCCGGTACCCGCTGCATGAATTCGGTCCTCCAGTGCAGACCTTGGAATTGGGACAATCCGGCCGTGTTTTGATTTGTCATCGTGAAGCTTGGTTTTCAATAGTTGAAACTGCCAGTAACTCGACACACGAAGCGTTCCAAATCGGAGAATCACGGTGCCACAGGGCAGCTTATTCCGATCTCAAAAAAATTGCATTGCTGGCGTTTCGAGAACCAGAAGACAGAGAAAGAATCGTGGCGTTGCGACTGGGGCCGACTGATTCCTTCACCTTCCGCGATGAAGCCCTAGATCAAATTTCGGACAGCCAGCGAACCGCCGCTACTTCGAGCATTTTTGAAAATCAATTCTCGTCCCGAATTGAATCACTCTGTTTAACTGCAGATCAATCAATGTTTGTGGTTGCGCTACGAGGTGGGGAGGTTATTTGTCTTGATACCGAAACGGGCACAGAGGTCGCTCGATGGGCAAATTGTGCTCAACTTTTTCGACGCGTCACTCTGACTGCCGCAGGCAATCAAATTATTTCTGGCAGCCATGACGGTTGGGTCCGATGGCACGAGACGAAGACCGGCAGAATCCTGAACGAATGGCAGGCCCATCAAGAAGTGATCACCGCGATCATTGTCGATCTTGATCGAGGCCTCGTTTACTCGGCGACTGAAGATGGTAAGGTTCGGTCGTCCAACGTTGATGGTGAGCGACAACGGCAATTCGTCGGACACGATGGTGCAGTCAACGCCTTAGCGTTGTCGCCGGATGGCTCCACACTGGCCAGTGGCGGCAGTGACCACAAGGCGATCGTGTGGGACACTGTGTCTGGCGAAACCCAATTGACGCTCGATGCGCACATTGGCCCAGTGATCGGCTTATTCTTTGGTCAAGATGGCTGTCTGTATTCCACGTCGCACGATCACGCGGTCCGTGTCTGGGGCAATCAAATCAAGTCCAGCAGTCGTTGATCCTGTAAGCTGGCGACAACCATTGAAGCCATGCGAAAGTTTCCGGCTTTGGTATGTTGGTTGGGCACAGAAACCGCAAATGTGCCAGCGCTGGCGGCGGCTGTGGTGCCGGTTTCGCTGTCTTCCAAGACCAGCACGTTGTGGGCGGCGAAGCCCAACTGTGAAACCGCGTTGAGGTAGATTTCTGGATGCGGTTTTCCGTGTGTCACGTCTCCAGCGGTCAACGTGATGGGAAATCTGTGCAGCAAATCGAAACGTCCCAGCATATCGTCCATGTAATCTCGAGGCGAAGACGTCGCCACGGCTTTCGGAATATCTCGTGCTTCGATCCTGTCCAGCAATTCCAGCAGTCCCGGCATCATCGCCAGATGGTCGTGGGCGATTGCCGCAAACAGTTCACGAGTTTCTAGTTTCAGGGCGTCGATGCTGTCGTCGATGCCCGTCAGATCCTTCATCGCCTGAAACGCTTCGTCCGGCCGACGGCCCAGCATGCTGCGATGAATTTGTTCCGTCATCTGCAGACCGCGGCGGGCCAGTAGTTGTCGCCCAGACAGATCAAAGATGTCTTCGGTGTTCAGCATCAGGCCGTCGAGATCGAATACGACGGCGTGGATTTGGGGCGGGCTGTCCTTGCTGGGCATGTGTTATTCTAGGTCTTGAAGAGACAGATTGCGGTAGCTGAGATCCAGCAGCTCCATCGGATGCAGTACCGGAACCGGCTTTCCGTGAGTCTTTAACTGAGCCTGTAGTTGCAGCGAACAGCCGGCGTTTCCGGTCACGATCAGGTCGGGCTTCACATCCAGCAAGTGCTGAATCTTTCTGCGGCCCAGTCGATCGGCCATGTCAGGTTGCGTCAGGTTGTAGCTGCCAGCCGCACCGCAGCACAGTTCTTCTTCAGCGATCGGCTTGACGGTGATTCCCGGAATCATGGTCAGTAAATCTCGCGGCTGCTGCCGAATCTGTTGTGCGTGTTGCAGATGGCAGGCATCTTGGTACGCCACCACAGCTTCAATTCTTCCGGCGGGAATTCGCGGGCCTAGCTGTTGTAAATATTCTGAGATATCGCGAATCTTGTTGACAAAAGCGTCCGTCTGAAGAGCTTGCCCCGGCGCGATTTCGCTGGCGATGTGGGAGTAATCTTTTAGCATTGCGCCGCAGCCAGCAACATTCACAATCACCGCGTCCAGTTTTTGCAGATCGAAAGCCGTGGAATTGGTTTTCATCAGTTCGACCGCAGGTTCCGCAGCGCCGCTGTGATAATGGATCGCGCCGCAGCATTGTTGAGCGGCGGGGATGACAACATCGCAGCCATTTTCCTGCAGCACTCGCGCGGTGGCCCAATGGACACGACGGAACATGCCATCGGCCACGCATCCTAAAAACAATCCCACGGTGGCGCGGCGTTCGCCTTTGGCTGGCAGAAATGCGGGCAACGCTGGCAGAGACTTTCCGAGCACCGGAAGTTGCTGCTGCATGCGTCGAAGACGTTCGGGTAGCAGTTTTGTGAGCCCGATGGATTCTGCAACGCGGTCCAGTTTTAGACGTTGCATCCAGCGAGCTGGTGCAAGCGCCCATGCCATGCGGCGACGATTTGGAAACAAGCCGTGCATGATGTAGCGATGAAACCAGTCTGGTTTTGCGTGGGCCTGCGCCGTGGTTGAAGCTGTGATGGCAGTGGGATCACTGGCCGCTGCGATCGCGCCCTGTTCCATTTCGACGCGAAACGGTTCGATCAACCGCCCGTATTGAACTCCGGAAGGGCAGGAGGTTTCGCAGCTGCGGCAGTCGAGGCACAGGTCGAGATGCCCTTTGACTTTTTCCGTGAGGTCCAGTCGACCGTCCACGACGGCGCGCATCAAATAGATGCGACCGCGAGGACTGTCGTTTTCGTCGCCGGTTTCCACGTACGTCGGGCAGGAAGCCGTACACAGTCCGCAGTGGATGCAATCGAGGAACCGTTCGTACGGAATCGAATGGCCGATCGTTTTCGAGTCTGTCGATTTTGGAGTGTCGGACATGGCTACGATAGAAACAGAGAATGGGGATCGAAGGCCTGTCGCAGGCGAACAGAAAGAGGGTCCGCCGCGCGGCCGGGATGGTCGTTGTGCCAATCGAGAATCTGAGCGTCGAATTGCGTCAGCAATTTCCTGCATGCAGACAATTGGTCGTCGCTGTGATTGTCTGTGTCAACGAAGAGCACGCCGGAGCCAGCATAGCCGCGAGAATTCATGTTCAGCCCCAGCAAGCCAGACGTGATTGGCGTTAGCTTTGACGGCAGGCATCGAATCCGCCACTCCTTGTCAGCCTGAAGTTCCGCTGCATTTGCATAGTCCGCAACGGAATCCTGCCGCGAAGGTTTCGCGTGGGAACATTCGGATTGCAACTGTTGAATCTGCCAATCGCAGGTCTCAACCGAGCCTTCGACACCCAGCCACAGCGATCGTTGGTCTGCCGTGCAGGTGAAGTCCATCACCACCGGCGTGGCGGCAGACAGATTCAATCGATCGAGCGACTGGTCGAACGATGTTTCGTCCGAAAACGACAGCAGCAAGCCCTGTTGTTGCTCGGGGATTGGTTTGACTTTGAAGGTCAGCTGCGTCAACACGCCCAGCGCGCCGCGGGTACCGATCATCAGTCGACACAGGTCGTACCCGGCCACGTTTTTGACGACTCGCCCGCCCGCGTGGAAGATCCGTCCCTGACCGTCAACCGCCTCAATTCCAATCAGATAATCACGCAACGTGCCGTAACCGTATTGCCGTGGTCCTGCCGTATTGCCGGCCACCATGGCTCCGATGGTCAGCTGCGGATCGTGGCAGTCGATCGGAAGTTGCTGCTGTTCTGCGGCAAGGATGTCACGCAGTCGGCCAATTGGCATGCCCGCTTCAACTGTGATCGTCATATCGCGAGCGGGATAGTCCACGACGGAAGACATCTGCCGCAGGTCGAGTCTAGTGGCTGACGATGCGGCTGACGATAAGGTTGTCGAAGGCGATCGACTTGTCGTGATTTTTCCGTTGTCTTTCGCTGCGCAGATGGCTGCGGCAACTTCCTTGGAGGAAGTCGGCAGGTCGATCTTTTCTGAAGAAACGTTCGTCAATGTCTTGGCCACGAATGAGATAGTTGGTCTGAATGTGGTTCGTCTATTCTTAATCGTATGATACACAGAAACCAGTGCCGTGTTAACTGTTCCGATCAGGGACGTCGGAGTGGGGTGCGTTAATGGGTTTCAGGTATCTTGACATTGAGTCTGAAGTGCGAGGCCAGAAACTTTATCGGAGTCAGCAGCCAGTCGTATCAAAACGTTCTTTTTCGAGCTGCCATTGTGATCTCAGGGTCTATAACACGCCGTGCGTTTTTTAGTCGAACCGTAGGTGCCCATCATCTGCTAAGAACAAGTGAGATTCCCGTGCCCGAAGGCCACACAATTCACCGGATTGCAGCTGACCACAACCGAGACTTTGGGGGGCAGATCCTACAGGTTTCTTCTCCTCAGGGCCGATTCGAATCCGGAGCCAAAACGCTGTCGGGGCGACAACTTGTTCACATCGACGCACATGGAAAACATCTGCTGTACGATTGGGATGGCAAGCTGCTGCATATTCATTTGGGACTGTACGGCAAATTCCGCCGTCATTCATCGCCACCCCCGGAACCTCGCGGAGCCGTTCGGTTACGAGTCGTCGGAGACGCGCATGCCTTCGATCTCAACGGCCCCACCGCTTGCGAGGTCATGACCAAAGCCGAGGTCAGCCTGCTACTGGATCGACTGGGAACAGATCCTCTGCGTGATGACGCAGATCCCGATAGAGCGTGGGGAAAAATCCGCCGCAGCCGTTCTCCAATTGGCACGTTGTTGATGAATCAAAGCGTGATCGCCGGAGTCGGCAACGTTTATCGATCGGAAGTTTTGCATCTGCTTAACATCCATCCGGAACGCAAAAGCAACACGTTGTCTCGCGCTGAATTCGATCGCCTGTGGAAGCTGACTACCGACCTGCTGAAAATCGGCAAGCGATACAACCGCATCATCATCGCGGACCCCAAAGATGTCGGCAAGCCGCGCAGCCGCATGAATCGAAGTGAACGACTGCTGGTCTACAAAAAGCAGTTTTGCAGCCGCTGCGAAGCCCCCATTGCAACGTGGAAACTGGCAAGCCGCAACGTGTTTGCCTGCCCCGTGTGCCAAGTACACGACTGATGCACCGGCACGCCGTGATGTTGTGGGCCGTGCAGTTGTTGGCCGTTGGCGCTAGCCTCGGTTCATGCGCAGGAGAACCGGGGCTAGCGCCAGCGGCCAACGGAACAGCGGCCAACGAAACAACGTCGGACTACGGAATCAACAGGATGAGTCCGGCCATCCATAGAAACTGGGTCGCCGTGGCTTCTTCGTTAAACGGAACTTGGTATCTCTTTTTGGGAGCCCATTCGCCTGGCTGATAGTAACCCAGCGCGTATTCGGGGCACTTTGGAGGATGCAAGGCCATTTGGTAGGGCAGTGTTGCTACCTGACCGAAGAACCGGCCTGTCGACACAAACGGCTGAACCCAGTCACGACGCGTGTGGCCGTATCGTTCTAAGCCTGGATCTTCGAAGTATAGCGGATAGTACCACAAATTGGTGGGTTCCCATTGCAACACGGTGCGTGGTGCAATGCTGACCATGTATTCGCCGTTGTCCATCTGTTTGTAGAAGTCGGTTGGCAGATCGTCTTCGTCTTTGTCGCCCCACGCATAGGATAAAGTGGGTCGAATGTCGGTCAACTTGCGTTTCAGCAAGCGATCCGCTTCATCCTCTTTTGCAACGTATTGATCGTCGTTGGCTTCGTCCTTGTCGTCGGCTTCGTCCTCTGGAGCTTTCGGTTCCTGAGCGGCAACCAGCAGAATTGGCATGTCGTAGTCGTCGACATCAGGCAGTTCGTCTGCTGGATCGTAGAAGTCAATCAGGCGTCCCCGCGTTCGGCTGGTGCCTCTTTTGCTATTGAAGATGGTGACCGTGTTACCCCAGTCGAAAAACTTGGTGATGCCGCGTCGAGTGGTACGAACACGTTTCACGGAATTTTGCATCACAGGTGGCGAGTCAACGACGACTGCGGCAGGCGTTGGCAACAGCATCGAATGCGGGACGCCGGGTGGTGAAACGTCTGATTGAGGCAGCAGGTTTGGAATGGTAATCGTGCCAGCTTCGTCGGCACCGGACGTCAGCAGGATATTGTTCAGTCGCATTCCTTGCTCGGCAGCCGACACAGTCGCAGCTGGTGCGGTGGCTGAACGCAATGCGGACTGACTTGGAACAGCGGGCACTGCCGGCGGAACATTCGCAGCAGCGTTGTTGACAGGCTGACGTCCGCTGCGCAGATCCAGCAACAACAACCGCGCGGCATCCGGCGCTGCGTTGTCCCATTTTATGGTTGGTGCTTCTGGCAGCTGAAGTTCTGGCTGCGTCACCACGGGTTCCCGCTGCACACGACGCAGGCTGATCGCACCGTCGTCTGCGGCGGCCGCTGCCGTTGCCGCTGTCAAGGCGCACACAAGCGTGCTCAACAGCGCACTAGCTGTGATTGTCTGCTGAATGTTCGACCGAATAATTCGGTGCTTCTTGAGTAATCGCGATGTCATGAGGATGGTTTTCCCTAACCGACGCGGCAGAAATCTCGATAAACCGAGCCTTCGTGCGCAAATCCTTGATCGATGCAACGCCGACATATCCCATACCAGATCGCAGTCCACCGGTGAGTTGATAAACCACCGGATGTAACGCCCCTTTGTACGCGACTCGACCTTCCACCCCTTCTGGAACCAGCTTTGAAGTATCGTTACCGTCAGTTTTTCCCTGCCGATATCGTTCGCTGCTGCCCTTCACCATAGCTCCCAACGATCCCATGCCACGGTATCGTTTGAAACTCCGTCCCTGATAAAGAATCATCTCACCAGGGCTTTCATCAACACCCGCCAGCAAGCCACCGATCATGACTGACCAAGCTCCTGCTGCGAATGCTTTCGTCATATCTCCACTAAACCGAATGCCGCCGTCGGCAATGATCGGAACTCCCGACCCTGCCAACCCCTTCGCCGCATTGGCGATGGCTGTGAGTTGTGGGACACCGATGCCGGAAATGATTCGCGTGGTGCAAATCGAGCCCGGTCCAATCCCCACTTTCACCGCGTCGGCTCCAGCATCCGCCAAAGCTTTCGCACCTTCTGCCGTCGCCACGTTTCCGGCGATGACATCGATTGTAAATTGTTTTTTTATCGCCTGAATGGTTTCGATCACGTTACGAGAGTGCCCGTGAGCACTATCCACAACTAATACATCGACACCTTTGTCCACTAACTGTGCTACTCGTTCAAGATCATGCACACCGACCGCCGCACCAACCCGCAATCTTCCGCGCGAATCTTTCGACGCCTGCGGAAACTGCACGTTTTTGTCGATATCCTTGATCGTAATCAAGCCTCTCAGTTGGTATTGATCGTCTACCAGCAACAATTTCTCGACCCTGTTTTGCAGCAGAATCCGTTCTGCTTCTTCAAGACTGGTATTCTCCGGCGCAGTCACCAGATTGTGCTTGGTCATGACTTCCGCGACAGGCCGATCTTTGGATTCTAAGAACCGCAGGTCGCGGCGAGTTAAAATGCCGACCAGTTTTCCGTCCACCGTAATCGGCACGCCGCCGATGTTGCGCTGATCCATGATGGCCGCCGCTTCGCCGACAGTGGTATCTGGCGGCAGCGTCACTGGGTCGACAATCACACCATGTTCACTGCGTTTTACGCTGTCGACCTGCATCGCCTGCTGTTCGATCGACATATTCTTATGAATGATGCCGATGCCACCAATTTGTGCCATCGCGATGGCCATGTCGCTTTCCGTCACCGTATCCATCGGGCTGCTGATGATGGGCACATGCAGCGGAATGTTGCGAGTCAACATGGATCCCAGATCGACGTCGCTCGGCACGTATTCGCTGTAACCCGGTTCCAGCAGAACGTCGTCGAATGTGAGTCCCTTGTAGGCAATGCGGTCGAGCATTTGGTGTCGCTTCCTTTGTTCGTGTTGTTGTTGTCAGCCGTTTGGGCGCTAGCCCCGGTTCTTGCGCTTCTAAGTCTCCGTCGTCACCGCCGCGCCGAATCGATTGCCCAGTTTTACCAACGTGAGCACATCCAGTGTTTCCGCTCGAATATCTTCTGTGTGTCCCAGTTCTTCCAGCAACTCGTCCACCTGGGCCTTCGTCAGCTGCTTGCTGTACATTCCGACTAACACGCGACGCAGCAACTTGCGGCGTTGATGAAACAACCGTCGCAGAAAATCCAGAAAGAACGGCTTGTCGTCAATGCGTGAACCTCGTCCGTCGTGCCGCCAAATGCTCACAATCGCGGAATTCACTTTGGGGCGTGGCCAGAAGACCTTCGGGCCCAGTCGCCGCAAAATCTTCACGCTGCATTGGGCCTGCAACCAAACCGACAACGCGCCGTAGTTGGAACTGCCCGGTTCGGCGATCATCTTTTCGCCCAGTTCCAGCTGAATCGTACACACCATCCGCTGCCAAGGCAGATCAGACGCCACCAGATTCGACATCACAGGCGTCGCCACGCTGTACGGCAGGTTCGCCACCAGCTTCAGGACACTGCCGGGGCGATTCGCCAGCTCGAAATGCAGTAACTGCGTAATTTCCGGAGCCAACGTGTTCTTGTTCTTCAGAATGTCGCGATGCAGAACCGTGACGTTTTCGCAATGTTCCGTCGCCTTCGTCGCAAGAGCAAACATGTTGCTGTCGACTTCCACACTGATGACGCGACCCGCTTCTTCCGACAAAAACGTCGTCATGCCGCCGGTGCCGGGACCGACTTCCAACACCAAGTCGTCTTTACACAGTTCTGCTGCTCGAACCGCGTATTCGATCAGATTGATGTCGATCAGAAAGTTCTGGCCGAGATCAGATCGCGGATTGAATCCGTGCTGCTGGAAGAGTTCCATCAGGTAGGATCGAGTTTGCCGGCTGCGGTCTTTCACGAGGATCTGTCTTTTTCAGTGTTCAGTGTTCAGTGGAGGAACAAGTTGTTGCGTGATTTAACGGAAATCGTAGATGCTGCCGCTGCTTTCTCCGCTTAACAGTTTGGCGACATACTTGCCTAGAATATCGAGTTCGATGTTGATGCGGTCGCCCACATTGCGTTGGCCGAGCGTGGTGACTTCCAGAGTGTGCGGAATCAACGCGACTGAGAAGCGATCGTCTTCCACATTGACCAGTGTCAGGCTGATGCCGTCGATCGCGATTGAGCCCTTCGGCACCATCAACGCGGTCATGTTTTTCGGCACGCGAAACCACATATCGATCCACTTGTCGCTGCGGTCGATCTGATCCACTGTGCCCACACCATCGACATGTCCCTGCACAAAATGGCCGCCGAGGCGAGCTCCCACGGCCAGCGATCGTTCGAGATTCACTTGGCTGCCTTCGACCAAGTCGCCCAGACTGGTTTTGGCCAGCGTCTCTTCGCCAGCTTCGAAATCAATGCCGTCGTCAGAGATCTTGACCACCGTCAGGCAGCAGCCGGAATTCGAAATGCTGTCCCCGATGGCGACGTCGGTGAGTGCGAAGCAGTTGTCGGCGGGAACAATCGTGAGGCGCAGACCAGCGGGCTCCTGTTTGAGGATCCTGACTGTGCCCTGTCCTTCAACGAGACCGGTAAACATGATAAAGCGATGCAACAAAGAAAGCGTCGGCTGGCGGACGCTGAAGCGGTGAGGTGTTCAACTTACCTCTGAGTGTTGCGCGTGGATTCTAACGCATTCTCGCAAAATTGCATCTCCCGGCCAACGAATTCGCCCGGTGACCGGTTTCTGAGACCGACGGTGCCATCCTTGTCGCAGATTGGCCCCGGCCAATGAGAATTGCCAGATTTTTACGGCCTTTTCCAAGTCGGCCGCGATTTCCAATCCAGAGAAAGAGAACAAACTCCCCGCTTGCGGATACGTACGGACTGTTCGAAACGACGCGTTAGGACCATCGGAACAATAACTGACGTATCGGCGGCATCCTGCCGCCGCGATTCACGGCGGCATCCTGCCGCCGATACGATAACACCGCCACTGAAATTTCCGGCTGTCCTTAGTGGTCTATCATGTTTAAGGATTGGAGTTTTACTTTTGTAGCTCGGCGGTCTCCGCCGAGAAATCACGGTGGAGACCACCGAGCTACAAGCCTGATCGAAAACGGCTGCTGAACGCGACAACGCATTCGCGGCCGCTTTCTTTCGGCGTCGACCTGCGTATAATTGAATTTCTTCGCGGCCGGGCGGCGGTTCGGTGAATCACAAATTCAGGACAACATCAACACAACACAAGCACTTCATGAACACTTCAGCCTCGACCACAACTCGTATCGACACCATGAAAGGGGCTTTGCCAGACAGCCCGACCGCTGACGATATCCTGAAAGCGTTGCTGCAAACGCTGGTGGCCGAAAAGGACTTTCATCGACTGTTCGATGCCAAGCTGTTGCAGGCGCGCACACAGATGGGGCTGCCAGTGACGCAGCCCACGTCTTTGGAAAACGTTCCCGCAGATCAGCAGGCCGCCTTTCGCGAAGCCTATGTGGTGGCGGCACGTGAAGTCGGCCATTTGTTTTTGGAAGACAACAACGTCACCGATGCTTGGGCGTATTTCCGCACCATCGGAGAACCAGAACCTGTCGAAGCCTTCATCGAAAAAATCAAAGTCCCCCGCGAACCTGACGAAGCCTTCGACCAGCTAATGAATGTCGCATTGTACGAAGGCGCCCACGTGACTCGCGGACTGGAATTCCTCCTGAAGACTCACGGAACCTGCAACACCGTCACCGCCTTCAGTCAACTGCAGCAACAAATGACGGCGCCTCAACGCCGCACAGCTGGCGCGATGATGGTGCGCACGATCTACGAAGACCTGCAGGCTTCCATTCGCCGCGAAGTGGAAGCTCGAATGCCCGTGCTGTCGCCGAACGCGTCGATTCGAGAATTGATCACCACGCGTGATTGGCTGTTCGCCGAAGGCAACTATCACATCGACGTGTCGCACCTGCATTCCACCGTCGGGTTCGCGCGAACTCTGCATGCCGCAGACCCCGAACTGCGACTGGCCATCGAACTCTGCGAATACGGCAGCAAGCTGGCGGCTCAACTGCAGTATCCGGGCGACGTTCCGTTCGACCAATACTACACAGCTCACCACTTTTTCTTGAGTGCTTTAGCGGGCGACAACGTTGATGCCGCTTTGGCATGGTTTACGAAACGCCTGCGCGACGAACCAGATGAACCCGATCAGCGTCTGATCGCCTTCGTGCTGCTAGATCTGGCTCAGCGCGTCGATCGTGTCAAAGATGTCCTGCAGGACACGATTGACTTCGTGGGAAAAATGGAAGACCCCAACGGCTTTTCATTCAGTCAACTGTGCGTGAAACTCGGCATGCTGGAAGAGCTCGAACAATCCGCCGCCGCCAACGACGACGTCCTAGGCTACGCCATCGCGAAGCTGACCAAGGTGCAGGGTTAACCGCGCACAATTTCTGTGCCGACACCGACGTTGGAATAGATTTCCAGCAGCACAGAATGTGGCATGGAGGCGTCCACAATGTGAACTTTGGTGACGCCGGCATCCAGTGCGGCCAGTGCGGCTTCGACTTTCGGAACCATGCCTCCAGAAATCACGCCGTCAGCAATCAGCTGCCGGACCTTGCTGGCATTGATGTGGGCGATTCGAGAATTCGGATCGTTGATGTCAGTCAGGATGCCGGGGATGTCGCTCAGGAACACCAGCTTCTCAACGTTTAACGCTTGAGCGACCGCGGCGGCGGCGGTGTCGGCGTTGACGTTGTAGCGATGTCCGTTTTCGTCCAACGCGATGCACGGAATGATCGGGATTGTGCCGGTCGAACAAATCCGCCGCAGCACATCGTTGTGGACTTTGGTGACATGTCCCACGTGCCCCAGATCAACCTGGCTGCCGTCGTCTGCGGTGAGTGTCAGCTTTTCGGCGATCAAGACATTTTCAGATTCGAAATGCAGGGCCGTCGCCGTCGCGCCTTTCTTACGCAGTGCGTCCACAATCCCGGCTGAGATTTTTCGCAACAAGACATTCGATGCGATGTCCAAGGTTTGCGGATCGGTGTAGCGCCGCCCTTCAACAAATCGAGGCACAATGCCGGCATCTTTCATCGCCGCACTGATGGCCTTGCCACCGCCGTGGACCACCACCGGTTTCATGCCGACGGAGGCCATAAACACGATGTCAGTCAGCAGGCTATCGACCGCTTCTGGCTGGTCCAGCGTACTGCCGCCCAGCTTAACAACGACATACCGCCCTTTGAATTTCTGAATCCAGCCGAGAGCTTCAATCAGAACTTTGGCCTTACGAATGGCTTCCTGCATACGGACTTTTACTCAGCAAAATAGACGAAGAATTTAGAATCCGCGATTCTACGGGCGGAAGTCGACTCTGCAATGTTGAAGGCAAAGGTTGCTGCAGAGTCACCGAATTCTCGTCGTTATTCGTGATTCAATGCACACAGCGCAAAGAATCGGTTAGACTGAAATTTTGTTCAGTGATCTTTCGCGGGCTGATTCTGACGCTGCGTTTAAGATATTGCCTGTTATGTTGACCGGAGGACTTTCGATGTCGATGCCAGACCTTAGTGAACTCCTGCTGCTATGGTTGTGGATACCGATCAGCCTGCTGACGATTGTGATCTGCATCGGATCTGGACTGCACGTCTACATCGATGCTCATGAGCGTTTCAAATCGCGTGGCGTCGCTGTTTGCCTCGCACTTCTTGTCAGCTTCGTCTATTGGCCGCTGAGCTTTGTGGCATACCTTTTGATAATCATCCGCATGGAGAAACAAACTGCGTCACAAAATGCGGCCAGCGAAGCCTGAATCCAAGCGATCGCGTTCGGTCGCTGACTGGCCATTCGGGCTGTCTCAACCTGAGTCTGACAATTGTTCAGTGGCTACGGTTTGGTGAAATATAACTTACCATCGACTCCGGCGGCCACGATCCGCTGCTGATCGGGTGTCCACGCCACCGCATACAGACCTTCGGAGGCCAGTTTTTTGGTATCGGTGAGCTGATAGTCAGCGGTTCGCCAAACTCGCACATTGCCGTCGTCACCGGCCACGGCCAGTTGCTTGCCGTCCAATGAATACGCCACGTCGTAGGTCGGGTCTTTGCTATCTTCCAATAATGCAATCACCTTGCCCGTGTGCAGATTCCAAATCCGAACACTGCAGTCCTGGCTTGTGGATGCCAGAAACTTTCCATCGGGCGAGATGTCAAAACGATAAACATCGCTGGTGTGTCCAGTCAGCGTTTTTGGCTCGCCACCCGAAAGCCTATGGACGAAAATCTGCTTGTCGCCTCCTGAAGTGATCACGTCTGTGCCGTTGCTCGCAAACCGGACTCCATACGCCGGACGTTCGTGTTGGCAAAAACTGCCGGCGACAGTCAGATTATCCACCGCCCAGATTCGGCAAGTCGTATCGCCCTTGCGTCCGTGTCCGCCGATGCTGGCCAGTTGCGAACCATCGCGCGAATAATCGACGCAATAGATCGCATCAGCGTGCTGCTTGTTCTGCTGTTGCAACTGTCCAGCAGCGGCGTTCCACAGCGTGACGACGCCGTCTCCATTAGCGGTCGCCACCTGCTGAGAATCAGGACTGAACACCGCCGCGTACACGGCGGAATCCTGCTTCAGAACGTGCTGCTGTTGCAGCTTCGGCCAACTCCAAATGATGGCCGTGTTGTCTCCCGCAGCCGTTGCCATGGCCTTGCCGTCCGGCGAAAAACGAATCATGTAAATGTATTCGTCGTGCGCCGGCACACCGGAGTCGTCGTCCGCAGTGGCAACGTTGACAACAATACTGAACGCCACAATTGCCGTCAGGCAACACAGGCTGGCAGAACGGATGCGGCCACGCTGTGGGAACAAATTCTTCATTTCGCGATAGCTTCTGATTCGTAACCCTTGGTCGATGAAATTGGGCGAATTCGCACGTAGACCTGAGTTCCCGGTGCTGGAGCCTGCGACATATCGAATCGGACAACGGGCTTCGGGTCGTAAATTGGAAATCGATTGTCCGCAATGATGCCACCGGGGCAATCACACGGGCAGGCGATACATCCGGTACCCGAACTATGA
>JBDNHJ010000064.1:0-15240 GCA_041688835.1 Fuerstiella sp.
CCGTCAGGATCTTCTGGATTTCCTCTTTTGCTTCCGAGGACACGGCCACCCGTCCGGTCGTCAACACGTCACTGCCAAGTCGGTTACCGACCGCCCGGCGCATGACCGCCTCGGTGGTGTCGCGGATGGTTTTCGGCGTATCGCGGACCTTGAATAGGTAGCGTATCGGATCTTCGATGCGGTATTGGATGATCCACTGAACATTGATGACATTCAGATCGCCGGTCAACATCAACGACTCATCCATGTACGCATCACCCGGTTCGTATCGCGTCTTCTGGCCGGGCACACTGGCCACGGTCCGGAAGCCAAACTCCTCTTTGAGCACGCGGGCGGTGGGCACCATACGAGCCGTTTCAATACCCAACGGGATTTTGAAATGCAGGCCCGGACTGGCAGTGCGCATGACTTTTCCGAAACGCTGCACGACACCGGTCTCTTCCGGTTGGACGGTAAACCAGGCTGTCCAGAAGGTCCACAGCACTACAAATGCTGCGATGAGCATCAAAACGGAACCTTGTTTGAACTTCTTGAACGTCAGCCGAATTTTCTCTAACACTTCGTTCAACCCGTCCTGTACGTCTCTTGTCGGTTCATCTCTTGTCGGTTCATCCAACTCAGACATAAGTCTTTTCTCCTCATTATTGGTGCGTGATTCATAGTCGCCCATGTTTATGGTGAAGTCACTTCCGTGATCCCTTCGTGAATCCACGTCGTCGCTTCGTCGGCCTTGGTCTCGTCGAAGTACCGGACCTTGGCGTTGGTGAATGGTTTGCAGAATAGGGCCATTCCCACCTCCCATCGCGTTTCACCGACAAGGGCCAGCCGCTCGATGTCCGATAAGTGTTGCAGGCCGAATTGCTTATCTTTCAAAGCGGCCCCCAAGGTCCAGCCATGGAAGTCGTGCATTCGGACCAGCAACCGGGCTTTGCCGTGGACCTTAACGGCCCGTTCCACCTCCGGGATGAAGTGCTCGTAGTCTTCCGTCGCGATCTTCCCGCTCAGGTTCAGGATCACAATCCTTCCTCCGGCTTCTTCGTGCAGCTTGACGGGCATGACCTGACTCCTTCTTGGGGATGGGCGGGGTAATGGATCTCGCGTTGTCGAATTGGTAAAGGACACCGGTACCGCGAATACGGATTCCGTGACGGCCACGAAAAAAGCCGACGTGGCGGAGTTCCCTCCAAGGAACTTCACCACGTCGGCTTACTGAGCAACACACCTCCCGAATGAATACGGGCTGTGCTTTACATTGTCATCCGAATGTGTTGTTGAGTTGCATCTGCCTGAACAATTCGCAACTCGTCGGTTCACTGTAGCAACCAGATTCAAAAGAGCAAGCGGGTATCGTTCGATTTGAACTTGGTGGTTGCCGCCGGTGCGACTCAAAGCGACTTCGGTCGCAACGGCTGGGAAGCCAACGCACCGAGACTGCAGTCAATCGAATGACAAGTTCGCTGCCGTCTGGACACCAACATACCTCGCCAGCCCCGGCGGAATGGCGACACCTCGCAGCATTGCCGATGCGGAGACGCTCATTTCCGGCGGCGTGGGACAACTGCTGCATCGTTGAATTATTTTGCTGTCGTTGACCATTTCCAGTTGCGAATTTCCGGCATGTCCTGGCCGTGCTTGTTGATGTACTGACGATGCTCGATGAGCTTCGCGGTGAGTTGCTTTTTCAGGCGAACACCTGCGTCGCCGGTCTGCGGCAGGCGGTCGATGGTGTCCATCACCAGGTGGAAACGGTCCAGATCATTCAGTACCGTCATGTCGAACGGCGTGGTAATCGTGCCTTCTTCCTTGTAGCCTCGAACGTGAATGTTGTGGTGGTTCGTGCGGCGATAGGTCAGCCGGTGAATCAGCCAAGGATACGCGTGGTAAGCAAAGATGACGTGCTTGTCTTTCGTAAACAGCGCATCGAAGGCTTCGTCGCTCAAGCCGTGCGGATGTTCGCTCTCTGGTTGCAGCTTCATCAGATCGACGACGTTCACGACGCGAATTTTCAACTCCGGCAGATGCTCACGCATGATGCTGACGGCGGCGAGTGTCTCCAGCGTCGGCACATCACCGCAGCAGGCCATCACAACATCAGGTTCGCCGCCATTGGTGTTGCTGGCCCAATCCCAGATGCCGATGCCCGCCGTGCAGTGTTCAACGGCCGCGTCCATCGTCAGCCACTGCGGGGCTGGATGCTTGCCCGCGACGACCACGTTGACATAGTTGCGGCTGCGCAGGCAGTGGTCCATCACTGACAGCAGGCAGTTGGCATCCGGCGGAAAGTACGTCCGCACAACGGACGCCTTCTTATTCACAACCTGATCGATGAAGCCGGGATCCTGGTGAGTGAAACCGTTGTGATCCTGACGCCACACATGCGACGCAAGCAGATAGTTCAGAGACGCAATGTCTCGCCGCCACGGCAGGCCAGCACAGACCTTCAGCCATTTGGCGTGCTGATTAAACATCGAATCGATGATGTGAATGAAGGCTTCGTAGCAGTTGAAAAGTCCATGCCGACCCGTCAGCAGATAACCTTCCAGCCAGCCTTCGCACTGGTGTTCGCTGAGCATCGAATCGAGCACCTGACCGCTGGGTGCGAGCCATTGATCGTGCTCTTCTGTCGCAGCGTCCCACTGTCGATTGGTCGATTCAAAGACAGCTCCGAGGCCGTTGGACAGCGTTTCATCGGGTCCAAAGATGCGAAAATTCCGCTGTGGAAAATTCAGTTTGGCGACGTCTCGCAGAAAGGGCCCGAGCACTCGCGTGTCGCCAATGCCTGGCGATCCCGGCACAGGCACGGCCGCCGCATAGTCACGAAAGTCCGGCATCTGCAGATTTCGCAACAGGATGCCGCCGTTGGCATGATGATTCGCTCCCATACGGCGATTGCCCTGTGGTGCCAATTCCGCCAGTTCGGGAATCAGTCGTCCCGTGTCGTCGAACAGTTCCTCCGGGCGATAACTTCGCAGCCAGTCTTCCAGCAGTTGCAAGTGTTCGGGATGAGTCGCGGGATCGGACAGCGGCACCTGATGAGCTCGAAACGTGCCTTCAATTTGCTGACCATCAACAACCTTGGGCCCGGTCCAGCCATTGGGTGATTTAAGAACGATCATCGGCCAGCGCGGGCGAGTCACATTACAGTTGATGCGAGCTCCATGATGAATGTGTTTGATCTGCTCCATCGCCTTATCGAGCGTCGCGGCCATCGCTTCGTGCATGAGTTCGGGGTCGTCGCCTTCGACGAAATACGGCGTCCATCCGTAGCCTCGCAGCAACTGTTCCAGTTCTTCGTGCTCAATGCGCGCGAGGACAGTTGGGTTGGAGATCTTGTAGCCGTTGAGATGCAGAATCGGCAGGACGACACCATCGGTGACCGGGTTGAGAAACTTGTTGGAATGCCATGCCGTCGCCAATGGGCCAGTTTCCGCTTCGCCATCACCGACAACACAAGCCACCACAAGATCCGGATTATCAAACACCGCTCCAAACGAATGACTCAGCGAATAACCCAGTTCGCCGCCTTCGTGAATCGAACCGGGACACTCGGGCGACGCGTGGCTGGGAATGCCGCCGGGAAACGAGAACTGGAGAAACAGCTTCTGCAGGCCCGCTTCGTCCTGACTGATGTCGGGATAGATTTCGCTGTACGTGCCTTCGAGATACGTGTTCGCAACAACGGCCGGGCCGCCGTGCCCAGGGCCGGAAACGTAAATCATATTCAGGTCGTATTGTTTGATGATCCGGTTCAAATGCGCATAGATAAAGTTCTGCCCCGGCGTCGTCCCCCAGTGCCCCAGCAACATGCGCTTGACGTCTGCCAGCTTCAGCGGTCGTTTGAGCAGCGGATTGTCGTAGAGGTAAATCTGGCCGACCGACAAATAGTTGGCGGCCCGCCAATAGGCGTCAACCTGATGGAGCAATTCCGGGGAGAGCGTTGTTGATTCCAAAGTCGCGGACATGATTAGGCCTTCCTGCTTAACGTGTGATTTCGAGATCCGACGGCCACCGTGTGATTCGGTACTGCGGTCGACCGTGAGAAACTGTCCCCTGAGGTTCGAAGCCAGCGACATCACGTTGCTTCGGCTGCAATCCCGTCGTGAATCCACGTGGTGGCTTCGTCAGCTTTGGTCTCGTCAAAGTAGCGGACGGTGGCCTTCGTGAATGGTTTGCAGAACACAGCCATTCCCGCTTCCCAGCGTTTGTCGCCGACAAGAGCCAGCCGCTCGATGTCTGAGAAGTGATGCAGGCCAAATTTCGTGTCTTACCAGACCGCGCCCAAACTCCAGCCATGGAAGTCGTGCATTCGGACCAGCATTCGCACCTTCCCGTGCGCATTAACGGCCCGCTCCACTTCGGGGGTGAAGTGCGCGTAGTCTTCTTTCGCGAGTTTTCCGCTCAGATTCAGTATCACAATCTTTCCGTCCGCTTCCTCGTGCAGTTCAACGGCCATGGCATGTCTCCTTTTTTTTGGGGGGGGGGATTGAATGTTGCGTTGGTGAATTCGTAACGGGCACCGGTAACGCGAGTACGGATTCCGCGACGGCCATAAAAAAAAGCCGACGTGGCGGAGTTCTTCTAAGGAACTTCACCTCGTCGGCTTACTGAGCAACGCACCTTCCGAACGATTACGGGCTGTGCTTTACATTGTCATCCGAATGTGTTGTTGAGTTGCATCTGCCTGAACAATTCCCAACTCGTCGGTTCACTGTAGCAACCAGATTCAAAAGAGCAAGGTGGAAATGCGTGCGCTGCGGAGGTAGCGGAAGTCGTCAAGACTTTCGAGCGAGCGTTCTGAAGACATCGAAATTCTTGACGAATTCCGCTACGAAGTCCTAGCAGGCGTTGCCTATTCGGGGCTTTGGCCATTGCGTTATGGCTCACTGGTCAAATCGTTGGCCCAGTCCATCGGCATTTCGTTGAGTGCATTGTACAGGGTGCGGGACCACCAGGATGTCGCGGTTGCCAGGTCGGCTTCGGTGTAGCGACGGAACGTCGGAAAATTGGATTGGCTTGAAAGGACAGCCACATCAATGGGATAGTCGACATCCGTGACGCTGGTCCGAGTGGCATCAAAGGCCAGCAGGGCCAGCCCGATGGCGAATCGAAGGGGTGTTTCGAACGTCAGCAGACGATCCAGAATCGGTTTACCATAGTACGTGCGACCAATCACAAAATACGGAGCGTCCTCGGCGGCTTCGATCCAGTTGCCCTCCGGATACACGTAGAACAACTGAGGACCAATGTCGGCCGCCAGTCGACCGCCGATGATCGCGTGGGAATTGAATTTGTGGTTGGTCGATTGCAGGGCATCGCCGTCTTCGGCCTTTACCCGACGCAATTGTTCGCCAAACCGATTGACCAATTTGTACAAGCGATCAACGCCCTGCGAACCCCCTTGCGATTCATTCTGCAGCGATTCATTGCGCAGCGATTCTTCAAGATAGATAATCGTTTTGTCACGAACCGAACGCAGCCCGCTGGTCATCGTGAACAGACTCTGGCCATTGTGCTGGAATTCAGCCAGCTTTTGCTTATTGGCCTGTTCGCTGCCGCGCACGATCCGCGTGTCTGCGAGAGCGACGACTCCGTCACGAACCTTGATGCCGATGCAAAATGTCATGCTGAACTCACTGCGGTTTCGACGTTGTTGGAATCCAGTAATTAAAAAGCCCACTCGCCCACTCAACCCCGTATCGTGATTGTCGGCGGTGCCGATTCCGCAAGAGACGTATGTCACCTCCAACCGCAGCTCGCGGACGATCACTGGCGACGAACATGTGGCACGCGGTTAAACGAGGTGAGCCGAACGTGCTAAAGATCATGGATTACTTTGGGAGGAAAAGCAGCTCGTAAAGCGTTCAGGACCGCGGCGACGTCGATGACTTCCTGCAGGATGGCACCTGCGACCGGCGTCAAATATCCCGCCGAGGCGAATCCCATTCCGATCACGCTCAACGCCATGCCTCCGACGGCACTCTGAAGCGCGATCGTTCGCATGCGGCGGCTGATATGCATGAACTCGTCAACCTTCGTCAGCGAGTTATCCATGATGACCACGCCGGCGGCTTCAGCGGTCACGTCACTGTTTTGTCCGATCGCCATGCCAACCGTCGCGGCCATCATGGCGGGCGCATCATTGATGCCGTCTCCTACGTACAGCGTCTTCGCCTTCACTGTTTCCTTGCGAACAATGGCCAGTTTTTGTTCCGGACTCTGCTCTGCGAACAACTCGGTGATTCCGACCTGGTCGGCCAGGTAGCGCACCTCCGATTCGCGATCACCGGACAGAATCATCACACGCTTAAATTGATGCCGTGGAGCGAGATGTTGCACGAAAGAACGGCTGTCGGAACGCGGAGCATCGCGGAATCGCAAGGCGGCGGCGTAACGATTGTCGATCACGATCACGCACTCCAGTCCCCCGGCGACTGCCGGAATTTGATCAGCGCCGGGAATGTTTTGCTCAGCCAGTTTATTGCGACTGGTGACTTGCAGCGAATGACCGGAAACGGTGCCCACCAATCCTTTGCCCGGTTGCTCGCTAATATCGGTCGCTTCGGGCAGCACGATGCCCGCTTGACTCGCAGCGGCAAGGATGGCGTTCGCCAACGGATGTTTCGAATAACGCTCCAGGCCTGCCACCAGCGTCAACACATCTTTCTGCTCAAACCCTGGAGCAACCAACTGTTCCGTCAGCGTGGGCTCACCGTAAGTCAGCGTGCCGGTCTTATCGAAAATCGCAGTGCGACAGGTCGCGATTTGCTCCAGCACGATGGGACTCTTGACGATGATCGCACGTCGAGCACACAGCGAGATGAAACCGATGATCGCCACCGGAATCCCGATCAGCAGCGGACACGGCGTCGCGATCACCAGCACCGACAGAAACCGAGTTGCTTCACCAATGTTTGCCCAGGCAAGACAAGCAATCGCCAACGCCACCGGCGTGTAGATCGCTCCCAAGCGATCACCTAGCCGCTGCAACTGTGGCCGTTTCGATTCGGATTCACGCATCACTTCCATAATCCTGGCGTAGCGAGAATCGGCAGCGAGCTGAGTCGCGCGAATGGTCAAAGCCGTTTCGCCATTGATCGCCCCCGAGACCACTTTGGAACCCGATGTCTTAGTGATCTGAAATGGCTCGCCAGTCAGATACGATTCATCCATCACGCCACGGCCTTCGACGACCACTCCATCCACGGGGCAACTGTCGTGCGGAAAGATCACCAGCGTGTCGTCGATCGCAACCTCGTGCAGATCGATATCCACGATTTTGGAGCCACGTTTTCTATGGGCGACCGACGGCATCCGTTTGGCAAGCGCCGCCAGTACAGACGACGCACTGCGAAGCGCATACGACTCCAGAGCCTCGCCGCCGGAGAGCATCAAAACTATGATCGATCCAGCAAGATATTCGCCCAGCAGCACCGAAGTGATGATCGATATTCCGCCCAATAAGTCCGAGCCAAATTCGCGTTTGAAAAGTTTTCGCAGTAAGTCGTAGAGCATCGGTAAGCCGCCAAGCACCAACGTCACCAGCAGTGGAATATCGCGGACCACAGCTGTGGTCTGGAATCCAAATCGCAGCACCAGATGCAGAACAATGGCAGATATGGCAAACGCCGCGATGACCAACGACTTGCGACTCCACCAGTTGACGGGCTGGTTAGAAGTCGGTTCTACGATACCAAGCTTCGGCGATTTGGTTTTAGCCGCCTCGTCCTTGCGTTGCTGTTCGGTCATTGTCTTCAACTGGCTGCATCCTTCGTTATTAGGACCAACGTCTTTTCCATTTCCGGGGTGTTGTTTTTTAGTTTTGCCCATCGAATTTAGCCAGCACGGTGATCGGATTGCGTGTTGCCAAAGTGTTTTGCCGCATTGTTTATCGATCGAGCTGAGGCACCGCAAACCGGCGCACACATGAGTGATGCGTGATGTCGAAGCTCTTGACCATTCTAGATTTACCCGACACTTTCAAGCGCCAGAGATCTGGATGAGATGCAATCCATCAGCGCAGCCCAGGATTTGACGAACGCCTGGGCCCCTTCTGCCTGAAGTTGTGTCGCCAGAGCGTCGGTATCAATTCCGACTTTGGCGAATTTGGCCAACATCTGGTCGCAGCCGCGCGCTCGTTCGGGAAGCGATTCACCGAGTTCCCCGTGATCCGCGAATGCGTTCAACGTGGCTTCGGGGATCGTGTTGATGGTGGACGGGGAAGCCAGCGCGGACACATAAAGTGTATCCGCTGCTTTAGGGTCCTTGGTTCCGGTACTGGCCCAAAGCAGTCGCTGACTGCGGGCTCCGGCGTTGAATATGGTCTGCCATCTGGGCGAATCGGCCAAGCTTCGGCAAGCCTTGTAGGTCTGTCCCGCCACAGCGATTCCGAGTTCGTTCTTCAGTTCGGCTGGTACGCTGTCCGCGACGGCCACGTCCCAGCGGCTAATGAAAATGGACGCCACTGAGCCGACTTCAGGATTCAAGCCGCCAGCAATCCGCCGCTCGATGCCTCGCAAATACGCCTGGGCCGCCGCAACATACTGATCACGAGAGAACAATAGTGTCACGTTAACCGGCACGCCTGCGAAGATCGATTCTTCGATCGCGACAAGACCCTCCTTAGTCCCTGGAATTTTGATGAACAGGTTCGGCCGCTGCGCCTGGTCGTGAAGTGTTTTGGCCGCCTTGATCGTGCTGACAGCGTTGTGAGCCAGCTCCGGCGAGACTTCCAGAGACACCCAGCCGTCCACGCCGTTGCTTCGGTCGTGTATTGGCCGAAACAAGTCAGCGGCCTGTTTCAGGTCTTCCAACGCCAGCTCAAAGAAGATCGTCTCTCGCGATTTTTCTGCCTGAACCTTTTGCCGAATTGCATCGTCGTAATCGCTGCTGTTCCTGATCGCGTGATCAAAGATCGTGGGGTTGGATGTCAGTCCTGTAACCGCAAACTCCTGAATGTAGCGTTGCAGAGTCCCGCTTGTCAGAAGCGTGCGAGTGATATTGTCGAGCCAGATACTTTGGCCCAAATCGTGAAGTTGTTGAGTCGGTTTCATGGTTGCTTTCTTACTTATGATTGTAAAGTGTTTGATCTACCCGGGGACATTTCGGAGCTCTTGCTGCCGTCTATGCATTGGACTCTGTCAATGGCGTTTTTGAAGCGCGAAGGCATCCGAATTCCCATAGGGCATCAGTCGCTTTCTTTTGTCTTGGCAGACTTTTCTAAGTGGCCACCGAACTCGTAACGCAGGGCAGACAGCATCCTGTTGGCGAAGTCGTCCTGACCCCGCGAGCTAAATCGTTCGTAGAGCGCGGCGCTAAGCACTGGGACGGGAACTGATACGTCGATGGCGGCCGCAATCGTCCAACGCCCTTCCCCTGAATCCGACACCTGACCGTTGAATTTTGCCAGATCGGGGCTTTCGAGCAGCGAGTGGGCAGCCAAATCCAGCAGCCACGAAGCGATTACGCTGCCGCGTCGCCAGACTTCGGCGATATCGGCCAGATTCAAGTTGTATTGGTAAAGCTCGGGATGTCGCAGCGGAGTGGTTTCCGCATCGACGGCTCGCTGCTGTTGCCCGACGTTGGCGTGGCGAAGGATGTTGAATCCTTCAGCATACGCAGCCATCAGACCGTACTCGATGCCGTTATGCACCATCTTAACGAAGTGCCCCGCACCGCTCGGGCCGCAGTGCAGATAGCCGTGTTCCGCAGTGCCGCCGACCTGTCCCCGATCGGGCGTCCGCGGCGCCGCCGCAATGCTGGGAGCCAGCGATGCAAAGATGGGATCGAGGCGTTGCACGACGACTTCGTCACCGCCGATCATCAGGCAATAGCCCCGTTCTGCCCCCCAGACTCCGCCGCTCGTTCCGACGTCCACGTAGGAAATGCCTTTCGGTTTCAGCTCTGCATTGCGACGGACGTCATCGTGAAAGTACGAGTTCCCGCCGTCGATGATCGCGTCGCCACTTTGGAGAAGTGGCACGAGTTCTTTCAGAGTTTGATCAACGGCCGCCGCAGGCACCATCATCCAGATGGCGCGCGGCTTTGTTAGTTTACTGACGAAGTCTTCCAGCGACGTCGTCCCAACCACGCCGTGTCCGGCCAATTCCTGCACGGCTTCGGCATGGATGTCGTAAACCACGCAGTGGTGTCCGGCTTTAAGCAGACGCCGCACCAAGTTGCTTCCCATTCGACCTAATCCGATCATGCCTAACTGCATCTGATTTTCGTTTCCTTTTTCAATCGGTGTTGTTTGTTTTTCGTTGAGAGCTAAAGCGTAGAATTCACGAGTCAGGTTTGTGGTGTTCCAACGCGGCCACTTTTCCCAAACGGCGTCGGTGTCGCTCAGTCCCGCTGAAACGAGCTGCCAGAAACGTCTTGATGAGTTCCAAGGCGAGTGCAGAACCGATCACTTTTCCACCCAGACAAATGACATTCATGTCGTCATCTTCGACACCCTGATGAGCAGAAAAGACATCGTGAATCAACGCTGCTCGCACGCCGGCAATTTTGTTCGCGACGATGGACGCACCGACGCCGCTGCCGCAAATCGCAAATCCGCGTTCAACCTCGCCAGCCGCGACAGCCGGCAAAGGGGAATCACAAAATCCGGATAGTCGTCACCGGTGTTCAGTTCGTGAGCCCCAAAATCCACCACTTCGAATTCCCAGCCCCGCAGCGTTTCTGCCACCTGCTGTTTCAGTCCGAATCCGCCATGGTCTGCGGCAATTCCAACTCGCATTTTGCTTCTCTCTGATCAGCAGTTGTCTGTCGTCCACTAACGATTACCTTCAAGCATCTGCGGTTTCCAAAAGCCGGCAGGACGGCCTTTCTAGGCCGTCCAGATTGGGGTGACGGCATGGAAAGGCCATCCTGCGAAGTGTGGGTTATGCTTTGCAAATTCCAGAATCGACTGCGAATGTATGGTTCAACGCAACCATCGCCTCGAAGGCGGCCGGTGGTCGGTCATCGCGGAATCCAACTGTTCAAGCGCCGCCAGTACCGGGTTGATTGCATCTGCATCAGTCCGCCATTTGCTGAATACATGATGTGCGGACCTGCAAAAAGCAACGGATCCAGCTCGCTTCATCAGTCCACTCAGGACCGTCAGCAATCCCGTTCTGCCAAGGGCGATCAGACCTTCTGCGGCCACCCAACGCACATCTTCGTCTTCATCATCCAGAGCATGCATCAACGCCGCAGCAGACAGCGGATCAGCAATCGCCTGCAGTGCCTTGGCGGCTTCCCAGCGGACCTGCATTCGCGGATCAATCAGTGCCAGCACCAGTTCTCGGGTTACTTCGTGGTTGCCCAACTGAACCAACTGCTCGCGAGATTTCTCTCGCATCGAGGCTTCATCATCGCTCAGCTGGGCAACCAATTTTTGAATCTATTTCATTTGCATGTGACTGCATCCTTTCAAGAGTTCTGCCAAATCAAAATCATTGAACCCCAGTACTTCGTCAGAAAGGAAGGCGTCCCATGAGCAGCAGAATCACCAGGATCAGAACGACCAAGCCCAGACCACTGCTTGGTGCATAACCCCAATTCCGGCTGTGTGGCCATGTCGGTACGGCTCCCAACAGCATCAAAATCAAGAGCACGATCAGAACAGTTCCCAACATTTCAATTCTCCTGTAGACAAAGAACAAAAATCGGTAGCGTCATCGCGGTGTAGCGAAAGTCGCCAAGACTTTCGACCGTTTCCTAGTCAAGCGAAACTCCGAACGCGTTCCGCTTCTTTCAAATTCATTCCTGACGAAGCGTTAATCTTTCTTGAATGTCTCTTTCGCCTGGTCTCCCAGCTTGTGGACTTCCGCCTGAGCGTCTTCTGTGAGTTCCACGGCCTTGTCCTTGACCGTCTCGACATCCTGTTTGGCTTTGTCCTTGTCTACGGTGAGATTGACTTCAACCTTGTGATCGTCCGCTTCGCCGCTGTTTGTCGAAACGGAAAACCAGCCGCGATAGAGCCCTACGCCGCCAACACAGATCAGCAACAGAAACAGCACTCCAAGTAGCTTTGCCATCAATGAACTCCTAAATTCGTTGTTAATCGCCCGATTGCTCAGGCGATACCGGAATCAGCCAGCGACCACGGACTCAATTACCATGCGTTACATTAGCCTCGTCGTGCCTGACAATTTGCAACGCCAAAAAAAAAACCGGCGTGACTGAAGCCCAAAGGTCTTCCATCACGCCGGTTTACTTATCTAACAAGGCTCCCGCTGCGAGCGGGCTCCTCTTTAATTAGTCATCCGACAAATACTGTGGCGATCGCAAAGTCTGAATTCCATTTGCTCGCCTAGTGCAGAGATTACGAACCTGCGTTCAGAAAAGCAAGCAACGAATGCGTGCCGCTGAAAAGTCGTGGTGACGAACCAATTCGATTTCGTCGATCGCTTTTTGCATTCGGCTTGCGCTCACAAACCCGTTTCGGTCTTTGGGCACACAGGTATAGTGACGCAGCATGGGGCACAAGTATCGGGACGCCACACTTTGTCGACGGTCTAAATAGTCCTGTGTCCCCAGTGCTTCCATTTCTCGCGATCATCGTCCGCCACAGTGTGCTCGGCCTGAATGAACTGCCAAAAGCAAAGGATCTTCAAATCGCGTTTAACAGGTCGCGGTCCCTCCCGTCATTCCTACCTACGCAGGAACCCAACACCTTCGTCGTTTCCGAGCAGGCAGGAACCCAGCTCCTTGATTTGTTTCCAGAGAACCTGATCGACGCTTTGTCACGAAAACAGCTCTCGGCTTTTTTTAAAAGTGACTGGACGTTGTCCACTCAAGACGAAAAATCACACTCTTCGCGTCTTTCGCCAACTGGCTTGCGTAGCAGAAGCTAAAGTTTTTTAATTCGCAGCATCAATCCCAAACAACGTGTTTAGCGACAACTCGTTTTCTCGGTTGACGACAATTAGAAGTGCGGTTTGATGATTGTGTTGCTTCAACGTCAGGTCCACAGTTCTGGCAGTCTGTTCATTTTTTTCCGTTTTCCAACTGCGGAACCTTCCAGGGTGAATCGTAATTTGCTCCCGTGTTTGCTTCGGTAACAAAGAACGCGGCCTCAGGTGGGCTTCCAATATTGTTTTCGGCGATCGTCCCACCGTACAAGTGCAGGCCGGGCGCAGCAGAAAGTACGCCTTCGGCGAGCGATGGAGCAGTGTAATAAGTCAGCGTTGATTTCCACCAGTTTGAATAACCAAACGAGTTGACGAAGTTGGAATTGCTCTCAACCGACCAGCCCTGAGGACGAGGGAGCCAGATGTTGTCGAACCGAAACGTTTCGGTGTTGGCACTTAAAAAAAGCGGGTATTGGCGATGCATTGGGTTGGGGTCTATGCAGCGATCGTCAATTGTAAATGTCACGTTGCGAGCCTCGAAATGACTTGGGCGATGGCTGCCGATACAATTGGCAACAACACCCTCTTGGCCGGATCTGACCAGGCAATTCTCAATCAGCAGGGTGTTGTATGAACTTTGCTCATCCTGCATTTGAAAGCAATCTGCGTGCAGGCCATCGCCGTAGCTGGCGTAGTTGGCGTAGTTGGCGTAGTTGGCGAGATGACCGCGATACCCAGAGATGATGCAATTGAGAATTTCAAAACGCTTGTTGGCGCGAGCATCTTCAGCCGTTTGGCCAGGGTTGCTGTTGGCAACAATTGCATCAATGTTCATGCCTCCACAATCAATCAGGCAACCTTCGATTCGCAGGGTTCCCGAACAAGCGATCTGCAGCACGTTGCCTCCGTAAATGCGTGGGTATAGGTTGGCATTTTCGATCAGTCCTCCGGCTTCGTTGTAGTTTGCAAGCTGCCCAACTTCCCCGCCAGCGTCGGTGTTTGGTATCAACGATCCTCCCACAACCCAGACGTGACGTGCATTCCAAACTTTAATCGGTTCGGTGATGACTTCCCCGCGAAGGTCGATAATCAGATCCGCGTCAGCCGCGATCTTGGGTGCGGCACTGGTCCAATAAACATCTCCTTTCGGATAAACCTGGTTAGGCGGTTCCACATTCGACTTGTAAGCATTCAGCCCGTCAACGCCGCGAATAATGATTGGGTTTCGCATGGCTGGTGGTTCACCGATGAGCGAGTTCTTCCAGTGGAACACCGTCGAACCAGCGAGTTCACTCTTAGCATTTGCTTTTCCATCATCCGCCCAAACCGCCGATGTCGCAGTAAAGACGCAAAGCACTGCCATGGAAACACGACCAAACCAATAGACCAGCCTCATGAGGACCTCCAAGCGTGATTCGAGACAATCAGTAACGATAGCCAAATTCTACATCCGCTCCCCCGCTTAGTGCGTTTGGGATGGACCTCCGTGCGAGAATTCCGGGCGAACCTTTTGCCCAGACCTCCCACCTTACAACAAGTCCTGGACAGATCATGTCTAGGCCGGGGCGCCCCGGCGGGCGATGGCGTGGCACGACGGGAGATTGCATGGATTGCTGAACGCGCCGAGCCAGTTCTAAAGTGCGGCATGCTGGGATGGGCACCCACGAGTTAAGGCGATGTTGGCTGAACGCGCCGAGGCAGTTCTAAAGTGCCGCATGGGGAGGGCCGGAATGCGTCATTTACGGTCACGGGAAGCTGACAAGGTGATCAATGGGGCCGAGGAATCCAGCAGGCGATCAAATGCAGATAGCGAAGAGCGCCGCGGCAACGCATACGGCAATCCACGGAAGATGTCAGCTTCTCGTGTTCGTTCAATTAGAATTCAATTGTCAAAGAACATCACTCACTCAATCGATCGATCATTGTGGCGTCTGCCCTGATTCCGATCATCCGCAGCACTTCTTGAATTTCCGTCCGCTGCCACAGGGGCACGGTTCGTTGCGGCCGACTTTTTGCCGAGTCGCAGATGGAAACGAAGATTGACTTTCGGTTCGCGCTGAGTTCGGCATCGTTGGAGCTGCCTGAAAACCAGAAGACTCGGACGGCATTGGAGTCTTTGACTGGTGGCTTGTCTGCTTCGTCTTCGCTGTTTCCTGAGCGGCCAGGTCGCGATACGGTTCAGCGATTTCGGGCTGTCCTGAATCGTCGCAAACCTGAATAAGTCGGTCGCGCACGTCCGACCGGTCTCGAAGTTTGGGGATTTGCAACGCTCTCTTCAGAATCGCAATGGCCTCAGGCACATCTTCAGAAACTGTCTCTGGCCGGAAGGCAAATCTCGAATCGCTCCACCCAATCCAGCCCCAGCCCCACGCCGGATCATCGGCCAGCCACTGTTCGTACA
>JBDNHJ010000423.1:0-5466 GCA_041688835.1 Fuerstiella sp.
ATCAGGAATCGCTTTGTCAATGCGACGGATCAGGTCGAGCTTGCGATCGACTTCCCTCAGCAGCAGAAGCCCGGCATCGGTCGTGATGGTGCCTCCCTTGAAATCCACGTCAACGGCCTGCCGCCCAAGACGTCCGAACACTGGTCGAGAACTGCCTGTCGAATTACACTCTGTCATCGAGAAAGCCTTGGGGCGGCGAGTGGGTGTTGTCAAGAATCCAACCAATAACGCACTCCAGGATTTCGCGCCAGACGCAGACCCAGAGCTCAACTTTCATACCAAACGCATGAAATATCCGGACTAGAATTCGGCTTTGCACCAATTTCTTCAAGGCGAAACGCGTCTCATGCCCAACACCGTCTATCAGCATCAGTTCAACAACGTGGAAGACTATCTGCACCACCGTGCCCCTTACTTGATGGTGTCGACGATCGATTCCGTCGGTGAACGCACGATCCAAACCAGCAAAACGGTTTCTGGTGATGAGTATTTTCTGGGAGGCCATTTTCCGGGCGCTCCGATTGTACCAGGGGCAATGTTGCAGGAAATGGCCACTCAATCGGCTGGAATCTTACTGGCCGCCAAGTTCAACCCGATGGCGGAATTCGACACGCACGACCCCTTCTTTAACAAGTATGCGCTGGGAGTTTTGATTCGCGTGAAGGGAGCTCGGTATCGAGGGTTCGCGAGGCCCGGTGACACGCTGAAGATTCATGTGGAACTTGTGGACCAGGTCAGCGATGTGTTCGAATTCAAGGGGCGGATCGAACTGTCCGGAAAGACCATCATGACCAATTGCTTCCAACTCGCGAACATTTTGTCGAAGACACTGCAGGGCGAATAGCGTCGAACCATCCACTGCGGGCGCAGTTTCGGCACGATCGGCGAATTGTCATTTACCGGCAATGCAGCGCCCCTGTTTCGGCCAAACGAATGGAGGGCCGGGCGAATGGCGGGCGGATGTCGGTCTCTTCATTCCTGTGCCAGAAAGACCTCCTAATCATTCGTAAGCGCACCCATCTTTCGGGGAAAGACGGCTCGCTGCCGCTTGGTTGGCGTCGTGCCCGCCATCGCGTAAACTGCAAGTCTGCGTGACGAATCTTCATCGTCCGCAAAAGATCTAATTTTCCGTCGGAGTGTGCCATGGGGTTGTTCGAAAAGCTGCGTAACGAGTTGGTGGATATCATCGAATGGGTCGATGATTCTCGACGCGCACTGGTGTGGCGTTTTCCGCGTTATCAAAACGAAATCAAGAATGGAGCACAGCTGATTGTGCGTCCGGGGCAGTCCGCTGTGTTCGTGCATCGCGGCGAAATCGCGGACGTGTTCCCACCCGGAAACTACGAACTGAAGACCGACAATCTGCCACTGCTGAGTACAATCGAAGGCTGGAAGCATGGCTTCAACAGTCCGTTCCGGGCCGAAGTGTACTTTGTCAGTACCAAGCAAATCACCGACCTGAAATGGGGCACTCCGAATCCGATTATGCTGCGCGATCCGGAATTCGGTCCGATCCGAATCCGAGCGTTTGGGACCTACGCACTGAAAGCCGTCAGTCCGCGAGCCCTGCTGGAGGAAGTGGTCGGCACTGATAAGGTGGTTGAGGCGGAGGAAATTACGGAATTGCTGCGTTCGATCATTATCAGCACGTTCGCCGACATTATTGGTTCCGCAAATGTTGCCGCACTGGACTTGGCCAGCAAGTATCAGGAATTCGGCGATCACTTGCGGATGGAAGTCCAAAAGCGGATTGATGACGAGTACGGTCTGGAGATCCCGCAACTTTACATCGTGAATATTTCTCTGCCAGAAGCCGTCGAAAAGGCGTTGGACACGCGAACCAGCATGGGCGTCATCGGCGACATGAACAAGTTTCAGCAGTACCAAATGGGCCAAGCGATGACGGCCGCAGCCGAAAATCCAGTCGGTGGTGGAACGTCCGATGGACTCGGCCTAGGCTTGGGAATGGCAATGGCTGGCAGAATGATGCAGCCCGGCTTCGGCGGTGCTGCTGGTGGTGCGCCTGCAATGGCACCTCCGCCACCGCCCCCACCCGCAGCCACGTGGCACATCGCTGTCAACGGACAAACCCAAGGGCCGTTTTCTGTGCAGCAATTGTCAGCCGGAATCGCAGCGCGAGAAGTCACGGCGGAAACTCTGGTGTGGACCGCAGGCATGTCAGCTTGGATCGCCGCCGGGCAGGTCTCACAGCTCAGCGGTTCGTTCGGGGCAATGCCCCCGCCGGTACCACCGGCCAATTGAACGGCCACTCGAAGCAACCGAAACACAGTAGCGCGTTCAATAACGGCGGCGCGAGCCGGGACAGAATCACCAGCGTCGGCGGTCGTTCACTTAGCATCTGGCGAGAGATAACTTGCGGTTCATCGTATTGGCGGCATCCAACGCCGCTAAGGATTTTTAGTGGTTCAAAATGCAAGCGAATTGAGGTAGCGGAAGTCGTCAAGACTTTCTGCGGGCGCTTTTGTGGCGTCGAAATTCTTGACGAATTCCGCTACGAATTCCGCTACGAAAGACTTCGCGGCGTATGGCGGCAGCTTGCCGCCACCTAGTTTTCGGCGGCAAGATGCCCCCGATACGACACTATTTCCCGCTCAATATTTAACGCACAGGGGCCATGACGGAATCAAGGTCAGAACTTGACGATCGCTACGGGCCGCCCCCGCTTCCGCAGGGTAAGTCTGGGGATCCTGATGGACCGTTGGATCTGCGCTTGAAAGACGCCAGCACCAGTTCTGTCGGTCAAACGTTCGACGCCGGTGCTGGGCGAATTTTCCCTTGCGAAAGTTGCGGAGCGGATCTGGAATTCCACATCGGCGACCAAGCACTGAAGTGTAAGTATTGCGGACACGTTCGTGAAATCGAACTGGATTTTGATGCAGCCGTCGTCGAACGCGACTACGAAGCTGCACTGAAACGCATTCGAGAATGGCACGAACAAGAAGCTCAGCGAAAACTGGCTGCTGGAGACGCTGGAGATAGCACGACACGCAACGAATTACGCTGCGATTCTTGCGGCGGCAACGTGGAATTCGTCGGCACGCTGACCAGCCAGCATTGCCCGTATTGTGGTTCGCCATTGCAATTGGAAAATGCTCACAAATGCACCGACCGTCGAATCTCGGTCGACGGTGTGTTGCCGTTTCAGATCGACCACGAACACGCTCGCAAGAATCTGTCGCAATGGGTCGATTCTCGCTGGTTCGCGCCGAATCAGTTTCGGAAGCAAGGGGCCGAAGGAAAATTCAACGGCATCTATCTGTCGTACTTTACGATCGACTCCATGACCTACACGGCCTATACGGGCCAGCGAGGCGAACATTATTGGGTGACCGTCGGCAGTGATAAAAACCGTCGACGAGAACGACGAACCCGCTGGTATCCTGCCAGCGGACGCTTTCAGCGCTTCTTTGACGACGTGCTGGTGCTGGCCAATACCGGCCTGAATCGCAAACACATGTTGGCGTTAGAACCGTGGCCGCTGGTGAAAGTCGTCCCTTTCAACCAGCAGATGTTGGCCGGCTATTTGGCACGAACATATGACATCGAATTGGATGTTTGCTTTCAAGAAGCCAAGGGCCGAATCAACGACGCTCTTAATACTGAAGTTCGCCAGCGAATCGGTGGCGACACGCAACGAGTCAGCTCGTTGAAAAGTCGCTACGAAGCCATCACCTTCAAGCACTTGCTGCTGCCAACATGGCTGATGGCCTATCGCTACAGCGGCAAAACCTTTCAGGTGTTCATCAACGCCGCCACAGGAGAAGTCCAAGGCGAGCGGCCCTATAGCATCTGGAAGATCATGTTTGCCGTGGCCATCGGCGTGGCTGTCGTAGCTGGGATCGCACTCACACAACAGTCACAGTAGCGTAGATCAATAGTCTTTACGCGAAACATACCAACAACCGATGGCCAGCATCACCACCACAAAGATCGCGTTGTCTCGGATGACCCGCAATGGATGGAAGGTTTCTCGTTCCTGTTGCAGGCTATTGCGATCCACAAAGCCCGGTGGGCCGTTGGCTTCGTTCACTAGCACCGACGTTTCTCCGCTGATCAGGTACTTCACAAATTCATCCAGCTGGGATGGCTTGGGCAGCACATTCCATAGCGGCTGAATCACATAGTCGTAAAACTGGTACACCCATGTTGTCGGTTGAGTCCATTCTTGCACGCGTTCTCCGGTGCCGACATCGTATTCACGCACCGCCAGACGACCGTCCGAAACCAGCAGATTTCCGTCGGCGGAATAAGCAACTGCGGAACAGGCACCATCTTCTGGCGGCTTCCAATTCAACAGTTCGCCGGTGGTGCCATCGAAAATCAACAGCGTTTCCGCATGAGTCAGCACGCACAAGCTGGATCCATTGTCAGCCGCCGAGCAGACTCGCGGCAACACGCCTTCATCCATGCGTTGCTCAACAACCGTTTCCAAGGTCGCCGAGTTCAGCAGCAGAATCCGTCCATCGGCCAGACCAAGGACGGCCAGTTCGCCACTGACCGCCAGCACGCCGGACTTGTTTGTGTCGAAATCTCGCGAACGAACCAATGAGTAATCACCATTCGCGGCCCGTTCCAAACGATGCAGCTGTCCGTTGCTGAACATCAGCAGGTCGTTGTTCAGCATATTTAGGGCCGCCGCTGAATTTTCGCCGGGATCTGGCATGTCCGCCGGTTGGATTTCAGAGAACGCTTTGTTGCCGCCACCCAGCAGTCCTCCGGTCAGATTTTCCAGAAAATTGCCGCCGCGTTCTGAACGTGGGGCACGTTCTGCACCAGTCGACTCGCCGGTGTAACAAAAAATCTTGTCACCGGTTGGTAACAGCACGCGACCAGCGTTGTCCAGCAGAATGGTGGACGCGACATCGGGCACTCGCCCTAGCGTGACACGTTCCCAGTCGCCGTCTGCTGCCGCCGCCACCAGTTCCGGGGCTCCCATTCCACCAAACCGGGATTGGCCGGTTTGCAGTGCCAGCAGGCGATCATTGGCCGCATCGTACACCGGACGGAATCGGACACTCGAAGCCAAAAAACGCCGAGCGAACCCCGACATCGCGTTCGGCGGCTCTTCGAAGGTTTCTTCCCAACCAGTCGCGTCGGCATCCCACACGAACGTTTTCTGCTCGCCATCAACAGCGAATACGTCCGGTCCCGCAACCGTGATTTCTTTGATGCCGCGTTCGCCAATCAGTCTGGTCTGCAGAGCTTCGTGAGTCACTCCGATCACTGTTAGCCCCAGCCAAAACAGGACCACCAGTGTCAGCGCGACGATGGAATTTCTCCACACAGCGCCGGCGACGGCGGAGACCGAATAGTAGATCATGAACAGAAACACATACACCGGAATGCACCACAACAACTGCGGCTGCCAAGCGTTCATTCGCAATCCCAGAATCAACCAGATCCCAACCACCAAGACGGTGGCATACATCAGTGTGAAAATGCAAC
>JBDNHJ010000424.1:0-12912 GCA_041688835.1 Fuerstiella sp.
ACGAAACTTGAGGGGTATTCTCTTTAGTACGAGAGGATTTGGAGGGACGTACCTCTGGTGTTCCTGTTGTCACGCCAGTGGCATCGCAGGGTAGCTAAGTACGGTTGTGATAAGCGCTGAAAGCATCTAAGCGCGAAGCCATCCCCAAGATTAGGTTTCGTTGAACTTCGGTTCTGAACTCCCCAGGAAGACTACCTGGTTGATAGGCTGGCTGTGTAAGGCGTGCAAGCGTTTAAGCTGACCAGTACTAACGGAGGAATGCTTGACCACTTTGATTGACTGCCATTTGGTGTTCTACATCATCTGCTTTGATCTAGTGCGATTTACGAGGTACACGCAATTACAACTTCGAAGAGCAATCTTCAACGTTGCGATACACTTAGACTTTTTCACACAGAAGAATGCGGCTTTGCTGGCGCTTCTGTGCATCCCGGTGACTATACCCACGAGGAAACACACGTTCCCATTCCGAACACGACCGTTAAGCTCGCGGGGCCGATGATAGTGCATACCAGTGCGAAAGTAGGTTATTGCCGGGAACATTTTATAAAAGCCAGATCTTCGGATTTGGCTTTTTTTATGCGCCGCGCCTGAATTGCTAGGCCCAATTCTTGAGCTTCTCGTGAAGTGTTGACAATTCACGATCGTCAACGAGGCGTCACTTTTCGACAGGACAGTTGGTCTCCGCACCACTGATTTTATAATTGTTCGGAAATAACATGCGGATTCGCAAAACGTAAGATGGACGTCCAGTCCGTCTTTCATGCCTCCACCGATGTGAAATCGGCAGGGAGACCGTCGCAGGAACAAAAAAACGCGGCGAGAATTTTTCTCGCCGCGTTGTCTGAGGCATCAGCGCACTGTAGCGTTTCTGTTCACAACGGCATGCAATTCAACCTGCAATTCCAGTTGTTGACAGGACGTCGTGCAGACGGTGTCGAGCTGTGTGCAGACGTCGTTTGATCGTTCCGATCGGGCTATCGAACGCCACGCTCATTTCTTTCAACGACTGACCATCGAAGTAGAACGCCATCAGTGTTCGACGGTCCATGTCGCCCAAGCGATCCAAGCCGTTACGCAGCTGAATGGCGTCTTCCTGCCGCATCAGATCCGCAGTTGGGCTGTCCACGGACTGCTGCAGCACTTCAAACGTGTTCGGTTCACAGGCCGTTTCCGGAGGCCGGCGGACGGCACGATTGATCGACAGTCGGGCTGCGATCTGGCACAACCAGCCAGCAAACGCGGCTGGCTCGTTCAACTGAGACAGCTTGCGAAATGCACGCAGAAAGACTTCCTGAGTGACTTCGTCGGCTTCGGCTGTGTTACGCAATCGCTGCATGACGATCCCGTAGACTCGGGAGTAAAAGTGCTCCACCAGTTCACCGAACGCTTCGCGATCGCCGGATTGAGCTTGCAGAACAGTATTCGTGACTGAGTTAGTCAGAGTGTCAACAGACATGATATTCAGACTCCGTGTCTGGAGGACGGGATTCAGCCGTCCGGAAACCGTATGACGAGTCCCGCTGGAGAATTTCGTCACCGAAAATAGGCGACGAAACAGTCGGGAAGAAGAATCGCAGAAGGAATGCTGTCAGGGCCGACTGTCGGAAACGACAGACGGCACAGTCAAAGCAAACAAAGCCGGACCAGCCACGGCTAACAAGGAACGGAAATTCCGAGTCAGCTGGCCTCAGTCAGCTTTGGAAAGCGAATCAGATTTCGTCAGAATTGACGGGAAACTGATTTTCGCTTCAGCTAAGACTGCGACCGGACGCAAATCCGAGGAAAAGTCCTGAGGCGGTGGGTATCGATGCCGGCAAATTCAACCACGCTGGTTGACTGCCGAATTGCATCGAAGACATGCCTCGGGAATGCCGCCAGAAACCGCGATCGCTCACGTGTTTTCTGGCGCGTTTCTCAGATGGCCGTTCTGCATGATGTGCGGGATAGGCAGAACAACCACGTAGCGCGACGGCGTTGATCACTGTGCCATGACTGGCTGTGATTACGGTGGTCTGAGCGTTATTCGTGTTTGTCAGCAGCATTGCTCTGCCTTTCAGTAAGTCCCGCAGCCGGTGAAGGCACATACGGTTCATGTCGTAACGTCGCTTACAACCGCGACTCAAATAGACGAAAGAACTTCCTTTCGCCGAACAGTTGGTAGCTTCACGTGTCCCACATTGTGGGACGAGTTATGAAGCGAGTTTCATCCGTTAAAATAGAAAGCCGAATGACAAGCTTTCGAGGCTGCCTAAAAAGCGATCCTCAAGTGTTCGAAGAACATTCGCAACGTTCCTATGACATCAAAAACGTCACATAGGTTCGCGGAATTTTATCCGTTTTTTCTATTTCCGGGAAACGAATACTTCAAAACAACGCAAATCATGACCTGATAATGCCTGACAGCGCGACGTCTTGGCGTCACAAGTCCCCGAAACATGGAATGGATCTGAAAATCGATCGACCGATCTGAGACAATACAACCCGGCAGCGCCTCCAACAGAATGAGCTTTGGAAAAACATGAACCGCAGGGTTGGAAACGAAAATTGTTGAGACTAAACTCTGAAACTCACCGTTCACCGGTGCCCGCTTCTATAGCTCAATTGGTAGAGCAAATGACTCTTAATCATTAGGTTCAAGGTTCGAGTCCTTGTGGAAGCATTTTTTTAACTCTTTGCCATTCCGTAACTTACGGAAACCTGCCGTTCGGCAGTGTGGCGTGAAATGGTTCTTACTACCCATTTCACTACCCAAAACTGGGGAACCACACTGCCATGAAACGCATTCCGAAATACTCGCACCACAAAGCGACCGGACAGGCCAGAGTCCGTATCGACGGCAAATCGTACTACCTCGGTGAGTACGATTCTGACGAGTCGAAAACGAAGTATGACCATCTGATTGCCAAATGGTTGACCGGCGAAAGGCTCATCACTCCCGACGCACTGACTGTCAGCCGCTTGTGCGTGAAGTACGTCGAAGAACACGTCAAACTGTACTACCGCAAGAACGGGCGGCCGACATCAGAAGTTTGTGCGATTCAGGGAGCACTGAGACCGCTGGTCAAGAAATTCGGCGGAAACCGGGTTTCTGACTTTGGGCCTGCAAAACTGAAAGTCGTCCGCACGGCCATGTTGGAGGCTGGCATCGTACGACTGAGCATCAACCGAAACCTCGGACGCATTCGGCGGATGTTCAAATGGGGCGTCGAAAATGAGATCGTCCCGCCCAACGCCTACGCAGCACTGACCGCAGTCTCAGGACTCCGTCATGGCCGATCGGACGCCAAGGAAAGCTCGCCAGTGTTGCCCATTCCGATGGACGATATCGACATCATCAAGCCGCATGTAAGTCGGCAGGTGTGGGCCATGATCCAGCTACAGCTGCTGACAGGCATGCGACCAGGGGAAGTGCGGACCCTGCGATTGTGCGACATTGATCTGACAGCCGACGCTTGGGAGTACCGGCCGGCTGAACACAAGACGCAGCATCATGGACGGTCTCGTGTCATTTTCATCGGACCCAAGGGGCAGGACATTATGCGTCCGTTTCTGAAAGCCGATCGAACTCGATACGTATTTTCGCCAGCGGATGGCCGCGAAGAATTTAATGCGGAACGTCGTCGAAATCGTCAAACGCCGATGACTCCCAGTCAGCGGAAACGACAGCCGAGGGCATCGCCAAAGAAATGTCCGGGCGAATGTTACTCAGTCACCAGCTACGCCAGAGCGATCAAGAACGCCTGCGCCACGGCGGAAATTCCTTCTTGGACGCCAAACCGATTGCGGCACAATTCCGCCACTAGGCTACGACAGCAGTTTGATATCGAGACCGTCCGCACGATTCTGGGACACGCCAGCGGGTTCACGACGGAAATCTATGCCCAGCTGGATCAAGGCAAAGCGCGGCGCGTGATTGCTGCAATCGGCTGAATGAGCGATTAGAATCCACACGCCAGACATAGGCTTAGCGGCTGAAAAGCGGAACCCGAAACCGCCCGGTCTGGTGTTCTTTTCGTTTCGGGAAGTCGACGTTTTCGGGAGTCCGTGGTGGCAATGAAGATCAACTTCCAATGCGAAGAGTGCGGAAGGAATATTTCCGTTGCGTCCGTACACGCAGGGAAGCAGGCTCGATGCCCGAAGTGCTCCAGTGTAAACAGAATCCCGATGTCGCCAGCAGAATCATCGAACAACCAAAATGCGATAAACGACGATCACAAATCTAATTTCCATGAAGATACGTGGGTCGTCGCGACTGCAGAAAAGAAGCATAGCGGTTTGCTTCGCACCAAACTGCAGACGGCCGTCAGCAAAGGTGTAATGCCCGTTCCCACTTTTGTTAAACCCGTCAACGACTCAGACGACTGGCGACAGGCGGACACTCTTGATTGGCTTGTGGAGCAGCCTGCCGGTGCCGAATTGCGATATTGCGAAAACTGTGGATCCCGAGTCTACGGAACGCCTGAGCAACTTCGCAAACAATTCCGCTGTCCTGAATGTCGCACAGTCACACAGTTTGTGGACTACCTGCAGATCGACCCACCACCGATTTCGGATATCCCTGTGCAACCGTGGGGCAAGTACGATCTTCTGCTGTACGTGGTTTCCATCATTGCACTGCTTGTGGCGGCTGGGAGCGTTATCGCCCTGTTCGTTGCACCAGTGCTGGCCGTCCTGCTCAGTTTTATATTCGCTGCCGTCGGTTCAGCCCTATTCATTGTGACCTATCAACACCGGACTAGCGCAAGCAAGTATCCGGAGCACCTGAGGAGCGTTGAGCATGTGCTGGCCGATCGGACAGACGCTTTGCGTCGCACCAGTCGCAGCTACGAGGCCCTTCAACGACAGTTGATCGAAGTACGAGACCATCTGCTGAAGGAAACAGAGATCGAGTGCAGAAAGCTGGAAGCAGAGGCTGTGGATCATTTAGGCTATGCAGAACACCAAGCAAAAACGGTTGAGCGAGTCGCCGAACGGTACCTTGACGAACAGCGAAAATGGTGGACACAAAAGCTACGTGGCGACAACTACGCTGTCCAAAAAGGGAAGATCGAGAAGGCAATTCAATTCGTTGACAAAGAAGCGTATCAAATACCAGATTGGATGAAGAAAGAGATCTTCTCGAAGCTCCAGCATGACTATGAGATGCGGGTTCGCAAGGAACAAGAGCAGGAACGACAGCGACAACTCAGAGACCAAATTCGGGTTGAACAGCGTGCTGAAAAAGAAGCGAAAGAAGCTCAGAAACGTGCCGACGAAGAACGCCAGGCGATTGAGGCGGCGCTGGCAGTAGCTCTGGAGAAAGCAGGGGCTGAGCATTCGGCGGAAGTCGAAGAGCTAAAGCAGCAATTGCTGGAAGCCGAAGAGCGAGGGAAACGGGCGATTGCTCAGGCACAACTCACGAAGGTTGGGCACGTTTACGTTATCAGCAATATCGGGTCGTTTGGTGAGCAAGTGTTCAAAGTCGGACTTACTAGGCGGCTGGAACCGTTGGACCGAGTGAAAGAATTGGGGGATGCGTCGGTGCCTTTCCTGTTCGATGTCCACATGATGATTTTCTCTGAAGACGCGCCAACACTTGAACACCAGCTACACAAGGCGCTTCACGACTACAGAGTCAATCGCGTCAACTTTCGAAAGGAATTCTTTCGAGTGGATTTAGAAACGATTCATCGCCTCGTTCTTGAGTTGCACGGTGAAGTGGAATACACAGCCGACACTGAGGCGATTGAATATCGGCGGGGGCTTGAACTTTCCGAGGATGACTTCACGTATCTTGAGCAGGTGGCAGAACGTCAAGGGCTCGATTTTGACCCGGACGAGAATTAAAATGCCCCGGATGCAATAATTTCAAACACCAGACCTAGGCTTAGCGGCTGAAAAGCGGAACCCGAAACCGCCCGGTCTGGTGTTCTTTTCGTTTCGGGAAGTCAACGTTTTCGGGAGTCCGTGCTGTGGAAGAAAGTGTGTCGCGCGCATTGCAATGGGAAAAATCTCCCCATGAGTGTGTTGACTGGCTAGCCGACAGGTCCAACGCCGTCACCAATGCGGTTTTGAAGTTGGTTCAATTCAATAGTCGGTGCATCAGCGAATGCTTGCCTAAACCGTGTGATTTGGGGCCGGTAAACCGTGATTCGGACGCATTCAAAGTCTGGCTGGCGAGCCGCAGTCAAACGAAAAACGAATATCAGCCTTTTTTCGATGGGTTCGATTCAGATTCCTCTTGGCCGGACCGTCTACTTGCTGGAATTGCTGCGAATCGTGGACTCATAGCGGCGATCATGAAGGCGACGATAACTGTGGAGGCTGTAGGCGGTGCCATCCGGTTTACGAACATCCCGTCCGGTTTGGCCGATGAGCTCAAAGAACTCGCAATCGTACTCCACGCAGATATGTGTGTCCTCAACCTTCTTCAAGACAATGGGGGGGTTCCGTTTAACACTAACAAAGTGATCGAACTCGTTAAATGCATGATGCATCTTTGTCGGTCTGCAGCTTCAATCGATGGACTGCAGCGACTCCTTTGCGGTTATGAGGATTGGGCCCGGGAAACAAATCGACTGTCCAACTGGATTGAATGCAAAATGGTGAAGCGCGAAGCAATACTGCTCACATTCTTAGATCTCCAGTCCAAGGTGCCATCAGAGCACGAAAGCAGCAAGCAGACGGTGAAGCGGCTGCGACAGCTACACGACACCATCAAGGCAAAAGGGCAGATTGCCCCCGAACGCATTGCCAGCAAGAATAATCGTGACGAAAGAGTTGCATTGAAAATCCTGCACTTGCTCGGGCTGTATTCGGGATACAAGAAAGACCGAAAGGAACTGACTCCGGAAGCAGAAAAGATCATTGCAAGATACGATCTGACCGCCGCAAGCGTCACTTCTTAAGTTTTTCAAGTTGCAGGACCTGACAAACTTAACCGCACCTACCCTCCTGACATCGAACGCCACTCATTCCGAGTCGCTGCACTGTCGGGAGGTTTTTTTATGCGTACTCAAAACAACTTGGTCAGTCTCGACCACGCCCGCAAACATTCGATTCCACCCCGATCGGACGGTAAGTCCGTCAATCCGTCGACGGTTTGGCGATGGGTCCGCAAAGGCCTTGAAGGCCTGGACGGCGAACGCATCAAGCTGGAAGTCACCTACTGTGGCAACCGGCCTTTCGTCACGCAGCACGCGATTGACGATTTCTTTCAGGCTGTAACAGAAGCAAAGCTCGAACGTCATCGCCGGGCCCAGGAATTGGCCTCTGACGTTACCGAAGATGAGCCCATCGCAGCGGTGCTGCGATGAACGGAACCGCAGCACAAGCCGTCGTCGACGGCATCCGCAGTTCGCATCAGGTGATGACTCCCGTGAATGTCATCGCTCGCACATTGCATCTGTCCGAACACATCGTCCGTCATGCGATCGAATTCGGACGGCTTCCGGAGTCACAACCGCAGTGGCTGCCACCAAACGGACAAATTGAAGCATGAGCTCACCCCAATGTCGGGGCGAGCTCACTCTCTTGGTCGTTGTCTGTGCACCGTGGAAAGTCTCAGACAACATTTAAGGACACTGATTATGGCAAAGAAACGCAGCAAAGGAAATTCGTCATCTGGTGGAAAGCCCAGAAGACAGAAGGTTCCGAAACATGAGGTCTACGGAACCGTGTGCCGTGAGATTCTTCGGATTCTCGAGACTCAGGACACGGTCACGGCAGACGACGTGCATCGTTGGTTGGACATTCCCCAAGAAGGCATGAGTCAAATTGCACACGCCTTCCGAGCGTTGCAGGCTGCTGGGGAGATCGTCTTGGTGGAAATCATCAGAACGAATCGAGCCGGACAGAACGGAAACCGCATTGGTGTCTGGAAACGGACGGAATCAGTCAGGGTAGCAACCCCGAGATCTCCCCAAAGGCGACTCGTAAAAGCAAACGACTGACAACCAAGAACCGAAGCGCGGGGCTGGTCGGCAAAACCGGTCCCCGCTTCTTTCGATTTTCTTTGTCGACTGGGCAGGTCGGCGGCACAGCAACAAATCACCCCGGCAAGAATAACCATTATCATAGAAACTTCCAAACCTTCAGACCACCACATGTTTTCGTTCAGCGACAATCGTCCACAATTTGAAGCCGCCGAACACTGGCTCGAGCACTACGAACGGGCCACAAAGCACGGGCACAGACCGTGGGAACCCGCAACACGTGACGAACTTTTAATCGCTGACGAACTTGGTCTATTGGAGATCCATCCTCAGTGGATCCCCGGCCGCCTAGGGCTGCATATTGCTGGATCTACCAGAGGGTTTCGGGGGTGTCGTAGAGCACCTCGAAGTGGTCGCAGACGCGCTGCCAGGCGGCGGACAACTCGGACCGCCCCGTCGCGTCACCAACGCCGCTCACACTCGTCAAACGATCCAGCGACGAACGGTTCAGACGTACGCGCACACCACGACGCTGTCCCTGAACCGCTTCCAACCGGTCGCACAAACCCATCAACTCGTCCACCTTCGACACGATCCGATGCTGTTCCGATAACGGGGGCAGTGGGATCGGAAATCCGGAAACAGAATCGGAGTCAATTCGACAGGTTCCGTGTGACGATCGCTCAACGCGGGAGAGCATTTGGTCTCGTAGTCCAGCTGCGGCAAGAAGGAGAAACTCACCAGTTCGATCGTCGCCGAGGACGAGCGCCTTCATGTCCTGATTGATGGCCAGTTCGCGTTGCGAAAGTGCGACCGGGAAAGAATGAACAAGGATCATTCCGCGAACGACCATGAGCATCGCATTCTGAGGAATCAGCTTCGCGGACGACTTGCCGATTCCGTCCTGCGTGACGTGATCGATTGCGTCGGCAATATGCGAGACTTTCATGTCTTTGGGACTGACCCACGGTATGTCGCCGTCCCAGAAGGCGGCATTCTGCTTTGATGGTGTCCCGCCACCGAGCATCACGCCGAAATCGCCGAGGCTTACCCACGTCCAATTTGCGGGAATCGAAAACGGTTCGTCGGACCGTGCGACCGGTATCGATTCGTGGTTCTTCCGTGGAGCTCCGTTTAATAGCAGCTTGTGGCATCCGGAAAGAATCGTCGTGTGAAGATCGGATGCGTCTCCCTCATTCTCATTCTGCTCGACCAGCTTCCCGCGCACGGCGAGTTCCAGAATCAACTCACGCAGCTTCTTCACTCCGTCCGCCGACTCGGCCAGCGTGCCGAACTTTTTCAGAAATTCCTGCGGCGGCATTTGGCGCCTCCATTCAAGCCAACAACAATGATGACACGGCACAGGACATTTTGACGCCGGGGACGCATCTCCTCTTGTAGCATCGACGATATCGACGATGATTTACAAGAGGCGCAAGTGCAACAAGAGATATGACTTGCGTGAATCCCTCAGCGGCTGGATTGTCTAAATGGATATCTAATTCTCACCAATGTCTCCCGGTTTACACAATCGCCAAGCACTGGTTGAACCGCTGCCAACTCGTTCAAGCACCTTTTTGCGACGCATTTCCTGCAGCAGATTCGTCACAAAGTTCTCCTTCTGTTGTTGCGACCGCACATCGGAGATTTTTTCGAGCAGCAATCGGCGCAAGTCGTCTTTGGTGGCCGTTCCCTGAATTTTCAGCAACTCAAGAATCTGATCCCAACACCACTGCTTGTTCATCCCCCGCTTTTTAAGGTATTCGGCGGCAGTTTCAGTGATAGCAGCGATTTCTGCGGAGACATGGATATTCGGGCGGCGGCCTTCGATCAGCCCCTGTGGTTTTAGTGATTTGAATTCCGACTCAGTGATTTCAACACCTTTTTGCACCCGATCAAGTGCCACCACGTCCATGAGTCCCAGGTCAGTGCGCATGATCAGAGCGTGAGTGTAATTGGGGTCCAGTATCCGACCGTGCAGTCGCACGGAAATCTGATTCGGCTGAGACAGGTCGTAATCCGGCAGCGGAAAGAATCGTCGCTGCTGAGTGATGAACATCTTACGGATTCCGCTGCCGACGGTCTCGATCATCTTCAGCTGCACCATCGCATCGGCCAGACAGCGGTTTCGATACATTTCGGAAGGAGCATTCCGTCGCAGGACTTCATCGACCGTGCCCGGAATAAAATTCCCATGATTGGACAATAATAAAGAATCGTTGTCTTCGATGACCGTCGTCTGTCCGCCTAATTCGTAGTTTTGGTGAGCAATGCAGTTGTGTAGGGCTTCGCGAATGACCCACGGATCATATTGAGAAACCTCAGTCGGAATCAGCGTGCCGGGCGGCATGTAACGGTACGTCAGATTACGAATTTTCCCAAACAGCAGTTCGGAACTCAACAGAAACGGCGGTTCGAAGTGGGCGTAATCTTTGGTGTTTCCTTCTTCGTCACGAAGCAGCCAGGTCATTTTTGCGACGGCCGGTGACAGATGGTGTGTGGCTTCCGGTTTTCCCAAAAGGATTAACGCAGCGCGAGTCAGGCGTCCCTGAACAGCCAGCTTCGCTTTGTTCAGGAAGGTCAGATTTCCACCACCATCGATTTCTTCTGCCAGCTGAGGATTCTTCGCCCTGAACTTCTCACGGGCACTGGCGATAGCGTCCGGTGACAGGTCGTCGAGTGTCGCCGTGTCACATGTCTGAGCAGACCAGTCAGCGTCGGTGGCCTGGGTTCGAATAGCGTCGATTTTATTGAGTGCAAGAATAGCGTCGATTTTATTGAGTGCAAGGTATCCGACTGATTCGAAAATTCGGCCGTAAGGAGCTTCGCGCCAGGTCGTTGGAACCCCGCGCGGTGCTGGCGGGATTTCGAAGGCCAGGATTCGCTTAGAGTCAACCGTCAATTCGTGAATAGCAACAAACGTCAGGTTGTGATTTGTATGAACAGAAATTTTTTTCTTGAGCTTTTCAAGACCGGGTGGCTGGTGACAATAATGAGTTCCGGTCAACTGTCGCGGTGCTTTGTCCGTCACTCCAAAAATCAGCCAGCCGCAATTCTGCCTCGCGATGTTGGCTTCGTTGCTGAGGGCAGAAAAGTACTTGCCAATGTCGTCAAAATTTTCCTGCTGCTTGGCTTCTTTGAATTCCAGCCATTCCGTTTCTGCAGGAAGAGCCATCAATTGTCGGAGCAGTTGCTCGTTCATTTGCCCGACTCCTGAGAACCGCTGAGCGCAGACGCCAATTCCGGCTTCAAATCCTCCAGAATTCTGGCGGCTTCTTCATTCACGCGGGCGAATTCGGCCAGCAGTTCGCTGGGGCTGGGGCCGGGGTCGGTGTCGGCGTTGTGCGGGTTCTTGATGTCTAGGTTGTAACCGTTGGTGGCGATGTCGGCGGCGGCCTGTGTTGGTCGGCCTTTGGTAAAGAACAGTAGATTCGTTTTGATGCGAGTTTTGGCGCCTTCTCCGAACAGCGTGTCGAACTTCATGTATTGGTAAGCGTCTTCGAACACGTCGCGGATGACGTTGGCTCGGGATGGCTGGTTTGTGCGATTAAGCTCCTTCAGGGTGGGAAACAGTTTGCCGTCGACGAATTCCAGCAGGCCATCGCCCGTCATGCCTTCCGGATCAGCCGCCCAGTTGCGCCAGCGGAGTTCTTCAGGAATGGGGGACTTGTAATTGTCCTCCATGAGTTCCGCTTCGGATTTGCGGTCGTCAAAGATTTTGAGGAACAACAGCCAGACCATCTGCCCGATTCGTTGAACGTCGCCGTCGACGCCCACGTCTTTGCACATGATGTCCTGAATGGATTTGATGGTGGTGGTGAGTGACATTGCATCCTAATTTTCGTCCGTGATATCGAAGTGTTTGCACAGCGTATTGATGGTGAAACTGTTGCGAAGCTTGCAGGCAGAATGTTGACTGGCAAACAACCCCTTGGTCCAAAACGCTTTTTCCTTCGGCACCGTCTTCAGCCACTTCACACGCACAAAGTGCTCGCAGCGTTCCGGGTCATCTAAATGGTGATTGACCTTCGGTGCTTTCAGCCCCTCGGCTTTGAGGATCGGGATCGCTACTCCATCCTGGATGATTGAAAAATCATGGACTGGATTCACCGTCTCCGTAACCTCGCCAACGCCGACAAAGCCAGTCTTGGGGATATTGACGAAGACACGTGAGCCAACCTGAGGGTGGGAGAGCGTTCTGATATAGAAAGAACCACCCCCAGCACCAATGAATCCATATTCCCTTGCGTCACGCCAGTCTCGATGTGGGCCGTCTCCGAATGAAACATAGAAGTCTCGTTCGTTCCAGGCTTCCCGGTTTTTCTCTTTGCGGGCGATCCGCTCAACCAGCTTCTTCTCACGCACTTTTACCTGATAATCCTCAGCTTCAGGTAGAGGGATCACCTGTTGAACGTCGAGGAAAATCTCGTTTTTCGTCCCGTATGGTCGCAGCCGTACACAGCGTACATCGATGCCCCGTTCACAAAGCCACAGCACTGCAGTGGTCAGTTCTTTTGAAAACTCTGCTGACGCCAGCACAATGCGGACGTCCGTGGCGAAATCGTCCTCCTGCGGTTCGTCCCAGTGGAGAAAAGTCAGGAGAGTTTGCTCGGCATCGCGTTTGTCGTCACGTCCCTGCAGGTAGTCCTCGAAAACGTCAACGGCCTGCCGGAAGGTGATTGTGGATACCATGGCGGCATAGCGAAGTGCCTGCAGCTCCATATGACCGCCGTCTTCGGTCCGCTTGAGCTCAATCACAACCAGATTCGCGTCACGACCAATTGCCAGCAGGTCAATTCGACGGCGGCTGTCGTCCCAGTTACCGAACTCCTCGGCAATCACCAGTGTGCCTTCGGCGATGATGTCGATGCGATCCCGCAACAACCGCTGCAGATCGCTGCGTTCGGTGATGCCGAGTTGAGAAAAGGTCGCGGGTTCGACAGGTTCAATGCCTCCCGCGCTGTATCGAAAAATTGGCATCGTCTAACTGACCTCC
>JBDNHJ010000425.1:0-33452 GCA_041688835.1 Fuerstiella sp.
GTCTTGTGCTGACGAGTGACTTCCACACCGCGGCACTGATACGTGATCGTTTGCCAGCCCTTCGCATGGGCGGCGCGCTTCGCCAGAGAGATTTTGTTCTTGCCATAAATCGCACGACGCCCTCGCCGGTGAGGATCCGGCTTTCCGGGAAGACCGAAGAGGCAGGCGTCTCGTCGCAGCCGACTGACCACAGTGATGCCCAGGTTCATAACGGGATTCAGAAACGGACGCGCAGCGTAAGCTCCATCGACCACCAGCCAGACCGCAGCTTCGATTTTCAGGGAGCGAATCGTGTTCACGAACCACGTCAGCAGTTGCACGCCGAGCTCATGTTTTGTGCGAAAAACCCAGTCATATTTCTCTTTCAGCTTCGGCACATCCACCTGGCGAACGTACAGCAGCGACCGCAGCGGCAGCGCGATCACGCCTCGCAGACGATGCGTTTTCAGCCACGCCAGACTCACCCAGTTGTGACCGTAGAGCCATTCCCCATCGGCCGGACCAGGCGTCGGGTTGTGATGCCGCCTCAGGCGGATACAAACCGGCGATGCCGGGCCAGCACCTTCGACATGTTTGCCATAGCGGGACGTCGGCGAATCATCCATGGCCAGCAGAATGCGTTCGCCCGCCACAAGCGTCTTCACAACCAGTCCGAGGACCGCTGCCCGAGCTTCGCCGAAGTCTTGCCGATGCTGATCAGGCCATCGTAAAATCGATCCCAGTCATCCTTCACACCAGCCGCGAAGAACCACGAACTGGCCGTGCGTCGACCGTTGGCCAGCAACATTCCCGACACAATGATGGGCCGCCGAAAGGCGATTCTCGAATCCATCACCGCCTGCAACTCGGCAACAGCCGACTTCATCCAGCCCGTCAGAGGCACTCAAGCCTGTGCCGTTTTCTGCCGACCGGGATTCGCACGATCGAGCCGCTGACGCTTGTCATGCCGGGATTCGGAAGAATTCTTATGCTGCCGTTGCGGACGCCGAGATTTCTTCTTACGCTTAGCCATCCGTGGCTGTCCTAGGGAATTGTGAAGGTTGAACAATCACAACATCTGGGAGAGCCACTCTTTTGAAAAGACCAATCTCTATGCCAATCTCGTTTACCTAAAGTGCAGTTACAAGGAAGTCGGTTTTCTACCGCTGAATTTTTGTTAACTTAATCGTTCGCTGTCATTGCGTCCCGCCCCCGAACATCAAACGGAAACTTCCACCATGGCAAACAAGCCTTCCTTTCTTGCCGCTGCCGCTGTACTTTGTCTGACGTTCAACAGTCAGTCGCAAGCCCAATCCACTAACGAATCATCTCACGAATTGCCCGCCGGGTTTACCTCCATCTTTAACGGCTCGGACTTGTCCGGCTGGCACGGAATGCCGCATTTCGATCCGCGAAAATTGGCGGCGATGACAGAAGAAGAACGTACCACCAACCTCGAAAAATGGAACGCAGACGCGGCACAACACTGGACGGTCGAAAACGGCGAATTGGTCAACGACGGCCACGGTGCTTATCTGACGACAGATAAACATTACGGCGACTACGAATTCGTACTGGAATACAAGACTGTGCAAGATGCCGACAGCGGCATCTATCTCAAGGGAACTCCTCAAGTTCAGATTTGGGATTACACCGCAGTCAATAACTTCAAAATCGGTTCGAACCTCGGCAGCGGCGGGCTTTGGAATAACTCCGCCGGCGCTGCTGGAAAAAATCCTTTCGTGCTGGCCGACAAGCCATTCGGCGAATGGAACAGCTTTCGCATTCGCCAAGTGGGAGCTCGCACCAGCGTTTGGTTGAACGACCAGATGGTTGTGCATCATGCGATCATGGAAAACTACTGGGACCGAAAGTCTCCACTGTTTGCCACGGGCCCCATCGAACTTCAGACGCATGGTGGAGAAATTCGGTGGCGGAATCTGGCCATCAAAGAACTCACGCCAGACGAAGCCAATACCGTTCTGAGTCAGCATGAACAACCGGCGTTCCACAGCATCTTTAATGGTACCGACCTAACGGGCTGGACTGGAACCACCGAAAACTACGAAGTTGTGGATGGAGCCATTCGTTGCAAGGCGGGCCATGGTGGCAACCTGTTTCATGAAAAAGAATATGCCAACTTTATCGCACGGGTTGAGTTCAAATTGCCACCCGGCGGAAACAATGGACTCGCAATCCGGGCTCCAGCGCAGGGGGACGTGGCCTATGCGGGCATGACGGAACTGCAGATTCTGGACGTCGGCTACCCCGGCCAACTCGACGACCGCCAAGTTCACGGCAGCGCTTACGGAATGGTGGCCGCTCATAAAGGTTACCTCAGGGAAACCGGAGCTTGGAATTTTCAGGAGGTCACTGTGGACGGCAGTACCATCAAAGTTGAACTGAACGGAAACGTGATCTTGAATGCAGACCTGTCAAAGGTCACAGAGTTCTTGGCCGAACGTCCGCACCCCGGCAAAGATCGAATCAGTGGCTTCTTTGGATTCGCTGGCCACAACGATCCCGTAGCGTTTCGAAACATCAGCATCAAAGAACTGCCGGCGACACCTGTCGAAAAAACAGCGGCCACCAACTAAGTCAAGCTGTCGATTTCGATTAAATCGACAGCTTATAAGTTTGACTGTCAAAGCTTGTTTTGAGCGTCGGCAGACTGTCGCTCGGTGGTCTCCGCCGTGATTTCCCGGCGGAGACCGCCGAGCCACAAAAGTCCTCAGGCCCAATGCCGTTGACCGGGGCGATCATGAGCAGAACGAATCGCCCGGTGGGTTCGAACAGAATTCGCGGTCCATGTGGTTCACGCAGCCAGAATCACTGATCCTGCTGATTTTGGCCACAGCGGCGTTTGTGCGGGGCGCGTTCGGTTTTGCGGATGCGCTGTTCGCGATGCCGTTGTTGTTGCTGATTATTCCAGCCACAGAAGCGTCACCGCTGATGGCGTTGGTGGCCTGCTTGATTGCCACAGTGATCTTGATTCGCGAACGGCAGGCTGTGGAAATTCGCCCCGCGGCGCTGTTGATTCTGTCCGGCTTGGTGGGCGTTCCTTGTGGAGTCTACTTGACTGCGTTTGTGAATGAACTTATCGCTCGCAGTTTACTGGGCGTCGTCATCGTCAGCTTTTCTGCGTGGTCGCTGTGGAAACCGAATCACTTTCGCTTACAAACAGATCGAACGGCGCCGGTGTTTGGCTTCGCCGCCGGACTGCTCGGCGGTGCCTACAACACGGCCGGTCCGCCGCTGGTGTACTTCGCGGCGCTGCGGCGGTGGTCGCCAAACAAGTTCCGAGCCACGATGCAGGCCTATACGCTGTTTGGAAGTTCGTGGGTGATTGCGATGCACTGGCTTGCCGGAAACATGTCGCCGATAACGTTCAGTCGGTTGTTCACTGCCGCGCCGATTTTGGTTGTGGCAACATTATTCGGGCAGCGTTTTACTGCGAAGCTCGCCACAGAAAGATTTATTCGCTGGATCTACTGGTTGTTAATTCTGTTGGGCGGCGGTCTTGTCGGAACCAGCTTGTCATGGTGATCGGCTGAATTCACGATCTTGCCGTTCAATGGAATTCGACGCTTGTGATTTGCGATCGGTACTGTTCCAATTAAACTCCCGCCTGCTGGTCGATGCTGTTGACCGGCGACCCTACCCCTGCCAAACTCCAATCTTAAACAAGAAACCTACCCATGAGCGACACTCCATCGCAAAGTGCGTCCGCGCCAGAAGATGCGACCGATGCACCGGCCACTGGGCGTCGAAACATGCTGCTGGAAGGGATCACCGCTTTTGTGAGCTTTATCATCGTGGCGGTTCCCTCCACGATCGGTGGCCTGTTTTTTTTGGATCCGTTGCTGCGAGGTAAAAAGTCCGCAGCGGTCGGCGAAGAAACGGGCGGACTGGATGGTTTCATCAAGTTGTCCGTGACCACAGATTCGATCCCGGTTGATGGCACACCTGTCGCAGTGTCCGTCCGGACAACTCAGGACGACGCTTGGAATCGCTTCAAAGACGTCCCAGTCGGCAGCATTTGGTTGCGCAAGAATGATTCTGGAAAAATCGTGGTCTTCAATTCCGTGTGTCCGCATCTAGGATGTTCGGTGGACTATCGTCGCAGCGAAAACGATTTCTATTGCCCTTGTCACACCAGTGCGTTTTCTCTGGACGGCGAACAAACAAATCCCATTCCGCCGCGCGGCATGGATACGCTGGAAGTTGTCACAGCAACGGACGGTCAACCGGCAGACGATGGCCCGGAATTATGGGTGAAGTTTCAAAACTTTCGCCGCGCTACGTCCGACAAGATCGCGATCTGACTTCCGCACGCCGTGCTGTCACGCAATCGCTTACGTTGGCCCCGTGCAATACCGGATGGCAACGTTGAAGGCAGTTGTGATGCAGGCGCATGACTTGCTCCGAACACAATCGATTCATCATCGAAAGCAACCACGATGAACGCTCTGTTTCAATGGCTGGACAGCCGAACTGGTATTAAAGACATCATGCACGAAGCGCTGTACGAACGCGTGCCGGGTGGAGCTCGCTGGAGATACGTGTGGGGCAGCACGCTGGTCTTCACGTTTACGCTGCAAGTCATTACCGGTTTTATGCTGTGGTCAGCCTATAGCCCCAGCACGCGTACGGCTTGGGAAAGTGTGTTCTATATTCAGAACGTGATGACTTTCGGCTACTTGGTGCGCGGCATTCATCACTTTGCTGCACAGGCGATGGTGGTGTTGATGGCCATTCACTTGGTACAGGTGGTGATTGATGGAGCCTACAAAGCGCCGCGCGAAATGAATTTTTGGCTGGGATTGGTTCTACTACAGATTGTGCTGGGGCTGTCACTGACAGGCTATCTGCTGCCATGGGACCAAAAGGGCTACTATGCGACTCAGGTGACAACCAACATCATGAGTGCCACGCCGGTTGTCGGTGCGGAAGTACAAACGATGGCTCAAGGGGGCACGGAATACGGGCACCTCACACTGACGCGTTTCTTTGCGATGCACGCCGGAATCCTGCCGGCGATGCTGGTCGGTTTTTTGGCATTGCATCTCTACGTTTTTCGTCGTCATGGACTGACTGTCCACGATGCCAATCACGCTCCAGAAACCAACTTTTGGCCGGATCAGGTACTCAAAGATGCAATCGCCTGCTTGGCCGTGCTGGCTGTGGTGATGCTGTTGGCATTGTTCAAAGGGGCTGAATTGAGTGCACCGGCGGACGCCGCAACCAAGTTCGACGCCGCTCGACCAGAATGGTACTTCCTGTTTCTGTTTGAATTCCTGCACTTCGAAGCGGTCAACAAGCTGGGCATCACGTTCGGTGCCATCATTGTGCCCGGCATCATCATGGGCATCATTGCCATCATGCCGTTGACTCATAAGTTTCTGGGTGACTTCGGACACAAGTTCAACACGACGTTCATCTGGTTAATGGGGGCAACCATCGTGGTGCTGACTGCGATGGCCGTGATTAAGGACAACAACGACACCGAACATCAGGCCGCCTTAGCGGAGTCTCACCGCGATGGCCAGCGTGCTCGCGAACTGGCCTTGGGCCCGGATCGCATTCCGGTGGAAGGTGCGATTTCGCTGATGCGAAACGATCCGTTTACGCAGGGGCCGCGAATATTTTCGAAGCACTGTGCGGCGTGTCATCGCTACAACGGACATGATGGTCGAGGAACATTGATTACAGAAAAAGCCAGCGATAGCGATCGAGAAATTATTTCTCAGCCGACCGCCCCAGACTTGGGTGGCTTCGCCAAGCGGGATTGGATGAGATCCGTTGTCGTGGACTATGCGGGCCACATGAGTTGGGTGAAAAATTCGGGTTGGTACAAGACAGCGGCAGCAGCCGAAGCCGCCGGTGAAGAGGTCACGTATCTGGACCCGGACACTTCGGACATGGCAGACTGGTCTGGCAATGCTGAGGCTTTGGTGTCGGCGGAGAATGCTGAAAATCTGTCGGCTTTGGTGGAGTTTTTATATGCCGAAGCGGACCACGGATTCCAGCCAGAAGACCTGGAGACGCGCGGTGAATTTACGGACGTCGACGCATTGCTGCTGGACAAAGGCCGAGCCGTCGCGACTGAAGGTGCATGGGCGGGAGATATCGAAGGAACATCGTGCATCGACTGCCACACAACGCTGGGCGAAGACTTCGTCGCATTGAGCGACGACGAAGCGGACGGGTATCCCACGATGGCGAAGTACGGCTCCGCCACTTGGCTGCAAGACTTCATTCGAAATCCGGGTGCTGCCAGACACTACGGCGAAAAGAACCAAATGCCGGCCTACGCCGTTGATAAACTCAGCGAGCAGGAACTCGACCTGCTGGTTCGCTGGATAACCGGCAACTACCTGCCATCCACCGTGCAGGACTACGCCAGCCAGCTGGATGCGTTCAGCACCGAAACTACGCCCTAACTTTAAAAAACGCCGTTGACAAACAATCGTCTTTCAGGAACGTGCCACGGGGGCGGGCGTTTAAAGAATCCCGTGCTTGCGGAACACTTCCGCCACGGGAACTCCGCTGGCCAGTTCTTCGCGGACCGTGTTTTCACCAGCCACTTTTTCGTTGGCCAGTCGAATGGCTTCCTCGGCCACTTCCGCCGGAATGATCACCACGCCATCGATGTCACCCAGAATGTAGTCGCCATTTTTAGTGGCGACGCCATCAACGGTGATCGGTTCACCAATGCTGACAACGTCCAGCCGACCCAGACTGTCGGCGGGCATGGCGCCGATGCCGAAGACCGGGAATTCCATCTGGTTCAATGCCCACAGGTCTCGGCTGCAGGCGCTCATCACAATGCCGCGAACCCCTTTGGCCATGCAGGCCGTGCTGAGCAGTTCGCCCCAAAACGCACTTTCTTTGTTGTGACCCGCATCGACAACAAAAACGTCGCCAGCCTGCATCGTGTCGATGGCCTGCATCTCCAGTTTGTACGGTTCGGCGGGAATTTCGCTGATGGCCGCTGCCTGAGCCGTGAAGACGCGACCAGACACGTGTTGTGATGGAGTCAGTGCATGAATCCGAGAACTCAGAATCTGATTTCGATACCCCATCTTGTCCAGTACGTCAGCAACAACGGCACTGTACAGATTTTCGAGAGCTGGAATAAAGGACATACGCTTGACTCCGAATGAAAGATCGCCAACAACTGTGAAATTGGATATGTGGAACTCACCTCAATATACTTCAACAGGCCCGGACGCAACACAGTGACACGCATTGGCATTATCGCTTTTCTTCACGAATCGAATACGTTCTCGTTGCAGCCGGCAACCATTGAATCGTTCAAACAGGATACGTTACTCAGTGGCGAACCAATTCGAGCGGCGTTGCAGGATTCGCATCATGAGGTCGGTGGATTCTTTGCTGGTCTGAAAGCGGCGGCTGTCGAAGCCGTTCCTTTGTTTGCCGCGCGAGCTTTGCCTTCGGGAACCATTCGAGCGGCCGACTTCCGTGACATTGTGACGCGACTGCTGCAGGCCGTGAAAAATGCCGGGCACCTAGACGGAATCCTTGTCGCTCCGCATGGTGCAACGGTTAGCGAAGCATATCCAGACGCCGACGGCTACTGGTTGAATGCCGTGCGAGAAATCGTGGGGCCTGACTTGCCGATCGTCGGCACGTTGGATGCTCACGCCAATCTGTCGCCGTTGATGGTCGAGAGTTGTGATGCACTCATCGCCTATCGCACAAATCCTCATCTTGACCAGCGAGCTCGCGGCATTGAGGCGGCAGAGTTGATGATGAAGACGGTGGGCCGACAGGTGTCTCCGGTCATGGCGGCCGCCTTTCCTCCCATGGCCATCAGCATCGAACGGCAATGTACGGAGGAAGCTCATCTGAAACCGTTGTACGCAGCAGCAGACGCACAACTGACTTTGCAAGGCGTCTTATCGAATAGTATTTTGCTCGGCTTTCCGTATGCGGATGTTGCCGAGATGGGATCGTCGGTGGTGGTTGTGGTCGATGGCGATCGAGCACTGGCTGAACGCCTGGCCCACGACCTTGCGGCGAAAATGTGGTCGCTGCGGCACGAATTTAACGGCGGCTTCACCAGTGTTGCAGAAGCCATCGAACAGTACCGTCCGACGACTCAGCGGATCTGCCTGCTGGACATGGGTGACAACGTCGGCGGTGGCAGTTCGGCCGACGGAACTGAACTGCTGTCAGCGATTCATGAAGCGGGCATTGGTCCGGCGTTTGGCTGTCTGTTTGATCCGGCAGCGGTCGCGGCCTGTGAACAGGCGGGAGTCGGCGGTCAACTTCGGCTGGAAGTTGGCGGCAAGACCGATGAACTGCATGGCCCTCCGATCATCGTCGACGTTATGGTGAAGTCACTGCATGGCGGACGGTTTCGCGAACCCCAGCCTCGCCATGGAGGCATCGCCGAATTCGATCAGGGGCTCACAGCCGTTTGCGCGACTTCGAGCGGTCTGACATTGATGCTGACTTCCAAACGCATGGTGCCCTTCAGTTTGCAGCAGCTCAAGAGTTGTGATCTCGATCCGTCTAAATTCCGAATTCTGGTGGCGAAAGGGGTCAACGCTCCGATCGCGGCCTACCGTGAAGTTTGCGATGTGTTCATTCGCGTCAACACACAAGGTTCGACGTGTGCTGATATGGCTCGTCTGCCGTATCAGAGGCGTCGCCAGCCAATGTTTCCGTTCGAATCGTCAACTGAGTACGAAGAAAGCAAAGTATGAGTATCTGGCGCTGGGCTGATTTGATCGAAACCGTTCCGGAAGCCGCGCGACTGACGCTGGGCGAAGGCGACACTCCACTGGTGCGTTCTGGGCGCATCGGGCCGGATGCAGGGCTGCAGAACCTGTACTTGAAACTCGAACACGGCAACGCCAGCGGTTCGTACAAAGATCGCTTTGCGTTCGCTGCGATCTCACACATGGTCGCGAATGGCCAGACGAAATGTATCGCGACGTCGAGTGGTAATACCGGAGCCGCACTGGCGGCGTATTGTGCTGCGGCAGGAATCGAATGCCACATCGCGTTGGTCGAAGGCGCACCGCTCGGCAAGATGACACAGATGATGGCGTACGGAGCGAAGATCGCTCGCATCCGCGAATTCGGAACGGACGCGGCCATCACGATCGACGTCTTCAACAGACTTGAACGTCTGGGGCAGCGGACCGATTCCGCACTTCAGATCAGCGCGTTTGTGTACAGTCCGCTGGGGATGTCGGGAGTCCAGACGATGGCGTTCGAACTGGCCGAACAACTGCCGTCCGGGATCGACCACGTCTTTTGTCCGGCTGGCGGTGGCGGCCTGTGTGTCGCGATGGCGAAAGGGTTTCACCAACTGGTTTCTCGCGAACAGATCGCGAAATTGCCAGCGGTTGAGTGTGTTCAGCCGGAAGGCAACGACACGATTTCCGGACCCCTTCGCCGGGGTGCTGCGAAGGCTCAGGAAGTCGCCTGCACAACAAAGGTCAGCGGTTTACAGGTTGCCAGCGTTGTTGATGGTCACTTGGCGGTGGAAGGCTGTCGGTCGACCGGCGGCAACGGTCACCTGGTGACGGACGAATACGTGTGGCACGTGCAAAAACGTCTGGCGCGTGAAGAAGGCATCTTCTGCGAACCCGCTGGAGCCGTGGCATTGGCCGGAGCGTTGCAGGCAGCGAAGAATGGTGAGATCGCTGCGGATGCAATCGTTGTGTGTACGGTGTCAGGTTCCGGCTTCAAAGATATCGCCGCCGTTGATCGCATGAATCGTGACGTCGAATGTCCGCTGCTGGATGCGGTGGCGATTGATGAGTGGTAGTTGTTGTTGGCTGGGTTACTGAACCTTACGATTGGCGTTGATCCCCAGCGCGGCGACCAGTGCCACCACGTAGCCGGCTGAGAACAACAGAAAGGCTTCGTGCCAGTCGCCGTTGGTGTCCCATTGTTCGAGCACAACCGGCACCAGTAACGGCGTTGTGGCTGCGCCCAGGTTTCCCCACATGTTGCCCCAGCCGAAAACGGCGGCTGTGTTCTTGCCGCCGACGTCCTGCATGTAGGCCCAGATTCCGGGCACACTCATGTCGGTCGCGAATGCCACAACCGAAGCCGCAGCGATGAAAGCCCACGCGGATTCGAGGTACAGGCACGACAGATAGGCAGCCACTGCGATTCCGTAGCACGCCACCAAGGGAATCGAACGTCCCCAGCGTCGGCCCAGTTTTCGCACGGAAAAATCCGTCAGCGCTCCGCCGCACAGCATGCCGACAATTCCCGCGAACAACACGATCGTTGACATCAATCCGCCGATTTTGGGGTCGACCTGTTTGACGTCTTTCAGATAAGTGGGCAGCCACGTGACAAGAAACACCCAGCCGATGTTAATGCCGAACTGCAGCGCACACATCAGCCACATTGTGCCGCTGCGCATCAAGGGCAGCAGAGGTGGAAACGGCGGTGGACCGGTGTCTTCGGCGTCCAGATCTCCATCAGAGATCAAAGCACGTTCCGCTGCGTTACAGTCGGGATGTTCCTGTGGTGTTTCGCGGAAGACTTTCCAGAAATACGCCGCGACAAAAAATCCAATTCCGCCATACAGCGCCAGCACCCACCGCCACCCGAGATAATCGCTCAGCAACCACGCCGTCAACAAAGGAGCCGTCGCGCCGCCAAGTCGGCCGCCGAAGGAAACGATGGAACTTACGGTGCCTCGCCGGGGCAACGGTGTCCAGCGTTTGATCAGACTTCCGGCGGTGGGATAACATCCGGCCTGAGCGATTCCGAACAGCAATCTGGCGACAATCAGCATCGCAAACCCGGTCGCCAGCCCCGTCAGCATGGTGCACAATGACCAGACGCAGATATACAGCGGCAGCATCTTTCGAGCACCAAAGCGATCCGACAGCCATCCTGCCGGCACTTGTCCCAGCGCGTATGAGAAAAAGAACGCCGAAAGAATCCAGCCGGTTTGCTGGTCCGACAGATTCAGGTTGGATTTGAATTCATCAAGCTTGGCAATTTCCGCGATGCAGATTCGGTCGAGGTACAGCACAACGGCCGTGAGCGTTGTGGCGCCGATCACGGAATAGCGCACGGTTGATGCGGAATTTGGCAGGGAACCAGGTGCTTCATACGGATGGCCGTTACCGCTGGCGTCGTTGTTTTTAGGCTCGCTCATTGTTGGTTCCGGAGGTGTTGTCGACGTGGGATAGGCTTCCAGCCTGTCAACAAAACTGAAGAAACGACAGGCTGGAAGCCTATCCCACGTTATCGCATTTCGACCACTCCCGTACAGCGATAGTTGTTGGTGCCTGATTCAAACAGTTCCGGCAATAGCGCCGTTCCCAGACCAGGCTCTGTCGGCGGAATCAGGAAACCGTTTTCGATGACTGGCTGCCGGTCAATCAAATGCTGATAGAAAGTGCGAATGTGAGCTCGAACGGTTTCCTGAAGCACAACATTGGTGGATGCAACGGCACAATGCAGTCCGGAGAACAGCGTCAGCGGGCCGGTGCAGTCGTGCATTGTCGCGGGAATGTTGAAGGTTTGAGCCAACTCGATAATCCGCCGCGTCTCGCTGATACCGCCCGCCCATGTCGGATCAACCATCACATAATCCGCCGCTTTCGCCTGCAACACCGACAGATACGACGAACGGCCCAGCAACATTTCCGTCGCCGCAATCGGCAGGCCGGAACGCTGACGAAAGTCGGCCAGAGTATCGACGTTGTCGACTCGCACAACGTCTTCCAGCCAGAACGGCTTGATTTCGGCGAGTGCGTCGGCCAAACGTAGCGCCGCTGGCAGCGGAAAGAAGGCGTGGCCTTCGATCATAATTTCAATCTGATCGCCCACTCGATCACGTATCTCACGCAACGGTTTCATGCCCGCTTCGACATCGGCTGCAGACATGTAAGCTCCACCACCCGTGTGAGCGTACCGGTCAAACGGCCAGACCTTCATGCCGCAAATGCCTTCGTCAACCAGCTCCTGAGCCAGGTCGCCGGCGGCATGAATCGAAGACCAGTTGTCCTGCAACGGCCCGGGTTGCCCTTCATCGCCGTAACCGGGCCAGCCAGGATGCGATGCTGCTTGGTCGGGACGTTGCTTTTGCGTTCCGTAGCCCGGACCGCCGCAGGTGTTGTAGATCCGCACTTTTTTCTGAGCCGCTCCGCCCAAAAGCTGCCACACAGGCTGACCACACACCTGACCGAGAATGTCCCACAATGCCACGTCGATGGCCGACAGTGCGCGCAGTTCAGCGCCGGGAAATCCGAAGGCCGTGCAGCGTTCGTACAGAAACCGCCAGTGAGCTTCGATGTCGGTGGCTTCGGCACCGATGAGGCGTTCAGCCATCCAGTCGTGGATCAAAGCTTCGATTGCCTGGGGCGTGTAATACGTTTCACCGCAGCCAATCCGCCCGTCGTCGGTGTGAATTCGTAGCAGCAGCAGGTTCGTCATGATGCCCGCAGGAATCGCTGTTTCGATGGCCGTGATTTTTGGCATAGGTATTGACTCATGTAAGACGGACTTCCAGTCCGTCATTTGCTGATCGGGACGACGGACTGGAAGTCCATCCTACGTGTTTTTGGCAGGCGAGGTTCCGTGCAGAAGGCCTCGAATGTAACCGAATGCAAACAATCTTCCGAGCATCGTGTAACCGGGATCGCCGTTTTCTTCGCCAATCAGTTGCGGTACGTGGTCCGGGCGAATGGGGCCAGTGAAACCAACGTCTTTCAACGCTCGAATTGCGGTGGCCATATCCGTGGGACCGTTGTCGTGAAATGTTTCGACAAATTGATCGGCCGATCCTTCGGCGTCACGAAAATGAACATATCGAATGTGGCTGCCAAGGCGTCGAATGGTGGCTGGAATATCGACGCCCATCGTCGCGAATGTTCCCTGACAGAAACAAATGGCGTTTCGCTGACTGGGCACCAGAGACACCAGTCGTTCGAATGCGTCCACGGAATTCATGATGCGCGCCTTGCCGAGAAAGCTGGGCAGCGGAGGATCATCCGGATGCATCGCCAACGTGACACCAGCTTCTTCTGCCACCGGAATCACTTCATGCAGGAATTGTTCCAGATTTGTCCAGAGCTGTTCGGCGGAAATCGTTCCCGCAGAAAGTTCTGCGTTGGCAGCGTTCAGAGACACAGCTCGTTCAGCATCCACCAGTCGGAAACCAGTGACTAGCGACCCGGCTCGAGCAGCCACATCCAGCGAAGTGCGGACCCAATCGGTCCCCGACATGAAGTTGTAGCACAACAGCGGAACGCCGGCCGTTCCCATGTGCCGAATCAATGCCTGCATCGCTCGCAGTTCGCTGCCGTCGTCCGTTCCCAGTTTGATCTTTTCGATCGGCAGGTAACCTTCGACGGCCAGTAACTTCAGCCCGTGGCGGTCGACAGTGTTCTGCACTGCGAGTAGATCATCCAGCGACGGTCCCGGATACCGAACGACGACACCTTCCACCCCGCACTGAGCGGCAAGCTGCATGTTGTGATCGTTGAGCGGCGTGAGTACCGTGCCCAAGATCATGCGATAATTTCCTGGACGACTCGACCATAGACATCCGTCAGACGAAAGTCGCGACCGGCGTGGCGATAGGTCAGTTGTTCGTGATTCAGTCCTAACAGATGCAGCATGGTTGCATGCAGATCATGAACGTGCATTTTGTCCACGGCGGCTTTGAATCCGAAGTCGTCAGTTTCGCCGTACGTCATGCCGCCTTTCACGCCGCCTCCGGCCATCCACATCGTAAAGCCATGATGATTGTGGTCACGGCCGGTGCCGTTTTCTGACGTCGGCGTGCGCCCGAATTCGCCGCCCCAGACAATCAGCGTGTCTTCCAGTAGTCCTCGCTGCTTCAGATCTGCCAGCAACGCTGCAATTGGCTGATCGATGGCCTGGCAAAGTTTCGGCACTTTGTCGTTGTGGCCCGAATGAGTGTCCCAAGGCTGGCCGTTGCCGTAGTAAACCTGGACAAACCGGACGCCGCGTTCGACCAGTCGCCGAGCCAGCAGACAGCCGTTCGAAAAGTGGCCGTCACCGTAGGCGTCGCGAGTGTCCTTTGTTTCGCGATTCAAATCGAATGCGTCGCTGGCCTGAAACTGCATGCGATACGCGGTTTCCATCGCGTCTGTGCGAGCCGCCAGGGTGGGTTCGTCGGGACGCTTGGCCTGATGGGCTGCGTTGAGTTGCTGCAGCAGGTCGAGTTGTTGTCGTTGAGTGGCTTGGTCCCACTGCGAGTTTCGCAAATGCGGCACCATTTTTTGCGGATCGATTGTGGAATGATTGATGTACGTTCCCTGATTGGCCGACGGCAGAAACGCGCTGTTCCACAGAATCGAAAATCGCACTGGGCGTCCGGGACACAGCACGACGTAGCCGGGAAGGTTTCGGTTTTCGGTTCCCAGACCATACAAAAACCAAGCTCCCATGCTGGGCCGCGTGGGAATGATGGTGCCGTTGTTCATCTGCAGCAACGCGGGGCCGTGATTGGGGTTGTCGGCATGCATCGAACGCAGGACGCAGATGTCGTCGATGTGCTGACTAAGTTTTGGCAGCAGTTCGCTGACGGGTATTCCGCTTTTGCCGCACGGACGAAACTGAAACGGCGACGGTAACAGTCCGCCGGTCGGTCGTTCGGTCAGCAGATCGGCTCCCTCAGGTTTCTGCCCCGCATATTTCAGCAACGCCGGTTTCGGATCGAACAGGTCTCCCTGAAACGGCCCGCCATTCATGAACAGATGGATCACACGTTTGGCTCGCGGACGAAAATGCGGCCCCAACATGGATGCAGCGCCTCCCAAGGCCGACGTTGGTGATGAAACCGCAGTGGCCGCCGCGATACTTCCCATGCCAGCACCCAACTGGTGAAGCAGACGGCGGCGCGTTAGATGTTCGATCATGTCAGTCATGGCGTCGTGAACCGTTCTTCAATCAACATACAACATTTCATTCGACGCCAGCAGCACGTGAATGTACTGCTTCCAGCGGCTTGTTCGTTCGTCGTCCTTCGCAGCGCCCAGAAAACTCAATCCCAGCGTTAATTCCTTTTCCGTTGCTGGCCGCGAATACAGCAGCCAACAGGCTCGCTGAATCTTGGCTTCGTCGTCGTCGCCGAATTCACTTTGCAAACGTTCAACGAGGACTTCAGATTGCTGATTCAACAGCGGCCCATTCAAAGCATACAGCCCCTGCAAAGCGGTTGTGGTAGCTGATCGCGCAGGACTGTGTTGATTCGGGTCCGGGAAGTCGTGAATGGTCAGGGTCGTCGACATGTCTCGACGATGTACGGTCGCGTAAATCGTGCGGCGATGATTGTCGGATTTGTCCAGCGAGACCGATGCGCCGCCGATTGATGTGTCGAGCACGCCCGTCGCGGACAACATCGCGTCTCGCCACGATTCGTAATCTAGGCGGCGGCGATTCATACGTGACAGCCAGCGATTTTGGGGATCAACGTCTGTTCGCTGTTCGTCGAAGTCTGATGACTGTTGCCACGTCGCCGATCGCAGGATTTCCCGATGTAACTGTTTGATCGACCAGCCTCCGGAAACGAACCTTGCTGCCAGATCATCCAAAAGCTCGGGATGAGACGGCAACGTGCCCTGGCTTCCAAAGTTGCTGGGCGTCGTCACCAGCCCGTTGCCGAAATGTCCCATCCAGATGCGGTTGACGATCACGCGAGCCGTCAATGACGACGCTTCTGTAGTAATGGCTCTGGCCAAGTCTAGGCGGCCACTGCCGTTGACGAACGGTTCGGGTTTCGATTCGTCGCTGACTTGGGAAAGAACCGTCAGGAACCGGCGCGGCACAATGGGTCCGGGGCGATTCGGATTGCCTCGAATAAACAACGGCAGGTCGCGAGGTTCCGGGCGATAATCGAGTTTCGTGCCGTCCTGTGGTGTCTCACCGGCTCGAACAACATGCATCGATTCTTCTGTCACGACGTTCGCCATCGGTGTATCGTACAGCGGAGTCGACGATTTGATCGTGCCGACCTTTGCCGTCAGTTCGTCGATTTTCTCCTGCGGCACTGGCTTTTGCTTTTTGAGCTTCGCGATTTCTGCATCCAGCGTCTCAACTTCTGCCTTCGCTTTCTTGACCGGTGCGTAATCAGCTTCGGCGATGACAGGACGTTCTACCTGACGACAACTGGCGAAGACTCCGGCCAGTCCGTAGTAATCTTCCGCACTAATTGGATCGAATTTATGGTCGTGGCAGCGAGCACACGCGACGGTCAATCCCAGAAAAGTGCGCGTTGTCGCGTCGACTCGTTCTTCCCATTCGTCGGCGACGATCGTGTTGATAATTTCGCACGGAAGCTGCAGCTCTTTCCAATACGTGGGGCTGAGGCTGATGAATCCCAGTGCCGGAAGATCGTCTGGGCCGGTTTCGGGCAGCAGGTCCGTGGCCAGTTGGCGATGTACGAATTCGTCGTACGGCATGTCATCGTTGAAGGCTTTGACGACCCAGTCGCGATACAGATGAGCCTGTCCGGTGGCGTACAGCCAGCTGGCGGTTTTGTCGGTATAGCGCGCCAAATCCAGCCAAATTCGTGCCCACTTTTCTCCGTAATGAGGCGACGCCAACATCTGCTCCACAAGTTTCTCATAAGCGTCCGGAGATTCGTCCGTAACAAACGTCTGCACCTGTTCGGGCGTCGGCGGCAGTCCCAGCAAATCGAAGCTCAGGCGGCGAATCAAAACAGTGCGATCGGCCTGCGGCGAAGGCGTCAGTGCTTCACGTTCCAACGCCGCTAGGACGAATGAGTCGATCCGTGAACGCGGCCATGCCGTGTTCTTCACGCTTGGCAGTGGTTGCGCAATCGCTGGTTGAAACGACCAAAACTTCCGGCCGGATGCGAAGTCGATTTCGCCCTCCATTCGATCCGCAGCATCGGCCGATTTCGGCATCGGGGCGCCATGTTCAATCCATGCCGTGAATTCAGCAATCTCCGCCGCTGACAACTTTCCCTTGGGTGGCATCTGCATATCGCCATCGTACTGAACAACGTTCAACAGCAAACTCTGCCGCAGATTCGCTGCTTCAATGGCGAGACCGCTGTCTCCTCCCCGAGCCATCGCTTCCGCCGAATCGAGCCTCAATCCGCCATGAATTGTTTTGGCCTGCGACGAATGGCACGAGTAACAGTGCTGCACCAGCAGCGGCCGGATCTTCCGTTCAAAGTGCTCAAATTGTGCAGCGGGTATCGCAACCTCTTCAGCAGCGAATGCGGTTGAAGAAAGGACGACAAAGATGGTTGCGAGGCGAAGCATCGATGTTGCTCCTCAGCAAATACAAAAACGGCGGGGGGAAGGCGGGGGAAGGTTCGGCGGGAACACTAACGTACCATAGCCAACACACGCTGGCAAATCTGTTTTCGTTTGTGGCCAATATTCTTCGTCCGCCACGTCAAATTTTGAATCTGCTGATCGCCGTTGTCCCGTCCGGATGGTAACCTTGGAACGTTACTGAACACTGGATCCATCTATGAACATGACGACTCGTGTGATTGCCACTTTGATTTTTGCCAACGCCAGCTTTGCTGGTGCGGGGGAACCTGTGGTCGAATGGAGGTTTGACGGTGAATCGCAGCCGGGTGCTTGGCAGGGCAAGTTCGGAAACTCTGCCGATGGACCGAGTGCTCCTCGATATCCGGAGTTCGATGTGGACAACAAGGCGGCAGCCTTCACGGGGCACGAAGGCTGGATTCTGGTCAAAGACCATGAACGCGGCGGCTTCACGAATGTCCGTTTTGGGGCCGGAGACACGTTCGCCTTTGAAGCTTGGGTGAAGACGAAATCCGTCACCAAAGGCCAGATGATCTACATCATTGGCAAGGGGCGGCACGGGAAGCTGGGTGAAAATTTGGGCGAGAACAATCAGAACTACGCCGTCCGACTTCAGGGGACGGCGGCTGGCGCTCAACTTGGTTTTCTGTTCACCAGCCAGCATCCCGAAACGAAGAAGCACGACTGGCACCGCTGGTGGAGCACTGCTCAGATGCCGCTCACCGGCTGGCATCACATCGCTTTTGATTTTACCTTTGGCAAAGCCGACAGTCTGCACGCTTACATCGACGGCGAACCGACGGAAGGTGTCTGGGATCTTGGTGGCGCGACGGATCTTCCCCCCGTGCAGGATGCCGACGATCTTATCATCGGAACCGGATACCAACGCAGTTCCGGGGCGTCGTTTCAGGGCTGGATGGATAACGTCGCCGTGTACCGCGAAGCGTTGTTACCGGAAGACATCGCGCAGCGTTATGTCTACGTTCCGCCACCGCCGGCTGTGACTCCCGAAATGATTCCGGCGGGCCGCGTGTTGGTGCAGATCAGTGAAGACGGTGTTCCGGCCAGCAATGCGTGGCCCGCAGAACCGCAGGTCACAGAAACATATCAGGAAGACGTCTTTGGCCTGATCGATCTGCCACAGAAGTATGTGTCGACCGGTGTCCGCGGCGATCGCGTCAACCCGTTGCATCTGCGCGCTTCTGCGATGGTGAAACTGCCAGCGGGAAAACACCGTCTGCTGCTGCGTGGTCGAGGAGTCTGCCGACTGATCATCAATGGAAAGCAACTGCTGGAAACTTCCCCCCGTCCCACAGACCTCGCCGGACACGGACTGCTTTCCGCTCAGGACGATTACCTCGACCTCGGCCTCAACTTCCGCTTTGCACCTCCCGGTAATCGAGACGCGTGGTGTGAATTCGAATCCGCAGGCGGCGAATATTTCGTCATACTGGAAACTCTGGTTGGCGGCGTGACTGGTAAAAGCAGATTTCGACCGGAACTCGGCGAAACCGTCGTTGCTGTGTCGCTGGCAGGCAGCGAAACCTGGTCGCTGCTGTCGCCCGGCCAGCGTCAAGTGGCATACACGGATCAGCAGTGGCCGATCTATGAAGCGGAACGTCTGGCGCGGTTGGCAACGGTGAACGCTGAAGCCCGTGCCGACTGCCGCGCTGCCCATCAGGAATACTGGGATCGGCGTCGAACGGCCGCTGCTGGCTGGCTGGCCAGCACCGAACAGGTCGCGGTGCCTAAGTTGCCCGACGGATTTTCCGCCCACAACGCCATCGACCATTTTCTCGCCGCAAAAATTGAAGCTGTGTCGCGGGAAGCTAACGAAAACGAATCTGCTGGCGTGGACTACTTCAAGGACGTCCGTCCGCTGTTGGAAAGCCGTTGCTACAACTGCCACCACGGAACGAAGGCTCAGGGCGGTCTGCGCATCGACGATCATGCATCCGTTTTGAAAGGCGGTGAATCTGATGAACCAGCCATTGTTCCCGGCCGGATTCACGAGTCCGCTCTGATCGATCGCATCACCTCGACGGACGAAGACGTCGTCATGCCTCCGAAGGGCGATCCGTTGTCAGACGAAGAGATCGCGCTGCTGAAACGCTGGATTGCAGTTGGTGCCGCGTGGCCGCAATTCGACGTCGTCAATTTCGAGCCCACGCCGCTCGCTGATGATCTGAGTTTCCTTCGCCGCGTGACGCTCGACACCGTTGGAGTCACACCTACAGAAACCGAGATTGTCGCCTTCCGCAACGACAGCCCGGAGACTCGCCGCACCAATGTCATCGAACGCTTGCTGGCCGATCCGCGTTGGGCCGATCACTGGATGGGCTACTGGCTGGATGTGCTGGCCGAGAACCCCAACATGATCAACCCGACGCTGAACAACACCGGGCCGTTTCGCTGGTGGCTTTATGAATCAATGTTGGACAACAAGCCGGCCGATCTTTTTGTAACGGAATTGATCCGCATGGAAGGCAGTGAGCGGTCTGGCGGACCGGCCGGTTTCGCCACCGCCTCGCAGAACGATCTGCCGATGGCGGCCAAGGGCATTATCGTGAGTTCAGCGTTTCTCGGCGTGGAAATGAAATGCGCTCGCTGTCACGACGCGCCCGCGCATGTGTCGATGCAGGAAGATCTGCTGCAACTGGCCGCGCTGTTGAAACAGAAACCGATCACGCTGCCCGAAACCAGCAGCGTGCCTGCCGGGCGTTTGGAGCACACGGGCCGCCAGCCACTGATTCAGGTGACTCTCAAGCCCGGAGTCGAAGTACATCCGGCTTGGCCGTTCGCACGTTACTGCGATGAATCTGTCGCCGACACGCTGGCTGAGCACCCGGAGAATTCTCGTGACCGTCTCGCCGCACTCATCACCGCTCCACAAAACGAACGCTTCGCTCAGGTGATGGTCAACCGCGTTTGGCAGCGACTGATGGGACGTGGCCTGGTGGCTGGTGTACACGATTGGGAAAAGAGTGGTCCCTCGCATCCCGCACTGCTGCGGTGGCTCGGTCATCAGTTCGTCGCGTCCGGCTACGACGTGAAGGCCGTCAGTCGACTCATTCTGAATTCTCACGCCTACCAACGCGCGACCGATCCCTCGCTTCTGAAAACAAGTCCGTTGTCTGTTTCGCCCGCACCGCGACGCCTGACGGCAGAACAGATTGTCGATTCCGTGTTCCACGCGACGGGCACGCCATTCGATCTGGAAGAAGTCAGCCTCGACATCGACAGCGTCCGCACGGTGCAGATTGCACTCGCTCTTGGCAAACCGCGGCGCTCCTGGATGCTGGCGTCAATGTCAAACGAACGCGACCGCCCCAGCCTTTCTCTGCCACGCATCACAGCGGTCACGAGTGTTCTGAAAAGCTTCGGCTGGCGCGGTGCTCGACAGGATCCACTCAGTCTGCGCGATACCGAACCCAACATCCTGCAGCCTGCGATCCACGCTAACGGAGTCATGAGCATCTGGCTGACGCGGCTCAGTGACCGCCACGGCATCACGCAACTCGCACTCGAACAACAGCCTCTGGAGCAACTGATCGACCGCCTTTTTCTGCGGTTACTGACGCGCCAGCCATCTGCCGAAGAGAAAAATCGCTACGTCCGTTTTCTGTCGGAAGGATACGACACGCGCATGATTCCGGCAGCCGAACGCATCGTACCAACGCCTCAAAAACGCGAACCCGAACGTTACGTGAGCTGGTCGAATCACGTGGATGGTCCAGCCAACGCTCTTGCCGTACAGAAAGAAATCGCAGCCCGCCGCGGCGACCCGCCCACGAACGCTCTGAACACCGACTGGCGCGAGCGTATGGAGGACGTGCTGTGGGCTGTGCTGAATGCGCCGGAATGGATGTACACGCGATGATGATTTCATCGTGGGATAGGCTTCCAGCCTGTCTGTTTTCCGCTGTTCTTGACAGGCTGGAAGCCTATCCCACGGATCAAGACTTCGATTAACGAATTGAATGACTCCCATGAAACGACGAGACTTCCTAACGCAATCGAGCGTGCTGGCCGGTGCTGCTCTGGCCGCGCCGTCCGTGCTTGCCGCACCACCTGCCGTCAATGAGCCCAAAGGCAAAGCTGAGCACGTGATCTTCATCTGGCTGGGCGGCGGAATGTCGCAGATCGACACGTTCGATCCCAAGACTCGCGGGAATTCGAAAGCGGCTCCGAAGGTTGCCGGTTCGGAATATGACACTGTCGAAACTGCAGTACCGGGCGTCAAGTTTTGCGAACACCTGCATCGCTCAGCGAAGCTCGCCGACCGCCTGACCGCGATACGAACAGTCAATCATCACCTGATCGACGAACACGCCTTCGGCACAAACTTCGTACATACCGGTCGCCTGACCAGTGGCAGCGTCACGTATCCGTCGCTTGGTTCGATCATCGGCCACGTGCGCGGCGCGGCAAATCCGGACGTCCCCGCTTACATGCTGATCGGCTATCCCAACGTCAGCCGCGGTTCCGGATTTCTCGGCGCGAAGGCCGGTTATGTTCATCTGATCGACACCGAAAGCGGCCCGGCCGGATTCTCTCGACCGGAAGACGTCACACCAACCCGCGTCGAACGCCGCCGACAACTGCTGCTACCTCTGACGAATCGCGTACCGACGGGTTCGGTCATACAGCAGTACCGCACGGCACAGTCCGAAGCTCTGCGACTTGCCGGCCCGGAATTCATGCGTCACTTTCGCCTGCAGGACGAATCTGATGATATGCGAAACGCCTATGGCGGCGAATTCGGCCAGCGGTGTTTGCTCGCACGCCGACTTGTTCAGGCAGGCGTGCGGTTCATCGAAGTTTCACACAACCTGAACTTCATCAACGGCACCGGTTGGGACACGCACAATGAAGGCCAGCAGAATCAGCACCTGCTGATTCAGGAACTCGATATCGCATTGTCGGCGTTGATCACGGACCTTGAGCATCAGGGCATGCTCGACAAAACGCTCATCGCGATCGGTACGGAATTCGGCCGACCCGCTGTGTACGACGGGCGCGGTGGTCGAGGCCACCAGGGCAGTTGCTTCAGCCTGCTGCTTGCCGGCGGCGGATTGAAACATCAGGGTGCCTACGGTCTGACGGACGAGCTCAGCAAAAAGGTCATCGAACACCCCGTCTCCGTCCCCGACTTCCACGCCACAATTCACGCCGCTTTGAACATCAACCCCGCCCTCGAACTCTTCGCCGGTTCCCGCCCCGTTCCCATCACCGACCACGGCAAACCCATTTCGGCTTTGTTTGGCTAAACAGCGTTCGGTAACTGTCTATATCTGCGGCAGGATGCCGCAGATACGAATGCAGGACACTTATTTCGCGAGCCGTCCTTTGTGGTTCAATTCCACCGCAAACGATTACTGAGCAGAGGGTGTGCACTTATTCAAGGATGACAATTGCGAGCGGAGGGCTTGAGAGTTACGATACCTTTGTCGTTCCCACCCCGCCACCTGTGCCATTCCATTTGGCATTCCCACCCGATGAGTCGAAAGGGCCTGACCATGCTCGGCTTTCCTTCCTCGCCAAACTCATTAATCAACGTTTCGTCGCGACGTTGGTTTTTACAGTCCGGCTTGTCAGCACTTGGCGGACTTAGTCTGCCGCAGTTACTGAAGCTGCAGTCAGCGTCCGCTGCTGGTTCCAACAAAGGCGACAGAAAAGCCGTCATCCTGTTTTGGTTATCCGGCGGCCCCAGTCACATCGACATGTGGGATCCGAAGCCGGATGCGCCTACAGAGATTCGCGGACCGTATTCTGCAATTCCCACGGCGATTCCGGGAGTTCATTTCAGCGAACATCTTCCGCTGCAGGCTTCGATTGCTGACAAGCTTTCGATCATTCGATCGGTTGACTGTTCGGCCAGCAATCACACTCCGATCACCATGCAGGCTGGCAATCCTCTGGCGCAGCGCACAAACGATGGGAGAGACGGAGGTGGATATCCATCAATGGGTTCCATCGCGGCTAAGTTTCGCGGCGCCAACGACACGGACCTTCCGCCATTTGTGGGGCTGGCGGATTCGTGGGCTGCGGACGTCTGGGAATCCGGTCATATGGGCAGCGATTTCTCGCCCGTCAAAGGGACAGAACTCAAAGGCAAGTTTGCGTTGCCGCAAGGTATTGAAGTTAGCCGGATGCAGAACCGTGCAGAAATCCGAAAGCAACTCGACAACTTTGGGCGGCGCATCGAAAACGATCAGACACTCAATCGCACGGACAGATTTATTCAGCAAGCCCATGATCTGGTGCTTTCTGGAAAAGTGCAGAAGGCGTTTAACGTTGACGAAGAATCGCCGCAAACAAAGGCTGCTTATGGGCCGGAAAGTGTCGCTCAAAAAGCCCTGCTGGCTCGCCGACTTGTCGAAGCAGGCGTTTCGTTTGTGCTTGTCAGTGGAGCATGGGGGTACTTCGATCATCACGGAGACAACGTGAAATGGAAGGGCATTGAAAAAGGTCTCACACCGTTGCTGCCTCGAGTCGACCGAACGCTGTATGCTCTGGTGAATGACCTAGAATCGCGCGGAATGCTCGACGATACGCTGGTTTTGATGATGGGCGAATTCGGTCGTTCTCCCGTCATCAACAAAGAAGCCGGGCGAGATCACTGGACGAATGTGATGTCGATGGTCGTCGCGGGCGGCGGACTGAATCATGGGCAGGTGATTGGATCTACAGACCGACGAGGCGGGGCGATCGAATCCAGCCCCGTCCGACCGCAGGATCTGGCCGCGACAACATTTCGCCATTTGGGCATCGACTTAAATTCACATTGGACCAACAACCAAGGGCGGCCGATTCCGATCGTCCAGGAAGGCGGCCGCCCGATCCCGGAACTTGGCTGATTCGCCTGTTTTGCTGACCGTTGCCGTTGCCGAGGTTGTCATCTGACCGAGTGCCAACTTGAGTATTCATCACTCTCTTGCGAAGGAAGTTTTTTCGATGCGTATTGTCACTCTCTTGTCGACGCTGCTTGCCATTATTTTCACGCCGTTGAATGCACGTGTCGTCTGCGGTGACGATGTGATTGAGCTTGGCACCCGCCGCGAATTATTCGTCGACCATTTTCTCATCGACAAGCTGGACAACGTTCAGCTAACACTCAACCGGCCCCGCGATGAAGGCGTGGCATTGGAATTTGACAAGCCGTGGGAAGGATTGTTCTGCGGATATTGCACCGTCATCAAAGACGAAGACTTGTATCGACTGTACTACCGTGGTCGCCCGAACCTTGGAGCTGATGGAAACTCGGAAGAAGTCTACTGTTATGCCGAATCGAAAGATGGCGTTCAGTGGACCAAGCCGGAACTGGATCTCTTCCCGCTGGAAGGCCACCCCAAGACGAACATCATTCTGGCGGACGCGGCTCCGATCACTCACAACTTCAGCCCCATGCTGGACACGCGGCCTGATGTTCCGGCCGCACAGCGTTACAAAGCCATCGGCGGGACAATGAACAGCGGCCTGATCGCTCTGGTATCGGCCGACGGGCTGCACTGGAAGAAGCTGCAGGAAGAACCCGTCATTCCGGTGAAGATGGTGCCGTACAAATACATGTTCGATTCGCAGAACCTGGCCTTCTGGTCTGTTCTGGAAGACAAATACGTTTGCTTCTTTCGAGTCTTCAAAGACGGAATCCGCCGCATCGCGCGGTCAACCAGCGATGACTTCATTACTTGGACGGCGCCAGTGCTGATGGAATATCGCCATCACGGCGGGGAGGCTCCGATTGAGCATCTTTACACCAACCAGACGCATGCCTATTTTCGAGCTCCACATTTGTACGTGTCCGTGGCCGCTCGATTTATGCCGAATCGTCAGGTGCTGACGGACGAACAGGCGAAGGCCATCAATGTGTCGCCAAAATATTTCAAAGACACGTCCGATGCGGTGCTGATGACTTCGCGCGGTGGTTCGTTTTATGACCGCACGTTTCTGGGCGGATTTGTGCGGCCTGATATTGGTGCCCGCAACTGGGTGTCGCGAACCAACTACCCCGCACTGAACATTGTTCAGACAGGCCCCACAGAAATGTCGATGTATCTGAACCAGGACTACGCTCAGCCCACTTCGCACCTGCACAGATACTCGATGCGGCTAGATGGATTCGCTTCGGCTCAAGCAACTTATGCTGGCGGCGAATTGGTCACAAAACCCGTGACGTTTGCAGGCAATGAACTGACCATCAACTTTGGCACGTCAGCGGCCGGCAGTATTCGCGTGGAAATTCAGGATGCCGACGGAAAACCGATGCCCGGCTTTTCACTGGCTGAATCAACAGAACAGATCGGCAACGAGATCTCAAGAACAGTGACATGGAAACAGGGCAGCAACGTTTCCGCGCTGGCAGGCAAACCTGTGCGACTGCGATTCATGATCAAAGACGCCGATCTGTATTCATTCAAATTCAACGAATAACGCGCAGGCCCTGCCGGGGGTGCGCGTCAGACCTCCCGGCGGTTTGTGAATCGCATCCATTCACCATTCACCATTGGCACGGGCACCAGACGATTCTCGAACAGCTTTCAGGGAGCAAGCACTTTTTGCAGGACAGCCTGCACTTTGTTCTCCGATCCGACAGGCACCCACAGCCACTTATCGTGAAACCCATCGCCAAAAGACGCATTCATCGGAATGTAGCCCGGCCAGCATTCGCCATATCCCATCGACACGACAAAACTGTCCGGTCGCATTTGTTGCGCCATCAACTGGTAGCCGACAAATGCTTCGCCGGGGAATAACAGCAATTGCGTGTCGCCGAAATCGATGACGGGAAAATCGATCGGCTGGCCTGCAGTCACTCGCTGATAACTGGAAAGCCCCATGGCTGCCAGAATGCGGTCTTCGGTACGTGCATCCGCATCTGCAAGCACCGACTTCAGTTTTTCCGGTTCCAGATCCCCATGCTGATAGAACTGAAGCTCCAGCGGCGATGATCGAAACTCAAGCTTTCGAATCGCCGTTTTTTTTGTCGCTTCCCACGCCGCTGTCATGCCGTCATACAGGCGTGTGATAAGTTGTTCGCGTGCTTCATCGCTGCGGTCGTTGAATTTCCCAGCGGTGATGTCTCCGCTGCAGCCGGAAGCGTAAATCTGCATCACGTTCGGCAAGTCCTGCTGTCGCCGCCGACGCGCCAGTCCCACAAAATCGGCAGAAACTTTTCCCTCGCCATAACGGCTCATCGGATGGGTCGCATAGACGCTCAGCGCAGCAATCGCGGTGTCTTCATTCCAAAAGGAAATGGTTTTCACGAACGGATCGATTTCTCCCAGCGGTGCGTTGCTGTGAAATTCGTTGCCGCCGCTGGAACTGCCTCGATCGAATGTTACGCGACCGTCCTCCCTGACAATTCGGCGGTTGGAAGCGATCATCATCACTTCCGCTTGCCCCGTGCCGATATGAGTCACCGGCACTGCTCGCGCGATGCTGCTGCCAGCCGCCTTCGCGACCGCAGCAACGGTGGCTTGATGGAATTCCTCATCGTACAGCTCGTTCGCAAGTCCGACATCGCGAAGCAACTTCGCGGCGCCGGTGTCTGTCACCGGAGCGTCATGTTGATGCAGGCTGGTGACCAACACGCGTTCTCGGGATGTTCCGGTGGCCGCCGCCAACGCTGCACGCCACTGATCGTAGGCTCCGTTTCGGATTTCACACCAATCGACGGCAACAACCACAATGGGCTGACCGCTGCCCAGTAGAACAAACCCTTTGGCTTCCAGCGGATCCGAAATACTCTTCGACTTCGTCGGAATAACGCCCATACAGCGGTGGCCGATGGGTATTGTCACGTCTGCTTCGAACGTTGAGATCCGGAACTCGGCCTGTACCGAAGGCAGATGCGTGAACAACATACTGATGGCCAAAACCGCTCGCTGAGTCACTGTCATTTGCATCGTGGTTCCCTTGGAAGGCATTCAGAGCTTGTGCGAAATCCGATCTTACTGAATCTTCTTCAGCGACTTGCGTGTTCGCACATACAAGGCACCGTCGGCAATGGCAGGCGTGCCCAGAATTGAGTCCCCCATGTCATTGACCGCCAGAATGTCCAGTTCGCTGGCATTGCGAAGGACGACAATTTTCCCGTTTTCACTGGCGATATAGATCTTTCCATCGCCGTAGACGGGGGACGCGAAATAGTCTCCTTCGTTGCGGATTCTGACCGGTCCGAAGACAGCTTCTCCGGTCTTCGTTTCGAAACACGTGGCGATGCCTCCGCTTTTCACCAGCAGCATACGATCGTCGAGAATCATCGGCGACACGATATGGTCGGTGTGTTTTGTGGCATGCTTCCACAAGACGTGCGTGTCGGTGACGTCGCCACGTCCACCACCTTTTACGGCAAGAATGTACTGCGCGGCGGCCTCGTCTTCATCGTAGCGTGCTCCAGCAAAGTTTTCGCGGTTCAGAAATGCGACATCAAGTTCTTCACCTTCCAAATCGCCGTCGTTGTCAAGATCGCCACGACCAAATGTCTTCCGGTAGAAAGCTTCCGGAACTTCACGTTCGCCAACAAACGCCTGAATTTCTTCGCGCGTGACTTTGTCGTCGCTGTTGCCGGTTTCTGCGCGATCCACGGATGCTAGCCACTGGTTGGCAATTCCTCCGCTTTGCACTGAAATGTAAATGATGCCGTCTCGGCACACCGGTGTGGTTTTGATATTTCGCAACAGCGTGCGAGCAGACCAAAGGCGTTTACCAGTGGACGGATCGTAGCCGACGAGCAACCCGGTGCCTGCGACAATAATTTCATCGCCCTTGTCCGTGCTGCAGACAACCGGATGTGAATAGTTGACCGCCATATCGTTGCGATCGTCTTTCCATTTCAGATCGCCCGTTTTCTTATCGAAAGCATAGAAGGCCGGGTTCAGATCATCGTCCTGACAAAACAACAGCAGATCTTTGTACAGAACGGGCGACATGCCTGCTCCCCATTTGAAAACAAAATAGGGCTCCGGTATGTCCTGCTTCCAGACGTCTTTGCCGGTGGCTGCGTCGAGCGTCAGCATTCCCAGTGTGCTGAAGTAGAAGTAGACGCGTTCAGCATCAGCAGCGGGCGTTGTGCTGGCGTGACTATTGGTCTTGTGAGTATCACCGATCTTGCCAACAGGCCATGTTCGCTGCCAGAGTTTGTGGCCACTGTCGGCGTCGAAAGCGAAAAGTCCCACAGTAGTGTCATCAACCATCGCCGACGTGAAGACTCGATCAGCAGCCACCACAACCGAGCCGATTCCGTCACCCAGTTTTGCGTTCCACTTCACGCGCTCCGTGTCGGAGAACTCCACTGGCAGCGGCGATAAGCCATCCGAAATGCCCGAACAGTTCGGTCCACGAAACTGTGCCCAGTCTTCAGCATGAACGCCCCCAGCCAGAAGACCAAGAACGCTGAATAGAAATATTCGCATGATTACACGGCTCCCATTTGATTCAACTCGAATGTGACAACCGTCCATCATGACAATCCCTGCCAGAAAATGAAATCGAACACAACGCGGAAGAGTTCGAGCGCAAGAATGCTGCGTTGCTTGGGTTGGCCCCGGATCAATGTCAGAGTACTCTATTCGAGAAAATCCAGTCCCCCGTTGAGACGCTGAGCGTTCAAATCTGCATTCCACGCCGCTGGATTTTTGGCGTGACTCCCGCAGAAACAGGAATTGAAGACATGCCATTCCATCTTTCACTCGATCGCCGCACATTTCTGGCAGGTTCTGCGACTGGGTTACTGACGCTGTCGGCTCGTGGAGAACAAGCGGTCGACAACTCCGTCGACGAAAATCTGGTTTATATCCTGAACGACACACATATCGGCGAAAAGCACCCGCCGGACTCGCCTGTGCCGAGCCACCTGAAGCAAGTCGTCGCAGACATCCTTAAACAGCGACGAAAGCCTGCGGCGGTGATCATCAATGGCGATCTTGCACTCACAGATGGCCAGCCCGGCGACTACGTCCACTTTGCAAAGCTCATCGCGCCACTGCAGTCTGCAAACGTGGCGACTCACGTGACGCTTGGTAACCACGACAACCGTGATGTGTTTTATCGTGTAATGAAAGAACAACGCACGGAAAAACCTGTTGTCGAATCTCGTCATATTTCCGTGATCACCACACCCAACGCTCATTTCTTCTTGCTCGATTCGCTTCAGGAAACGATGGTCACGCAGGGAACAATCGGCAGCCAACAACTGTCGTGGCTATCGCAGGCACTTGACGATCATTCCGATCGACCGGCGATTATTGTCGCTCATCACAACCCACGGCTCGGCGGTGACCCCAATCACTTTCCGGGCGGGCTCATCGATTCCAACGATTTGTGGGATGTTCTCAAAGGCCGATCACACGTGAAGGCTTACGTCCACGGGCATATTCATGATCGCACGAATGCTCAGCACGAGGGTATTCACATCCTGAATACGCCAGCCACGTCGTATGTCGCAAACAAGAAATTGTCGACAACTGGCTGGACTGTCGCCCGCCTCTCGCCCACCGGTATTCAACTGACCACGCACACCAACGACGCCAATCATCCCTGGAACGGCGATCGTCAATCACTCCTCTATCGTGTCTAAAATCTGGCAACAGCGAATGACTTTTCACGACACCTGCAGTTGTCAAGCGGGGCTTTCAACTGCAGAATGGCATCGGCCAGTCTGCTTGAATCGAAGTGACCAGTGGAATCCACAAAACCGCCTGCTCAGAACCACGCGAGACCCAGTTATGCAATTCCGCTGTTTTATCCTTTGGCTGTTGATTATGTCCAACACCGCTACATCGGCTGACCCGGTTGTCTTTGTTTCCGCCTTCACATCGGGCGAAGCAGGAGCCATTCATGCTTATGGCTTTGATTCGAAGACCGGACAACTCAACCTGCTGAACCGAACGACAGATGTTAACAACCCGTTCTTTCTGGCGATCTCACCAAATGGCAAGTTTCTGTATTCCATCGATGCCGAAAAATTCGGAGGACCGGAAAACGAATTCGTTGCCGCTTACAGAATTGAGGGACGCGACGGGAAACTAACGCGTCTGAATCGACAGTCGGCTGGCGGTACGGCGTCGTGCTATCTGGATGTCGATGCCACGGGAAAGACCGTCGTGGTGGCGAACTATTCGACGGGCAGTGTCGCGTCGCTGCCGATTCAGGACGACGGTTCGCTGGCAGAAGCCGCAAGCTTTGTGCAACATGTCGGAGCCAGCGTCGACCCGAAACGTCAGACCGGACCGAACGCTCACAGCATTGTAGTGAGTCCTGACAACCGATTCGCGTTGGCAGCGGATTTGGGAATCGACAAGGTGCTGATTTATCGCCTGAATGCAGACACCGCCACGATCACCGCCAACGAAACACAGCCCTTCGCAAAACTGCCGCCAGGTTCCGGGCCGCGCCATCTGACGTTTCACCCGAACGGTCAGCGCGTGTATGTGATCAACGAGTTGAGCAACACCATCACGGTTTTTAACTACGCAGTCGACGTCGGCACGCTCACCGCACAACACACGATCTCAACACTGCCGGCTGAATTCTCAGACAGAACCAACACTGCCGATCTGAAGATTTCTCCCGACGGAAAATTTCTGTACGGAACGAATCGTGGTCACGACAGTATTGCGATCTACAAGATTGCGGATAATGGCCAACTGGACCTTGTCAGCATCGAACCGAGTTTAGGCAACGGGCCTCAAAATCTGCTGATCACGCCCGACGGCCGCTGGTTACTGTGTGCCAACATGCCGGGCAACAGCTTGGTTGTGTTCGCCATCGATTCTAAAACCGGTGCCTTAACGCCAACGGGGGAACCTCTGTCGATTCCGATGCCATCCTGCATTCGCTGGTTGAAGTAACTGTGCAACACCGTGATGTTGATTTGATCAGCCGCACAGCGTTAAGCATTCGTGTTGATCGGTTAGCGGCAAAACGGCTAGCGATGCAGAACAACTCATGCACGAGTGCGAAGTAGTTCTTCAGCGGCAAGACGGCCGGACTGCATCGCTCCATTGATCGAACCATTGGTTCGATAGTCTCCGCAAACATACAGGTTGTCTCGCAGCTTTACAGACTGTGCGGCAGGATCGAATGCGGGTGACGTTTGATTCGGCAGCGCTTGAGCGATCCGGCAGGTGCGCAGATGCGTCCAGTTGTCGACTGCGTTTCCGAACCATTCTCGCATGTGTGACTTTGCAAGTGACTGCAACTGACTGCCGTCGACGTCTGTCTTTAGCACGGTCGCAGAAATCAGTGCCTGACCGTCCGGAGCATACTGGGGAGCGATCTGGCTGGGCACGCACAGATTGTTGACCAGTCCACGGCCGGTGCCGTTCAGGACCAGCATCTTGTCTGCCACCGGTGGCTCAGGTGCCGAAAAGTACACGCAATGGACAGACCGCGCCACTCGCGGTGTGGCCAGCTCTGGCAAAAACTTCGCGGCAGCCGACTGCTCAGCCGCCACAACAACAGCAGAAGCGGCAATCGTTTCACCGGATTGCAACGTCACTTGTTTCGCATCAATTGCGCTGACGGCAGACTTAACTCGAACGCAGTCTTTCGGCAGATGAGCGGCCAATTGATTCGGAATCGCCCCCATCCCAAGAGCCGGGATCGCGGTGTCACCGCTGCTGAACATTCGAAACACAAAGTACAGCATGCGACACGACGTCTGCAAGTCGTGGTCCAGAAACACGCCGCCCAAAAATGGACGCAGAAACTGTTCGATCATGGGACTGGTAAAACCCAGCCGGTTGAGTTCGTCTTGAGTTGTCCGGTCGGTGCGTTCGAAAACGCTGTCCAGACTGCCACGACCAGCCGACCACCTGAGCCGCCCGATTCGAAGTTTATCCATCAAGCCACCGACCGCACCGAACGCGGTCTGCAGCGCGTGTTGCGGTCGCCGCCACGGATCGGACATGCGGTGAAACGCATCTTCCCAGCGGATTAACGAGCCGGGTTCGAACGCCTGCAGCTGCAATGCGTTGTAGTCGAGCTGCCGCAGCGCTTCGGGATAGGCCGTCAATAGGACCTGAAAGCCACGATCCAGCAAAAAACCATCGACCGCGTCAGTGCGGACCCGGCCGCCGACAGCATCCGCAGCTTCCAACAAAACAAACTCAACGCCAGCGGCGTGAAGTTCCTTGGCACACGTCAGCCCCGACAGGCCTCCGCCAACAATAACAACTGGATCTGGCATGATTCACACGTATTCCGCGACGATTGGAGATGACTTCTTCAGGATGTTACTGCGTTTTACACTCAGATGTGACCACGGCGAGTCGATTTCGGGAAGAGTTTCTGGGCCTGCGTCAGTCCGCCCGTGAGCGACAAGGGTCAGTGCAGCGGCACAAAAACATTGGAAAAAACGCCGACTCGGGCTCAGCAGAAGTCAAATTTTAGAGATTGTGTCGATTTTGTCCGGCACAGCCGTTAGAGCAACGCAGGTACAGCGTCGCGTGTTAAAGCGGATAAATCAGGTAAGGCGGATGGTAACTCCAAGCCGCCTGTTCATCTTCCAAGCGGACGAGGTGTTCGTTCGTTTGTTCGGCGGCATGTCCCGCCAAATCGTATTGAACCAGAATTTCATGGCGAGAGCAGAAAACTCGATGAGCATTAATCACTGGCTAGACGGCCTTCGGTCACAATTTTCAACCATCGGTCGACAACATTCTCGCCTTTCGCGCAGACGGCGGCAGGCACGGGCCGAGGCGGCTCAGGTTGCCAGTGAGGCTTTGGAAAACCGACTGTTGTTGACCACGACTTATATTAACGCGGGTGGTCCGGACATTGCGGGCGACGTTTCTTTTGTCGAAGACGATGCCTTCCAAAATGGCGTCGGCAGATCATACGACCGTCGAGATAGAATTGATGTGTCGGGCGTCGACAGCAGTTATCCAGAAAGCGTGTTTCAGTCGGTGCTGTGGGCTCCCGCGCGACGTTCCAATCTGCAATTCGACATTCCGACCACGCCCGGCTCCGCCTATCAAGTGGATCTGCTGTTCAGTGAAATCTGGCGCGGCGGCTTTGACGTTGGAAATCGTGTCTTCGATGTTTCGTTAGAAGGCAACATTGTGCTGGATAACTTCGACATCTACAGCGAAGTCGGTGCTCGAACAGCTTTGGTGAAGTCCTTCGACATCACAGCCACCGATAGCAATCTGGACATCGACTTTACGCATATCCAAAACA
>JBDNHJ010000426.1:0-8558 GCA_041688835.1 Fuerstiella sp.
CCCAGATTCGGTCGCGCCTTCGAACGTGTCCAACCGCAAGTCCGCTTTGCGGTGTTCCGCGTCGAACCCATGGCAAAAGAAACAATTTTCGCTCAGGATCGGCCGGATATCACGGTTGAACAGAACTGGCTCCTGAGCAACGGCAGCAATGTTGGGCAGGCAGACCAGAATGATGAGTGAAGAAATTCGACGTCTAGGCATGTTGGACCGCAGGCGGGGTGAGGCGAGTGGACTCGGATTCTAGCCGGACAGCACCACTCTTCGCCAGCCGTTTGGGCGGTAGCCTTGGCTGTGGGGTGCGTTCCTAGATTTCGGTAGATCGTGGCTGGGTGGCCGTGGGGCTGGACTGAGCTTGCGAAGGAAGTGGATTTAATTCCTGAGTCATGTCAGAAATCGCTGCTCGAACTAATCATCAAGATCCGGCACGTGTTCGAAGGGGTTGTACGTGCGTCGGTATTGCGTGGGAGTGATTCCTGTGGACGCTTTGAATTGTCGAGTGAGATGGCTTTGATCGTAGAAGCCCGTTGCTAAAGCAATCGCTGAGATCGATTGCTGCGTTGATTCCAGCAGGTGCCGCGCCACACCGACACGAACTTCTCGAATGTACTGGTTCGGCGTAATGCCAAACAGTCGGCTGAATTCACGATGCAATTGGCTGGCCGATAGATGGGCCTGTTCCGCAAGATCTGCGACGACGATCTCTTGGCCGTAATTTGTGGTCACAAATTGGACGGCCTTCAGCAGCCGCGAATGTCCGGCATTCGGGACGTCCGAATCTGCGTAGGGGCGCTTCACTCCCGCCAACGCCACGACTTGGCCTTTCTGATCCAGCAACGGAATTTTGTTGCAGGAGTAAATCTGCGGAATCCCTTGGCTATTGGGGACCAGCCAGATCTGATCGGTCAGCGGCTGCCGCGACGCGATCACGCGGCGGTCTTCTTCGACATACTGAGTGGCGATGGCTGGCGGAAAAAAGTCGAAGTCCGTCTTACCAACGATCTGTGATTCGCATTGCACTCCCATCACCCGCCGGACAACGCGGTTCGCTCTTAAATAACGTCCATCGGCCGCCTTGGCGTACATGTAAACCAGCGGCAGAAAATCGAACAGGTCGAGACACGACATCGGATTTTGGATCCGGTCGAAAAGCTTCGAACGCCAACGTTCGGTTTCGGCAGTCAGTTCTGGCATTCGCCGATTGTACAGAAGTCAGCTAGAAGTCAGCAAGTTCCGACATGCATTAGACAAATTGGCAACTCACGGATTTCGTATACAATGCACGCTGCGATTGTTTTGTCGCGGTGTCGTCGTTGTTTGAGTCCGTCGGGTCACATTTCGTGTCAAATCCGTTCGCAGTGGAAGGTTCAATGATGAAAAAGACGGCACGTGGTTGGTTGCGTCCATCGTTGTCGCTGACTGCCGGAACGCTGACTCAGCTGCTGGCAGCGTTAGCGTGTTTTTTGGGTGCGGGCGTCTTACCGTACACATTTCCCGAACTGCAAGGGCAGACACAGACAATTCTGGTCGTTCTCGGCTGCATCATGCTGCTGCTGGGAACACTGAATGTTCTGTTCGGGCAACAGCTGGGGAAACTGCTGAATCGTGCCGGAAAACGATCTCGCGTGGTCGTGCCTCGGGAAGGCATCGCTTATCTGGGCATCATGCTGGTGTTGGCCGTCGGCGCGTTATTGGGGCATCGCAATATGCCGTTGTTGCTGTTTGGAATGATGGCCGGCCCGTTCGTGATGAACGGCTGGATCGTGTATGCGATGCTGAAAGGTGTGACGCTGCAACGTCACGCGCCGCAGCGAGTTGTTGCGGGCGAATTTGTGAGCGTTGAGATCGAGGTCCACAACAAAAAACGCATCATGACGTCGCACATGTTGGAGGTTCGCGACCGCATCAATGGCGATGCTCTGCAAGCGTCTCCTCGGGACGAAGAAGGCAGCGTGACTTTTGTGCGTGTGCCGCCGCGTGAACATCGCGTGGGGCGTTACCAGTTGCGGTTTTCAAAACGTGGCCTGTATAAGCTGGGTCCGATGCGAGTGAGTTCTCGATTTCCTTTGGGGATTGGCGAACGCGGTCAGTTGTTTGCTGACACTGCAGAACTGCTCGTCCATCCCACCAGCGGTCGATTGTTGCCGACGTGGCAACGCCAGCAGAAAGAATTGGCAGAATCAAATCGGCGAGTTCAGGCACGACTGGGACTGTTCGATGACGAATTCCATCGCATCCGCGAGTTCCGTTCCGATGACAATCCGCGCTCCATTCACTGGCGTTCCTCGGCGCGTCGTGGACAACTGATGGTTCGCGAATTCCAGCAACACCGCCAGGCCGATTCACTGGTCGTCTTGGATCTTCCGGAGTTGGCCGATTGGTCCAATCAGGCTTCCGAAACAGCGATCAGTCTGGCGGCCACGGTCTGTGTTGAGCAAACGCGGTCTTCTTCTGGAAGTCACTATCTGCTGGCGATCGCGGGGGTTGATGTGCAGGTCATCAGTCGTCGGACTCCGGGCGGATTTCGCGAAGAAGCCATGGACGCCCTAGCCATCTGTCAGCGTTCACGAAAAGCAAATCTGTTGGCGACGTTCTCACAAATCGTGGCGGAACACAATCTGCAAGGCGAAAGAATCATCCTGATCACCCCTCGCCCGGCCCACGCCATCAGCGCGATGCAGCAGGTGACAGAAACGGCGTCCTCAGATTCGTTGAACTTGGTGGCTCAGACAACAATTGTGGAAGCGACGTGCGAAAGCATGGAGCACGTGTTTCAGCTGGAGAAGTCTGGCGAATCGCAAACTCAATCGCAAATTCAATCGAAAATTCAATCGAAAATTCAAGACGCTGCGGCTGCATCCGCCACATCACTGGAGGCGGCATTATGAAGTCGATTCCAGCAAACGTCGAACGTGTCTTCCACATCAGCATTGCGATCACGATATCGGCAGCATCGCTGGTGCTGGCGAATGCTGAGGACACTTGGCTACCCAGTGCAATCACACCGGCGGTGGCACTGTTAAGCTATTTTTTGGTGGATCGTGGCAACCGCATCCGCTTGCCAGTGTCTGCCGCGAATGTGCTGGGCGCGATGGCGTTTATGGCGATGGCTTGGGAATTTTCCGGCAACACGCTGCTGGGAAAACTGCTGTCGGGAGCTCACCTGCTGGTGTATATCACGTGGGTCGTGCTGTTGCTAAGAAAAGGCATTCGGCAGTACTGGTGGCTGATCGCGCTGAGTGTTCTGCAGCTGGCGGTGGCCTCAGTGCTGACAACCGAAGGATCGTTCGGTGCCGCGTTAGTGGGCATGTTGTTGTTAATGCTGTGGACACTTTCGGTGTTCACTTTGTATCGCGGCCGCATTCGTGTCGCTCAGTCGATGGGTGACGGTCGGAACGCTGAAGACAGTTTGGCTGAGGAAACCGAGCATGAATCTTCGATCACAATTCGCAACGGTCTGCAAATGGATTCGCACGAACCGTGGATTGGATGGCGATTTCGTGGAATCGTCGGCTTTGCCTTTCTTGCCTCGGTCTTTGTTGCGGCCGTCACGTTTGTTGTTTTTCCGCGCGTCTGGACGGACGGTTCGCCGCTGGCGGAAATCGTGGGGCCTCGCAGCAGAGCCCTATTTTCGCAAACGGGTTTCACGGAAGAGGTTCAGCTGGGAGACATCGGACAAATCATGCAGACGGATGCGCGGGTTCTGCAGTTCGAAATCACCCGTGTAAAAACGGGGGCGAAGATGACTCCCGATGCCTTTGCCAATGCCTTACGCACGGACGAAATTCTGTTTCGTGGCAATGCACTGGGACTTTACGATCAGGGGCGATGGAGTGTCGATCGAACGACAGATGCGGTTCTTGAACAGGCGGGACGCCGGCAGTTCAGTGGTTCGCCGCACGAATCTGACATCAAGATTCACATCGTTCAGGATCCTCCCATCAGCACGTTCGCATTCGCCCCGGCACCGGTTCGAGAGACCGCGACCAGCACCCGTGGAGTCTCGCTGAGTCGACGAAACTTCACGTCTTCATTGACGTTCAAGCGGCAAAACCAGCAAGATCGCCGACAGCTGGAAGGACCGGTGCAGTTCGATGTGTGGTATGACGTTCCAGATCGAAGTCAGACCTTTCATTCGCCCGATCTCGTATCAGCGGAAACGCAATCGATCGGACAGTTGTGGGATCAGCTACGGGAAGGTGACCGGGGAGCGTTTTACGAACAGAAGTATGCCTACAATTGGTGCATCACACCGAATCTGGAAACACGGTTGCCACGATTGACGGAAATTGCCAAACAGGTCTGTACGGAGGAAGGCGAATCGGTTTCGCAACGCGAGTCGATTCAACGGATCTTTGGCTATCTGAATACATCAGGCCGCTTTCGATACTCATTGCACACTTCCATTCAAGATCCCACGATCGACCCCGTGGAAGACTTCTTGGTGAATCGTTTCACGGGACACTGCGAGTACTTTGCCTCGGCCGCCGTCTTGATGTTGCAAGCGGTTGGAGTGCCCGCGCGGGTGGTGAATGGATACAAAGGTTATGAACAGAACTCTGTGTCTGGTCAGTACGAAGTCAAGCAAAAACATGCTCACGCTTGGTTAGAAGCCTACATCGATGGCCATTGGGAAACGTTAGATCCGACTCCCGCGTCAGCTCGCGACGAAGCGGTTTCGCAAACCAGTCAACTGGCGTGGTGGAAGGATCTGGGTCGCACGTTCAACGATAAGTGGCGCACACTTGTGGAACAAATGACGCCTCAACGGCAGCAGGAAATGTTGCGACCATGGATCAATTCCGCCAAAGAACGATGGCAGGCCGTTCAGCAGCAGGGCGTCTGGGAATTGCTGAAGGAATTCTGGGCGGACGTTGTGATGCATCCGGAGAAATGGTTTAGCCTAACCACCGGAATTGTGACATTCGTCGTCTTGCTGATTGTTGGGCTGCTGGTACAACAAAATCCGTTCCTGTGGTTCAAGGACAAACTGCGTGGGTGGCTGCATTCGACATCAAAGCAGCAACGCAGTGTTGTGCGGTTCTACGAACACTTTCGTGACGTGTGTCGTCGCCATGGATTGTCGTTGCCAGCAAGCCAGACCGCGCAGGAAAATGCGATTATGGCACAGCAGTATTTTGCCTCACGGTTGGCAGTGCAAGGCGAAGACGAATTGCCGAACCGCATCGCGAAGGCGTTTAATCTGGTTCGATTTGGCAATGCCACACTGTCCGCTGAACAACTGGCTGCACTGCGCAGCGACGTCGTCAGGCTCAGCGAACTGTTGAAGCTGGAGGTCAAATAGTCGCCCATATACTTCCTATCTTGCCAATTGTCGGCAGGATACGCCGAAGTATCGTCTTTGCCGCAAACCGCTCTGCCATCGGCTGGGTTTGAGTCCATTCGCCGCGTTGACCGCAGACGAGGAACATGCGACAAGGCACCTCTCTGAAGTGACTTCGGCTTTGTTCAACAGCGTCCTCAGCGTTGTTGGGCCCCTTTCTTACGTTAGTCACGCAAGCCTCTCTTTCTCATCATGCTGTCGTTCTGATAGTACTCGCCTGACAAACAAGGATCGTTTTGTCATGAAGCCTTCCACTGCACTGGTCGCAATTTGCGTCGCTGTTGGCAACTTCGGTTGCCAATCCATGCTGAACACATCGTTGATGGAACAACGTGTTGTTGAGCAATTTGCTGACGCGATGCGCGAAGAAAACGAACCAGCGCTGCGCCGTATTACATCCACGCGCTTCGAAGAAAAAGCGATGCGATCTGAGGATGTGCTGCATGACCTACGCGTACTTAACCTGCCCTCTGATGAATTGAGTGTGGTTGAGGTCAAGGAGCTCAGCAAAAGTCGCCGCGAAGTTGTCGTCAAAGAAGCGTCCGGCGGCAAGTATCAATTCCATTTGGTCCACGATGCGAAAAAGAATCTGTGGGTCGTTGATGATGTCGTGTTGCGGCAACGAACCAAGGGAACTCAGGTCACGAAGTCCACGACGGAAGTGATGGACTTGTTGATGACGTTGCGTGAATTTTTGGATATTTGGGAGCATGGCAGTCGGGAACAAATTTTGGCGATGACGTCGCCCGATCTTTCAGCCGCATTACAGCAACTGCCCGATACTTGGATGCAGGCGTTGACCAAGAGAATCGCTTCCGCCTACGAAGATGGAATGGCGCGCAAGCCTGAGGCAAATCTGAACGTGAACGATGCAGTGGTGAAGCTGCCGTCGAAAAACGGACACCTGATGATTCGGCTGGTACGGAATTCTAACGAGTGGGTGGTGGATGACGTCGAAGCTCATAATCATCGTGAAACAAATCATCCGGGGTCGATCAAGCGGCAGGCGGATGCGATGAACATCGTGAACGGATTCCTGACCGCTTACGGTGCAGAAAATGCAGCCACGCTGCAGACCATGACCACGAAAACGTTTTACGGTTCGACGTTGGAAATGTCCGACCTGTCGTTGGTGACATTGCCTCGACCGGAAGACGTGCCTGCCGAATTTGATATTCGGGCTTACGAAAACTTGCTGACATTTATGTTGCCAGCGGGCAAGGAAATCGTGCGTCTGGATCTAGAAGAACAACTCAGTGAAATTCCAGACATCGTCAAGAATGAAATCGCTGGACTGGCTGAAGACGGCCCGCGGTTTCTTGTGCGAGACGTCAAGCTGTACGAAAAAGGCACAGAACGTCAACGGTCTCTGGCCGCAGTCTTCACCGCTCCCACCAGAGCCTCGTTGTTTCTAAAAGCGTTGGCGGATCGAGATCATCAGATTTTGTCTCAGGTCTCAACCAACGAATTTGCGAAGGGAACCTGGAAACGATCCTCTCCACAGATCTTGGCACAATTGCCGATACCGGCCTTCTATGACGCAGGCCTAAAGCTGACAGACAGCCATTCGATTGGCAATCGCACCGAACTGGAATTTCAGAATGGCAGTGGGATGGCGATGTCGTGTAGCTTGATGGATCAAAACGGATTGTTAAAGATTGATGACGTTCAGTACCCGAACGAAAACGGCCAAGTGACTTCGCTAAAGAGCCGACTGGAGTTGGCGGTGCCAATTCTTGAGGTGTCGAATGCGTGGGCGCAGAATGATGTTGTGCTGCTTCAAAAAGCTTGTTCGTCCGACTTCAATCGGTTGGTGTGGAGTCATCTGACAGGTGTCCCAAAAAGATTCGCCGGAACCTCGGCCCTGCTCAGAGCTCCGATTATCGAAACCCGTGTGACTCAAGAACGTGCGACTGTGCGCCTGGCGGATGGCAGCGGAATTCCTGTGTCTGCCAAACTGGTGCAGGAACATGGATATTGGGTCGTTGACGAATTGCAGGTCACGGAGCACGATGGATCGCTGGTTGAAGTTCGCGAGACTCTAAGAAGTCAGATTGCGGCCAAACTTGTCAGCGGATCTTATTCGACGGTACAGCATACGGATGGTCATCGGGTCGTGGTCCCAGTTCAGGGGCAGCAACCAATTGATGTGACCGATCCTCTGGACGAAGCAGCAACGAACGATCAATTCGCAAACTGGGCCGATTCGGCGGAGACCGATCAGACATCGTCCGGCGGCATTCAACAGGCGTCTGCAGTGATGACGGATGAGTCGTTTGGTGACGACGTAGAACATGCGATTCACCGACGGCGAACGACTGATTCAGGAACGTTGCGAGTGACTCCAGCGGTGATGACACGTGAGCTGACGGAAGATGGTGTCCCGCTGCCAAGCGACAGCAGTCCGAGGGCACCGATGATTCCTGAAACTGCACCGCGAGGCAACTTCACAGTGGTCGGACCACATACGGCACCTGCCAAACCGAAACTGAAGTCTGTGCCAGGTGTTCAAGTCTTTGGGCCGCAGGCCAACGAAATCGCGGAAGCAATGTCCACGGATACGCCGTTGCCCAAGCCGGAAAAGCCAGCAGGCCGTGCGGCACCGCGTAATGGCAACTACATGTATTTTGGACCAGCCGCTGCAGCGATGACACAGAAAAACGGAAACGCAGCGTCAGAGAAACTCGTTCGCCAACCCGCCGACGCTCCGATTTCCATCGAGTAGACGTGAGACACGACCGCGCGTGCTGGGAGTCAAAGTTGCGATTCAGCCACGGCAGTGGCGGCAGATCTTCGACTGGCATTAGCTCGGCCAGAAATTCGAACCGCCGCCGAATCCAGTCACGCCGAGGTTCTTAGTTTTTCCCGGTGATGTCATCATCACCGCACAGAAAACCACGCCGCACACAACGATTGATGCACGCCGTTCATCTCATCATCCGGACAACTGTCCGCGCGACTCAAACGTCCCATCACCCAAACTCCACAAAGAGATCAAAGCCCAACACCCAGAAGATTAATGAGAAAATGACGACTGCCAGCAACCGGTGGGTGGCAGCAGTGATTCCTTTTTTGACGAACACGAAACGAACGATTTCTTGGCGAAGAGTGTTCGTTGTTGCACAACAACCAAACGTAATCGCACTCGCGAAGAAACCCGAACCTGCATGGTGTGTCCGGCTCCGGCAGCGTTACGAAACAATGGCCCGCTTCATCA
>JBDNHJ010000427.1:0-34439 GCA_041688835.1 Fuerstiella sp.
CAGCGCAGCCGTGCAGCGTGTCACAACGACAGACACGACGATTTCGCCCGATGAGCTACCCGCTGGTTTCTATCGTGTGTGGGTGCGAGCTCAAAACGGCAATGGCTTTGGTGCTTGGAGTCGTCCGATGAGCTTCGGAATTGCAGAAAGCGGGCAACAGTCGGCAATCAACGGGCCAGCGGGCGATCTCATTGCCGTTCAACCGACCATTACGTGGACAACGGCTGTTCCCGGCGGCAGCTATCATCTGTGGGTGAATCAGGTTGGCGGGATGTCCGGAATCATCAACCAGCGAGACCTGACCACAGCGTCCTTTACGCCGTCAACTGATCTGGACACTGGACCTTACATTGCTTGGATTCGACAGGTGTCTGGTAGCGGCGTGCCGCTGGCGTGGAGCTCCGCCTTTCGCTTTGAAATCGGTGCCAGCACCAAGCCAGCGCAACCTGTGCTGAACGTGACACAGCTCAATGGGGTGCAGACGTTTTCGTGGCCAGCCGTCGCCCATGCCGCGGGATATGAACTGTGGGTGAATCTCGGAACATCGCGCGTGCTGCACGAAACCGAACTAACGTCGCTAAGCTATGCTGCGTCGGATTTGCAGACCGGAGTGTACCGTGCGTGGGTGCGAGGCTACAGCAGTCTGGGCGTAGCGGGACCGTGGAGCGAAGTCGTTGGTTTCGAGGTCTAAGAGTGCTGGCTATGCAATGAAACTTGTGCATGAGCGTTGATTACGTCGCTGCTGGCTGAAGTTCGCGAGCCGCTCGATAAAAAATCACTTGGCGACAGATGGCACCGGCGACAGATGCGGCGAAGGTGGCAATGGCCGCTCCGAGTGCTCGGTGTGGACCGACCAGCGTGAACGCCGCGATGATTGCTACGGTCAACGTCACCATGTCGGCGCTAAAGTTCGCGCGAGGTCGGTTGATGGCCCAGAGTCCGTTTCCGGCCGCCATACCAATGGCATTGGCCAACACAGACAACGTCAGCCACGTGACCATTTCGCCGGCTCCAACGAACTGATCGTCGTACAGCGTGTTAATGATCTGCTCACCAAACAAGGCTGCGATCATGCACACGCTGCCGATAGTCAGCATGCTGATCATTAGCATCGAACGTTGAATTTTTCGGAGCTCGACGATTCCGCCTCGAACGTAGGCGGCCGCGCTGCGGGGGTTCATGAAGTCACACATGCCAGCCAGCATGATGTTGCAAATTCCCACAATCACACTGCACGAAGCCAGAAAACCGGTGGCGGTTTCCCCGTGCATCATGAACAACACCCACGGCATCAAGTAGGGCGTGGATGTCCCGGCCAGATGAGTGGCCATGGCCCAGCGACCGAATCGCCAGTTGCGATACCAGCTAACAACGGCGGACCGCTGATTGAAACTGAACAGGCGGCGATTACGAAGCATCCACACCGCCGCCGTCACCAAACAGGTTGCCCCCCAAACCGCATAGATGACAGGCAGGTTTACCTGATCAACGCTCAACATCACCCCAACCGTCACTAACCGCGTCACGCACACAGCCGCATCGACGGCAACCACGGTCAGCACATTGCAATGTGCCAGTGAAATTTCGCGAATGAAGGTTCGCAGCAAAATCGCCGGTGTTCCCAGCAACAGCACCAGCGTGACAAGGCGAACGGTTTGTTCGGAATCGTTGACGCCAATCAGGCAAGCCAGCATTCCGAGCGTCACGATTGCGATAAAGATGCAGTGATGAATCAGCACGCTGCCCATGTATCGCTGCAGGTTCAGCCCTTGGCGACGATTGTGATACAGCACATACGGAGCCGTGATCAGCTGGTCCTGAATGCCAATCACCATGGCCATCGCGGACGCCACCAAAGCGAACAGTCCTAGCGTTTCGGCTCCACAACAGCGACCGATAATGATGGCGCTGATAAAGTTGGTGCCGCTGATCATTCCCTGATCGGCAATGGCCAGCAGGCTGGACAACGCATGAGAAATTCGAACGCGCGCTTCCAGTCCCGTGAGCCAACCGGCCCTGGGCTGATGACATTCAACCAGCGATTCCGCTGGCGAAATTGGCAATGAAACGCTCATAAAAAGACCTTGGCGCCAGCAATCGGCGCAGCTTTCACTGCTGCAACGTAGCTTTCAAATACGGCCCGTGACGCGGTAATCCATCGAAGTCACCCAAATTCCAATGCAGCCACACACTACAACATCGGACGTTCGAATCACTGATCGCTCAACCCAGCCCTTCTGGCAGGGCGCTAGGCTGGGCTGTTAAAAATTCGACGTTGACAATGGTCCATGAAGGATTGGTTTTGGAGGATTTCTATTCCTTGTTTCACCCCGGAGGGCGACCTATCCCTTGCCGGTGGCGTGAGCCACCGGAACGAGAAAACACAAGGCTGGAGGCTGGCGGCCGTGGCCAGCGGATTTGTGTCGCCCTCCGGGCTGGATGTTCCGCATTCTTGCCGGTGGCTGACGCCACCGGCAGTGGATGTGTCGGCCTCCGGCCTGAGTCTTGGGTTCCCGCGTCGTGTTTCGGAGTCCGTGGCTAGCGTCAAAACTGCTCGTAATGCAAAGAAACTCATGCACGACTGCTTTGAATGCGTTTCGCTGCGATGCAGAGGCCACAGATTCATGGGGCATGGAACCGCTGGCTGCGAATGACTTCGCGCAGCAACGTCTGCAGGCGGTAGTTGTCGGTGGCAGCTCGCGCTAGGATGTCGTCAACGACCAAGGTGTCGGCGGGCGAAAGTTTTTGTGCCAAGGCGAACCGCAGCAGGTGCTCGGTGAAGGCTTTGACGAAACGACGTTGCTCTTTCATAATCGCAGCTTTGAAACTGGTCGCTTCGGAAAAATCATGTTGTCGCATCAGCGTGCCGCTGGCATCCACCACGCGACCGTTGTCGTAAGTGTCTCGCCAACGTCCGGTGATGTCGAAGTTTTCCAATGCAAAGCCGAGCGGATCGAGTTTCGTATGACAGCCCGCGCAGGACGCGTGATCGCGATGAGCTGCAAACTGTTCGCGGATAGTGAGGTCTTTGCCACCGGCTTCCTCGTTCAACGGCGGAATATCGTTCGGTGGCGGGTCGGGTGGATCGTTGAAAATCACCTCGATCACCCACACACCGCGAGCGACCGGATGCGTACGCTGGGGGCCTGATGTCATGCTCAGCATGGCCGCGTTGGTAATGATTCCGCCATATCTGGGATCACGAATCGGGACGCGATGAAACTCGCGAGACTGCAGCATCGTGCGGATTTCGTCATCGTACTTTTGTTGAGCCGCCTGAACAACGGATGCGGGATCGATATTCGCAGGCACCTGTTTCAACGATTCCTTACGAGCCGCCACGACTGCGATCAGTTCCTCACGACGGCGTCGCTGATCTGGAGCCATGGCCGCGACCAACGCGTCGGGGGTTACAAATGTGCCGCGTGCTGCGGTGGCGGCTTCGACTTCATCGGCCGTCAACGCTCGATCGTACAACCGCGCTTGGTCGATGCTAACGTTAAGAAACCGGTTGCCGCCCGGCGGTAAGTGGCGAAGACCGAACATCACGGACGACGCATCGCGCGGAAACGTCACCTGCCCTTTCTGATACGGTTGTCCATAGGACTGGCCGTTGCGGTACAGTGTCTTGGTGCCGTCTTCCTCATACACCATCACCAGATGTAGCAGATCGTCGTCGACGGTTTCTTCAAACGAATCGAAAATGTCTTCGGTGCGATCGAAGCCGTTGCTGCCGGACATCCAACGCAGGTTTTGACGTTCGCCTAATACGATGGTTTCGAACAGTCCGTTGGTCGCCTGAATGCCCATCAGTCCACCGCCGCGTTGCTCCAAAGTCGCTAACTGAAACCAGACTTCCAGCGACTTGGCGTTTAGGTCGACGGGCAGCGGCTGGCTGAACAGATGAGCCCCGTCCAGAACAACCCGCCCGTCGTGGAACTGAATCTCGCCGTATGCCGTCAGGTCGAGCCCCCGTACGGACTCCGATAAATCGCCATCGAAGTCCCAGCTTGCATAGGGCTTGAGATCAGTGGGCGGTGCGGCAGAATCAGAGTCCTGACGTTCTTGCAATACCGCCGCACGGACTGGATTCACAAGTTCATTCAGTTCCCCTGAAAGGCCCGCGATGACTTCCTGCAATTCACGTCGTTGCGTGTCATTTCGGTGGTTCTCAACGTCGACAGCCTGCAGATCAACCGGCGGTGGCGACAATTCGTTGTGGTACCAAGTCTGTAGGAATTCGCTGTGATACGCGAAGTCCGGAGCTAACAGATCTGCAATCGGTCGATTTTCGACGAATACGGTATCGAACAACAACAGCGGCTCCAACACCATCTGCACGCTCGCCGGCTGGTCGGGCGTGAGAGTGAAGTAGCGGTTGATCTGCGGATCAGGAGTGACCGCGAGCGCGTTTTCCAATTGCATCCACTGAGACGGAAACGAATCCAGGAAACGTTCGATTTTTCGGTCCGCCAGCATGCGTGCGACGGCCTGGTCAACGATCGCGGGATCGGAAAGCTGGCCGGCGGCAGCCAGTTGCAACAGGTCGTCGTCGGGGCAACTGCCCCACAAAAAATACGACAGTCGCGAAGCGAGTGCAAATTGCTGTTCAGACGAATCGAACGTGGGCGAGCGATACAGAAACAGGGGCGACGACAACACCGCAGCGGCGACCTTTTTCATGCCGTCCGGAAACGACAAACCGCTGTCGATTTTTGCAATTGCATAGGCTGTGTACCGGCCGATCGTTTCGTTGTCGACGGGGCCGCGAAAAGCGATTTTCAGGAACGTCGCTAACCGCTGTTGAATCACGCGGTTGCGATCATTCGGATCAACGGGTGCCGCAAAGAAGTCGTTCCAGATGCCGACGGTCTGTTCATTAAATTCCGGGCTTTCCACGATCGAAACGCTAAGCCGTAAGAACGCGTCGAGCAACAGCGGGGACAGGGTCAATTGATTCGCTTGATTGTCGAAACCGTGTTCGGCTCGCAGATCCTTCGGAAAGGCTATCACGCCTTCCAATCCCGGTTGCGGCTGCAACGCATGAGACGCCACCTGGACCGGATTGGGCATTGGGTTTTCGGTAGCGTTCGGATTTCGGTCGTGCAAATAGTTGTGGTGCCGAGTCATCAGTTTTTCGGGCAACGCAAACACATCGCGATCAAGTTGAAACAGATCACGTACGGTATTATTGTATTGAAAACGATTCAGCCGACTCATCGGAACGTCTGTGCGAGGCGCGTGCTGTGTGGCCTTGCGCAGCATCGCTCTGAGCGAACTTACGGCCCGCGTCCGTTGATCCTGCTTCAGCGCCGGCACGCCATCCGGTGGCATGGCACCGCTGGCGATGGCTTCCAACGCCTTGTCGATCCATGCAGGGCGGTCGAGCAAGTCCTGTTCCGTCGCCAGCTTCTGAAAGCTAATCTCTGCATTCGCTTCGTCAGCACCGTGACAGCCCACGCAATGTTGCTGAAACAGCGGCACCAAGACCTGTTGAAAATCCTGTCCTTTGGCGCGAGTCACATTGCAGGCGACGGCGACGACCAAACAACAGAATCCGCAACATCGCTTCAATATCGACATCGAATGGCTTTCCCAATCATGCTGGTGGTTATGTCCACAAGTCAGAGATCACGCCGGTGCTGTCGGCGTAGGAGTCCATCTCCAAGCCCATCAACTGTGCAAACGTCAGCCAGAGATTTGAATTCAGCGTCCCGCTCGGCAACTTGATTAATCGCCCTTGCTTGATTTGCCCCTGAGCCTTGCCAGCAACCATCATCGGCAGGTCGTAATATTGATGCGTCGCCCCGTCGCCCAGACCAGCGCCGAAGGCAACCAGCGAGTTATCGAGCATAGAACTGCCGTCGGATTCTTTGATCTCTTTCATTCGCTGGATCAGGTAGGCGTACTGCTGCATATGGAAGACGTCAATCTTCTGGAGATCTTTGTAGCCATCCCCTTTCTGATTGTGAGTCATATTGTGATGCTGAACGGGTTGTTCGAAAACACCTTCGTACATCAGCGTCGCATCCCAGCGTTCCGGACCAAGCATGAATGTGCAGATATTGGTGATGCCCATTTGAAAGGCCAACAGCATTAAGTCCATCTGCAGACGGATGTATTCCCCCCGAGGCAGCACTTCATTCTTCGGCACTTGCACATCAACATGGGACAACATCCGATCCATCTTTTGGATCCGTAATTCAATGCCGCGAACCATTTCCATGAATTCGTTGAGTGTATGGCGATCGTCATTGGCCAACCGTCGCGACAGCGTCTTCGCGTCTGCCAACACCAAATCCGTGACATCCCCGACGTGTTCGCGATAACTCTGACGCATAAACAGGCGGTCATACAATTTTTGAGGCTCGCGGATCGAAGGGGCGATTTTACCGGGTCCGTACCATGAGATATTGTCGAACTCGATCGGCTCCTTCGGCGCAGTGAAGCCGTTGCAACTAATTTCAAGGGTGTTAAACACGGTTGAGTAGCCAACCGCATCCCCGATGACCTGATCCAGTGTTCGACCATTGGGATGGACAATGCCTTTCCGACCGGCCTGTTCGGGAGACAAACTGGTAAGGTAACACGACGCTCCTTGAGCGTGTACATCCTGCCCATTCTTGTAGGTTCGATCGAGTCCCGTGATCATCGACAGATCATTCACGTGAGCCGCCAGCGGCTGCATCGTCTCGGTCAGTTCGATCGGATAGAACCCGGGTTTATGCTGAAATCGCCGCTCGTTCTTTGTCTTATCCGCTTCGAAGTTACCAATAAATTCCGGCACCTCGGCATTTTCTTCGCCCGGAAAAAAACAGCGACGCACGATTCCGTTGGGCAGATACACAATCGCCAGTTTTTTACTCGGCTTGCCGGCGTTGGCTGTTGTTCCGTCCGCCCAAGCCAGCGACGGAAGCAGCGGGAGTACTAGCGTGCCACCGTTGGCTCGCAAAAAGCTACGTCGGGAAAGATTCATGGCGGGACCTCTGTGGGGCGGGCAAACTGCTGACCAATATACTTCGAATCCGGCTGGACTTCCTAGGGAACTCGCTGCTTTGTTTGTGTTTTTGTTCCTTGCGGTTCAGGCCTGGAAGGCCGACACAGCCTCTGCCGGTGGCGTGAGCCGCCGAAAGTCTCTGCACCATGCCAAAAGGCCCGGAGGGCCGACAGAAATGCACGAAACAGTCATTGCTGTTTCGGCCCTTCGGGCCTTTCCGCGACTCCTAGACATCACCGGGGCCTGATGGCCCCGGCATAGGCTGTGTCTGCCCATCCGGGCTTGAGTCGCAGATGGGCGAAGGCTCGCGGAATGACTCAGGCAGCAGCGGCAGCACATATTGGTTGTAGTCGCCCCACGTTCATTGCGATCGAGAAGGGAACTCGCGTAGCCAAACCAGACGAGATCATCGCTCTCGCGACGCTATTTGGCCGCAGTGTCAATGAGCTTGTACGAAAAGGGGAGCCAACCGGCGATCAACCAGTGCTGCACGTTCGGAGTTTGCTAGAAACGGAAGTTGGGCTTCGTAGTTTGTAAGATCTGTCCGATGATGGCGAGCCGTTCCAGATGCAATTCGAGTCGCAATCGGAGCGTTCCCTGCTCAAGCTGAATAAGTCGGGGCGACAGGATGTCCAATGAAATTATTGACGCATCCTGCCTGATGAACCTGTTTGTTTCGGGACGGCTGGAGTCCATTCTGGCGAGCAGTGAAACCCCGCATTTCGTGTCGAAGCACGTTGAGACGGAGAGTATGTCGATTTATCAGCCAGACCAAAACGATCCGGCGACTCAGATGAGTCTTCCGATTGACCTCGCGAATGTGATGAATGCCGGGCCGATCACGCGTTGTGACTTGGACAACAATGAGGAGACTCGGCTGTTTGTCGAATTCGCCGCGCAAATCGACGATGGAGAACTCACTTCGACGGGTGGGTCAATCAGCACTTCAGACCGTCGAAGTGTTACAAAAAACACTTTCCGGCACTTTGCAATTACTCAGAATCAGGCTGCCACAGCACGTCGTTCGTGCCGCCGTCGTTGGCGTTGCGAGCCAGCACAAACAGCAGGTCCGACAGGCGATTCAGGAACACCATAATCTGCGGATTAACGGCGTGTTCCTGTTGCAGTCGCAGCACATCCAATTCCGCTCGCCGACAAACACTGCGCGCCACATGCAAGGCCGCTGCGGCCGCAGTTCCGCCGGGCAGGATGAAACTCTTCAAGGCCGACAGCTGCCCGTTCACACGATCGATCTCAGCTTCCAGCCCAGTCACATGCCGTTCGCAGATACGCGGGCAGCGATCGTCTGCAGCCGACGGATCCCACGGGCAAGTGATGTCAGCTCCCAGATCAAACATGCGCTGCTGAATTTTCTCCAGCCGCTCCCGCGTCGGTTGGTCCAAATGCACACAGGCGACGCCCAGCAAACTGTTGGTTTCGTCGACGCTGCCACCGGCGATGATCCGCAAGTCCAGTTTCGACACCCGCGAACCATCGCCGATGCCGGTTTGTCCACTGTCGCCTGTGCGGGTATAGATTTTGTTCAGAGTAACCACGATGTATTTTCCAGTTTTCAAAAGATTCGATCGATGCGAAACGTCAACCATGTTTCATTTTCGCCGCCTGCACTTCCACATGCTACTCATCGGCCAAGGTCGGAAAGACGTGCGAACCGTCGGGCCCCAACGGTAGCTTCTCAACACTGCGTACCACACTGACGTCCAAGCTGGCATACAGGTGCGGAAACTGTGCTCCACCTCGCGACACTTCCCACTGCAACGCTTCGCCGAGCAACTGATCGTCGACCGCCACCAACACCAGATCGCTTTGGCCAGCAAAGTGCTTGGCCACCGTTTCTTTGACCTGATCGCCGGCAGAAAAATGAATGAAGCCGTCCTGCAGATCAATTTCTGCCCCGCCGAAACGACCGGCTTGCACCGCAGACTGCCAAGCGGATTGACTGCAAACTTTGTAGATGATCATGATGAATTGGCGAATTGAAAAACGGAAAGACTTTGGCAAACTTACAGGGCAGCCCATGATGAACCGCATGAATCCCGGCTTTTCACTTCAGGTTAACGAAGTCACCTCGAAGCTGGAGCTTCTGGGATAGGCGTTCCCAAACTGGAGTTTGGGAACGAGATGGGCAAGCTCTCAGTGGTTATGCACCCTGTTACCAGAGCTCACGGCCTGGAGGAATCACTGAGCAGTCTGGGTGCTGTTCGATAAAATTCAAGATCGCAGAATCGGAAATGATACCTGACTCAATGTAGACATATGTTAGTTTGGGCCAGCGACCAATGAGCTGTAAGCCAGAATCAGTAATATCACAGTACTCGAGGTAAGCGTGTGTGATGTTGTGCAACTGGGGCATTGAGACCAGAACCTGCAGGTCTGCATCGCCGATGTTTTTGTTTAGGGAAATCTGCTGGATTGGTGCCGTGGCTAGCACGCTGTGTGTCTGGACGGTTACGGTGTCGAACTGTGATAAGGACTGGACGAACTCTTCGTGCGACTCGTAAGCGCGAAACTGAACAACGACTGCGCAGGCGACAACTGCTATGAACAAGGTAACTGCGATGCGGCCAGTGCGTTTGCCAAGGTCAAATGCCCCGCGAACGTAACCGTAGACGGCAATACCAAGTAGTGCGAGGAGCAGAAGTGGCAGAAAGGGCTTGCCAATGGGCAATAAGAAGACGAACAGCGCCAGCACGAGAAGCGTCTGCCAGCCACCACCGCGGGTGAAGCTTTGGCGACGTGAATCTGGCGTGGTGGAAGGCTCAACAGTCAACGGTAAATTGGGTACTTCGCTTTTAAGGCCTAACGAATTGCGATTGATGCGTCGGCAGGGAAGCCGACGTGTAGACCGAGCTTTTCCGCTTCGTGTGCGGGGGGGGGGGGCGGCGGTTAAAGGTTGGCCGATTTTCCTTGCGAAATCAATGACGTCATTGAATCCTGTCTGTGGTCCAGTTTAGCCTGACGACGACTGGTTGTCACGCACGAACGCGGTCGATCTGCTTTGCCGATGTTTCGGGTTTCTCGACTCCACCGAATGTTGCCGCTCGTGAGCTCACGTTTGACAGCGCTCCGGTCGGTCTCGCGCAGCAGCGAAGACTTCGGCTGCGTCCAACGAGCGAAAAAAACGGTGGTTGAAGTTCTCGACATGCGGCAACGTATCGTTGACAGTGACGGTTGCTGAAGCCACCGTAGCCGCGTGTCTTGGTGAAGCCGTGCGGAAGAATGTGAAGACACCAACGGCGGACAAATTCCAGCGAGGTCAGCGTCACTTCTTCGATTTCGTCGCTGCCGCCCTGAGTCGTCCCTGTTCTCGCCGTGAACGTGACTTGACCGTTTTCATAGCTAACAAGTCAATGATCCGAAATTGGGCCGCCGGTCAAATAGCGAGCCAGATATTTGACGATGTCTTCCGGCTGTGACGATTCCGTCGGCGGCGGCTGAATGTACGTCACCCACAGGGCCAACGCGCACTCTAGGGGTTTGTGGTAATCTCGGTTGGCTTGCGGTGGGGCCGGTTTCGGCGCTGATGGGTGACTCGAAGGTTTGAGTCTCCCATGCGTCGATTATCGATCCACTGCCATGCCCAAAAGCATTCAGGATGTTGATTCTCTGCTGGAACAATTTCAGGCCCTGGAAGACCCACGCGTCAACATCAATCGCCGACATCTGCTCGGTGATCTGATCGTCATTTCCAGCATGGCGGTGATCGCCGGAGCCGACGGGCCGCCGGCGATCGGAACATGGGCCGAAAACAACAAAACGACAAACACAGCATCGCAATGCGACGAAGAGTCGCCGGATGGAATCTGGACGACTTGGCGCAATTACTTGGTATACCAAAGCTTTAGTCTGCGTTGGCCGTGACGTCACCCACGACTTCGCTTCCAGTGGTTTCAAAAACGCTTCGAAGGCGTCGCCGTCCTGCAAATAACTTCCAACTTGAGCTCCTTCTTCGCGTGCAGCCGCCGCAGGCTTTTCAAAAACTGTTCGCTGAATTCCACACGCAGAGCATCCGCGTCCACCAGCCACCAGCGACTCTGCCGTTCGTGCGGCGGAGGAACCGCGTTCTTCCACGTGTCCGGGTCAACCAGCGACGGGCCGCCGCCCGGCACAACCGCATGCACATGGACATGAGATTCCAGCCGTTGGTTCCATGTGTGTAACACCAGCGATGCCGCCGCTTCGTATTGCTGTTCCGCTTTCAACACCTTCTTCAGCGACTTCCACGCCGTATGAAACAGCAGGTTGAAGATTACTTTCCGGTTGCCCAAGGCCAGCGACGACAGTTCTTCCGGCATGGTGAACACGACTTGATAATAATCCACGCCGGGTGCAATCTTTCTCATCGCCGAATCCACCCACGCCGCGCGAGACGCTCCGCGACATTGCGGACAGTGGCGATCGCCGCACGAGTTCGCAATGCGAATTCCGTCATCGCATTGCGAACACCAGTGCCACGACGCCGGGACGCCCCGGCAGGCGATGGCGTGGTGCGTGGATTCGGCAATCAACGCGTTAACCGCCGAGTTCGACTAGCAAACTGTCCAGAGACTTTATACTCCGCGCGGTTCAAAATGATGGCTTGCGGAGCTTTAAGTTTTGGTTAAAACCGCAGCTTGAGTTTGTAGATCAGTTTTGCATGATTTTTCGAGGAGTCAAGGATGGCTCTATTGACGTTTACGGATGAACAAAATCAGGCATTACGGACGGAGCGGTTCGAGCATCCGCATCCACGAGTACAGTTGCGAATGGAAGTGCTGTGGTTAATCAGTCTGGGTGAGACGTATTCGAATGCTGCTCGGCTGGCTGGTGTCTCTGAGCCGACCGTCGATCGTTACGTGGCTGTCTATCGTGAACAGGGGATCGAGCGGCTGAAGCAATTCGACTGGAAAATCCCAACCAGCGAACTGGTGGCGCATCAGGCGTCTCTGGAAGAAATGTTTCGAGCGCATCCGCCGCACACAACGGCGGAAGCGAGTCGTCGAATTGAAGAAGCCACCGGTATCAAACGCGGGCTGACGCAGACTCGCAGGTTTTTAAAAAAAGTCTCGGCCTGAAATGGCGATGCACGGCGGCGATCCCACTGCCTCCGAAGAAAACGATTGAGGAACATGTCGCGACACAGGAAGAATTCCTCGACAAAAAACTGGAACCACTTTTGGCGTCGGCTCGATCTGGCAAAGGCCACGTCGACTTTGTCGATGCGGCGCACTTCGTTCAGGGAGCGTTTCTCACCTGTGTGTGGTGTGCGTGTCGGCGGTTTATTCGAGGCGCTTCGGGCCGAATGAGATACAGCGTTCTCGGGGCATGGAACGCTGCGAAGAATGAGATTGTGAGCGTGACAACTGTCGGCACTGTGTCGTCGGCCACGATTGCGATCTGTTACATAAAATCGCAGCACTCGGATTGCAGGGACCAATCACGCTGGTGCTGGACAATGCCCGCTATCAGCACTGTGCTCTGGTGAAGGATCTGGCGGCGACACTCAATATCCAGCTCCAGTTCCTGCCTTCGTATTCTCCCAACCTGAACCTGATCGAACGACTATGGAAATTCGTCAAACGCGATGTTCTCTACGGGCGACACGACACGACATTCGCCGAATTCTGCCAAGCCATCGACGGCTGCCTAGAAAACATTCCGTCAAAACACCGCAGCCGACTTGCATCACTCATAACGCATAATTTCCAGCGATTTAACCCGGCATCTTTCCTAGCCGCGTGAAGTATAACCGACCGCAGCGATCGACCATGGGACAACACGGACCGACGCCCTTCACACCGAGACAAACGACGCGTCATCGCCCGCAATATGCTGCAAAAACAATTGACGGCGGCTCTGCAAAAAACCACCGACACCACAAAATTCAAACAGCTCTGAAACTTGTGCATGGGTGCTTATGGGCAGTCAAATTCACTGGGGATGCTCGAGTGTCAAACCACGAATCAACACGAATAGCGGCATCAAATTCGTGTGCATTCGTGTCCATTCGTGGTTAAAGACGTCCAGCACATTGAATCCGGTGGTGTCAGCGAATTTCCAGGGGATTTCGACTCTTGCATTGTCATTATGACAATCCGCGACGTGGATTCGATTCCCTCGATTGCAATCTCAACCTTCGCCGACCAGCACGAACTGCGGATTTTCGTTAACCGGCAAAGCCTGCCAAACGAATTAAGTCCTTTGATGTAAGCCACTTGCGACGCAATCGTTTCGGCTTTGGCACGTCAGATCTTTTTTGGCACACCATTGGCTATATCAGGATCACAGTGACAACAAACATTCTGTTCAACACCAACAGAATCGGAATTCTGGACGAACAAACCTTTTCAGGAAGTAATGACCATGCTCGTACTGACACGCAAACCAGCAGAAATGATTCAAATCGGTGATAACATTGTTATCAAAGTGATTAAGACAGCCAAAGGCACAGTCAAGATCGGTATCGAAGCTCCCGACAACGTGCGAGTTGTCCGTGGAGAGCTGCTTGATCAAAACAATGCTCCCGTGATTCCAGAAGTGGCCGTTAGCAAGCTGGCAGAACACTTCAACGTACTGTCAGACCAGTACCCACACGTGGCTTAGTCGATCGCAACCCAATCGCACTCACACAAACAACATCGCTGGCTCTCAAAGCCGGCAGAAATTTCTCATGAAGGAGGAACGAAAATGATAACTCAAACCAAACAACTTCTGGCTCTGGCTGCCATGGTGATCGTCACACCGGCAGTCCACGCCCAATACTCGGATTCTGTCAGCGACTGCCGCTATCGCGGCGAAGCGTATTCTTCGCCACGGAATGACTACGCCAGCGGCGACCGATACTCCACAGACGATTTCGGCTATCGCTCGAACTACCAAACCGACAGTCGGTCCCCAGATTCACCATTCACCAATGGCCTGTCTTACCTACGAGACGAATACCGGGATCGATTCAATGCTGGGCGGAACCGCTTAACACGAGGCTACGACTATCGAGCCCCACTGAACAACGCAGTGGAAGATTCTTTCCGGTCTCCGTTGTCGTACGAAAATCGAAACTACGAACGCACCAATCTTAGCAGCAACGATCGTGGGCGCGATCTGCATCACACTTACGAAAGCCGGGGGCGATTGGTCGATCCGTTTCAGCTGCCTTCGCAGCAGGATTATCAGCAGCGTGACCAGTATCGCAACGCACCGTTGAGCCGTGACTATCGATCTGAAGGTGACTTTCAGAGTCGTCTGAGAATTCCTTTGGACCGCATCGATTACACCAACGATCGCAACAACGATCGCCCTGTTCAAAGCAGAGACCGTTTGGATTTTCTGGATGGCAACGGGTCGACGAACTTCGACAACCGGATCACGCCTTCACAGAACAACCGTCCTGTAAGTGGAGCCGATCCGTTTACGCCGCCACTGCCGCGTCGAGACGGTGAGAACGAAGCCGATGGTGTTTTCAAAGCAATCTCAGCTCGCTACGGCAATCCCGTCAACGTGCGAGCTGTCGGTTCGATGACCAGCACTCAAGCCATGGCTTTGTATCGTGAAGTGTCTCAGCAAACGGATCAGCGACACCTTGAACCCAGCAGCTACGACCTACGAATTCGACGCGGCCTACGAAACCTAGGCATGGCGTTGGAGAACCCAGCGTTCACTCGATCACTGGGTGTTCAAGTCGACTCATTCCGCGTCGATGGCTTTCGCACAACACTGTCGCGAATTGCCGAAAGCATGCGGGTTGCCAATTACAACGACGCTCAGGGAGTCGTACAGACAGTCATGCGAGAAGCTCAGAACGTTCCCGGACTGAATGCGAACGTCATCGCCTTCGAGTTTGCGAATGCCACGGTTGACACGCTGGATAAGTTTTCCGCTCTGGAACCGGCCGAGCCTGGTCGCGGAGCTTCTCTGGATCTGCAGCGAGCCGAACAGGTTCGTAGTGCGGCTTTGGAGAGCGAAATTGTGGGTGTGGGTGTGGAAGTGAAAGTTCACGACGCTGGCCTGCTGATTATGAAAGCATTGCGAGATGGTCCGGCTGCTGAAGCGGGTCTGAAGTCTGGCGACATTATCACCGCGATCGACGGACGAAGCATCAATGGAATGCCAATCGCCAACAGTGTCGATTTGATGAAGGGATCTGCGGGAAGCCGCATGCAACTGCGAATCGTTCGCAACGGTTCTCAGGGAACGGATGTGGCCATGGTTCGACGTCGAGTGCGAGTCTACACGGTCAACGATTACAAGCTGTTGCCCGGTGCGGACAACGTGGCCTACATGAGTCTTAGTCAGTTTGGGCAGAAGTCGACAGAAGAACTGGATCAAGCATTGATGGAACTTCACAATCGAGGAATGCAGTCGCTGGTGATCGATCTGCGAGGCAACCCGGGTGGTTTGTTGAATGTCTGCGTGGACATCACCAACCGATTTCTGCCTTGCGGCACGATTGTTTCCACGAAAGGACGGCTATCGTCTGACAACATGCAGGAAACCGCGTCGTACGAACGAACTTGGAGCACACCATTGGTGGTTTTGATCGACGGTGACAGTGCGAGTGCCAGTGAAATTTTTGCCGCTGCTGTGCAGGACAATCGTCGAGGAATTGTGGTGGGAGAACGCAGCTACGGAAAAGGAACCGTGCAGACTCACTTTCCGCTGAGCTCTGTGTCCGGCAACCTGCGCCTGACAACCGCTCGCTTTTACAGCCCCAACGGCAAAGCCATGTCTGGCGAAGGCGTGACACCGGATGTGCGAATCGAAGATGCAGACGGCCCAGCCAACGGCGACCGAATGCTAGAAGAAGCTGTTAAGATTGCTCAAAGCCAGCGACTCAAAGACATCGCTCAAGCCGTCAAGCAATGCCGACCCAAAACCGGATCAGTTCCCGTTAAGAACACCGCCAACGGCAGTGAAATTTCTGACATGATCGCCCCCAAGACTGTCCTGCGATAAGTGATACTTTCCCAAGCTGGCCTCAACCACTTGAACCACGATGGTTCACTGGCCATAACACTTCACCCGGATCTCAAGAGGAGACCTGAGCATGCCGAAACGGAATCGCGTTTCACAATCTGAAAACTTCTGACTGGTTGATTTTCGAAAGAGAATCAACCAGTTTTGCGTTGACGGAATCAAAATTCGCCACCGAGATATTATTGCTCAGCTTCGGCGATCGGATCGGCAGGCAGTTGTTCAACCGTGGTTGGCACCGGCGAAGTAGGATTCATCACAACACCGACCACCAGCACTCCAAAGACGCCCAGCAGCATCAGCAAAGACAACACTGTCCCGACAATAGCCAGCACTCGCGGACGCCCCGGCAACAGCATGCCAACGACACTCAGCACCAAGGCGACCACAACCAGCACAGCCGTAGAACATCCCAGAATCAGCAGTCGTAGGTGCGCGGGCGAGTTATTTCCGGACTCACGGAATTCCGCCATTCCGTCTGGCAGCCGGTTGGTCAAGGCAAACATCAACGCACACAGCGCGGCGGACACGCCGACCAGAATCATACCAATCAGCGCAACCGTGTTCGGCACGGACGGCGCAGTGATGTCCGTGATTCGCACTGGAATTTCTTTGTTATCTGAGCCCATGTCGGCAGTCTACCGAATTTCAGATTCGAGTCGAACGAACGACGCAGGGTTTGACCGCCGGGGTGCGCTGGTTCGTGGTTTTCGATCGGTGCGGGACCGAGGCGGGACTCAGCCGGGGCGCGACGAGTCGCGTTTGCCCGCGCCCAAGACGAAGTATCGCCAGATTGCTTTACGATTCCCGAGGACTGACGAAACCGGGGCTAGCGTCCAAGCGGCTAACACTGATGCTCGAAAAATTTGCCAAGACAGGCAGACTGCACAAGACATTCGTCCAGCAGGATCTGCTGAAATCGCAACTGTGCAATGTTCACTGGTCTCAGGTTTCACTTTGTCGCGTGCGGTGCCGATAGAATCGATAGGGGCGATTTTACGGATTCATTCTTTGCACAGCAACAGAATGAGATTTCAGGATGGCAAGACGATGACTGACAGTGAGCGGGTTCAGCAGTTGGAAGAACAGCTTCGGATTTTGGATCAGCAGTTGATGCAATCTCAGAAGCTAAGCTCCGTCGGAGCGTTGGCCAGCAGTATCACTCATGAGTTCAACAACATCCTGACGACGGTCATCAACTACGCCAAGATGGGCGTCCGACACAAAGACGCCAAGACGCGCGACAAAGCGTTCGACCGCATTTTGTCAGCTGGTCAGCGAGCCGCCAAAATTACCACCGGCATGTTGGCGTACGCTCGCAATTCCAGCGATCGTTATGAGCCATGTGAATTGAACAAGTTGCTAGAAGACGTGCTGGTGCTGGTGCAGAAGGATCTGCAGATGCACCGGATTGGCGTGGACGAAAATCTACAGCCAGCCGTATGGGCACTGGCCAACAACAGCCAGATTCAGCAGATCATCCTGAACCTGATCGTCAATGCGCGGCAAGCCATGAAAGACGGCGGCCGACTTCGATTGGTGATCTCAGACAACGCCGCAGAAGGCTGGGCCGAAATTTCCATCGGAGATTCCGGCTGTGGTATCCCTAACGATAAACTGCAGAAGATCTTCGACCCATTCTACACCACCAAAACCGCTGATGCTCAAGGGCAGGGAGGGTCCGGAATCGGGCTGTCACTGTGTCGCAAAATCATCGAAGCCCACAAAGGCCGCATCCGTGTCGAAAGCGAAGTCGGCAAGGGCACAATGTTCACGCTAAAACTGCCGCGATCGGAATCGCCCGCTGGTTTTATCGACACATCTGCGGCCTAATTGGACAACGACTAAACATACGCCACGGCTTGCAACCCGGTGACCTCGCGGACGGTCGATGCGATATCTTCGACTTCCGATTTTGACAACGCTGTGACGAACGATTCTGCAGGCTGGCGCGCGACCGTGTAGATCTGAACCAGTTCCAGTTGGCCACCTGCAGCGCTGCATTCCTGCAGGCGATTGCAGAACGCGAAAATTTCGGCAGCGTCGGGCGGTACGCCGTTGACGTTCATGAACAGGCTTTGAATCACAATGGGGCGAACAATGGCCGCCGCTGTGATGTTGTCCAGAATTTGTCGAAACGGAATCTTGGTGCGTTCGATCAGCTGGTAGTAGTTTTCCGTGCCAGCATCCAGTTTGGCCCAGATCTGGCCGTTGTTTTGGTCTAGGATTTCCAAGCCGCGTTTTACATGCGGCCGGTGAAACATCGAAGCATTGGTGATCAGCACCATTCGCACAGTGTCCGATACGTGCTGCCGCCGGATTTCCGCAGCCGCTGCGATGATCTGGTCAAAGTTGCGGAACGTTGTGGGCTCACCATCGCCAGAAAACGCAATGTCGTTCAGCCGTCGCAGATGTTCGGGCGTGGAAGCGAATTGGGGATGCTGAAAGAGTTCCCCGCTGTTGACGAGCTGCAAGACCGACTGCAGTTCTTCCAGCAACGGCTGCATGTCAACGAAGCGCGTATCCGATTCTGAGCGGCGATTGACTTGGCAGTAAATGCAGTCGAAGTTGCAAACTTTGTCCGGATTCAGGTTCACGCCAACAGAAACCCCTTGGCTGCGGCGAGACACCACCGGATACACAAATCGATTGCTTTCGAACAGTCGACTGTGCTGTTGGAAGACACTTCTGCCTGAATCGGCGGAATCTGCTGCTTCTGGGGCGTTCATTTGGTGGAGACTCTCAATCAAACTACAACAATTCGTGGCAGGTGCGGCGAAGTCCTGTTTACGTTGACATGCAATCACTGGTATTTTCCAGCCCTCACGCTGTTTAACCAGCTGGATTCCGATATTCCATGGATGGAATTTGATCATGCTCTTCAATCGCTCACTTTCAATGTCCTGCCTGATGACCTGTTTCTTGTTCCTTGCAGGGTGCGGTGCATCAACATCAGAGACAATCGATGTGTCCAGCGATGATGATCAGTTTTTGGGGCAGCTCATGGATGAGCTCGACGCCCAGGACCAAGATTCCGAGACAGCAGAGACGCTGCAACAGGTTTCCACAGCCCGGACGGTCTTGGCCGAACCTATTGAACCGATCAGTGTTCCGTCGGGAGGACAGTTGGAGCTAAAACTGCAAACGGGTGATCGCTTTCCGCTGGTGAAAACGATCCGACAACAACTGGTGCAAACATCGGCTGCGTTTCCGGCGAATGCAGAAAGCCAGTTGCAGATGCACATGGTGATTCAGGTTGAAGACGCGAACCCGCAAGCCATTTTGTTGAATGTCCAGTACACGCGAATTACGTATTCACATCTTGTGAATGGCCAATCCGTCACGTTCGATTCCGACACTCAGTCGGACGCGGTCCCAGCGGCCGTTGTTCCGTATGCGGGCATGGTCAACAACGGATTCGCTTTCTGGCTCGGTCGCGACAACCGAATTCAACGCACGGTGGGCTATCAGGATTTTCTCCAGCGCTGCGTTCAGCAGGTTCCTGTGGAACGACGTCAGGCCTTGCTGGCAGAAGTCTCCGCCAAATTCGGCGACGACGGCGTGGCCAATTTCGTGGACGATACGGTGGGACTGCTGCCATACAACCGCAGCACTTCCGGCGACAGTGCGACTCGAGTGGCCGTCGGCGATGTGTGGCACCGCGAACGACAACTGCAAACGTCCTCGGCGGTTTCGATGAAGTCCACCTGCCGGCTGCTGGCGTTGACTGACGAAACGGCTGAAATTGATATCACCGGTCAAATTGCCAACGGTGAAACGTATGAAATTCCTTCGGGGCAGACCCGAGTTCAAGTTCGGGAAGGACGCAGCATGGGATCATGCGTGATTGATCGAGCCACAGGATTGCCCCTAAAGGTCAACCGGAGTCGTTATCTGAACATGGTAATCACGACAGCAGACGGTCAGCAGTACGAACAAGAAAAACGTATCGAGACGACGATTCAAACGTTTCCCAATACTCGCAGCCCGATTGCTCAAGCAGCACCGACACCCCTGACTCCAGCTCAGCAACTGCGGCCTATGCCGGGTGAAGGACTCAAGTCTCAGCAGTTCGGAATCCGTCAGGTGAACGGTACTGAGCCGTTGCCAAGAGAACGAGTTCTGCAGCCACTGGGCGGCCTGCAACCTTTGCCATCGCAGGCTGAAATCTCGCATTTGAAATCCGATGTCCAAGCCGTCTATCCAGACTGACGGGCCGGTGCCAGTTTTGGGTGTCTGCGAAGGAAAACGCTGTCCGAATCAGCATGAGCCATCGAGCCGTACTTCTCCCCCGTGGGGGAGAAGATGGCCGAAGGTCAGATGAGGGGGCCTTGGTGAATGCAGGTCCCGAAGAACAATTGTTCGCTGAACGAAAAACCCCTCACCCTAACCCTCTCCCCGAAAAAGGGGAGAGGCGACAAACGCAGCGAATACTCTCATCCACCAGTGCTTAACCACGTCGGATCAGTCTTCGGCCTTCACGGTAAACTGCTTCGGATCGATTTCCAAGTGCCGAAGCTTGGTGCGTTTGTGCGTGTAAGTGATGTGGATGTGGCCATCGCGCGACTGGATCATTGCCGGATAGCTAAACTCGGCCTTCTCTTCTTTCTCCAGCACGCTGACTTCTTGCCACGAAATTCCGTCGGCAGATACCGCAAGATTCAGCAGACCGCGTCGTCCCCATCCGGTGTCTCCAGACGAAAGGTGATTGTAGACCAGTAGGTGTCTGCCATCAGCCAACGTCACAGATTCAATGCCGGAATTCGGATTCGGAAGTTCTGTTGCGATCATCTTTGTCCACGTTGTGCCATCGTCGTCTGAAAAGCTGGTTGAGATAACACCTTCTTTTGTCCGACACAAGACTTGCAACCGTCCATTGTCATGTTGCAGGAACGTCGGTTGAATCGCATTGAATTCGCTCGCTTCGTTGATCGGGCCAATTCGTTTCCATGACGTTGCTGGCATTCCATCGACCAATCCCACGGATTCGAAATGAACTCGCCAACCATCGTTTTCCGTCGATGACCCGCACAGCAATGTCACATCGTCGTCCAGCAGAATCGGTTTGCAACGCACGGGTCCGTCGATGCCTTCTGGCAATCGACGGCGATCTCGGAACGTCCGACCGCGGTCGTAGCTGACCATCATTTCGCCCCACCATTCACGCGGATTGGGGCCGACTTTGAAAAACAGCAAGGTCGGAGCGTCACCGGGAGGTTGGTACAGCACAGGATTCCAGCACGGGTACCGTAGACCGTTGTGCTGAACGCCATCCGCGACTTTTTGCGGACCGTTCCATTTCAGGCCGTCATGGTAACTGCTCCAGATACCGACGTCTTCATGACCTTCCTTCGTCCCGCCAAACCACGCCGTGACCAACCCGCGTGATGTTTCGCAAATCGTGGACGCGTGACATTGCTGAAACGGAACCTTGCCGTACACAAACTCCTCTTTGATCAACCCGGCGATTCGGGGCTGCTTAGCCGCCGCCGCTGGCTTCGCGGTGATCTGTTCCGCCGAATACGACACGCAGTCATCGTGGCCGATGTAATAGATGCGGCCATTTTCGCTGCCGACCAACAGATCCGGTTTTCCGTCTTTGTTGAAGTCACAGGCGGCGGGGCTGGATGTGTGACCGGCGACGTTTCGCTTGGCAAGATTGCCGATTTTTTTCAGCACGATCTTGCCGTCGCGCGATTCACAGTTCCGGTACCACGTGGCGTTTTCTGAATTCACCAACAAGTCCAGACGCGAATCGCCATCCCAGTCCACCATCGCCAGTTTGATTCTTCCAGAACGACCGCAGCTACTCGCGTTCAGCCGAATCGCCGCACCTTGTTCATCGACAAAGATCCTTTGAGCCGCACCGGCGGCGGATCGAAGAGTCAGAAATCCTTCCTGATCCAGCAGCACCAAATCCAACTGGCCATCGGCGTCGAAATCGATTGCCAAAGGTGTCGTCCGCCACTGCGTTAACGTTTCGCTGGATGGAGTTTGCCGCCAATACCATGCCGGCGGTAATTCACTGACAGAACCAGCGAACGCTTCTTCTGACAGCGTTCCGCCATCGTTGATCAGGAGTCCCAGTCTGGCCAGAATTGAGTTGTAAATGATGTCACCGTCACCGTCGCCATCCCAGTCAGCAACCGACAATGTGGTGTAGCCCCATTTCGCTTCACACGGCCCCTGAATAGAACCGTTGGGCCCCGCCATGATTCGGAACGGAGCCACAGCGCCATCTTGGGACTTGACGTTCAACAGTTTCGGAGCATCCCACTTGGGAAGTCCGTCAGCCCCCGTGCCAATGTTTTCGAACAGCCCGATCGAACCAGCCGTGTTGCCGCAGACGATGTCTTCATCGCCATCATTGTCCCAGTCATACGCGAATGGCGTGGCAAGGGCTCCGAACTTCAGCGTGTCGGCCTGTTGTCGAAAGTACTGTGGTGCTTCGAAGGCTGGGGTTTGGTCGATCAAGGTGCCTGAGTTCTCAACCAACGCCACGCGGCCGTCTTCGTCGCCCACAATCAGATCCATGTCGCCATCGCCATCCCAATCGATCGCGGTGGGAGTAATCATTTGCAAGTGCATGACCAACGGATCGCCATTGGCGTTCGTCAGTTTTTGCCCGGCGGCATAAGTTGGCTGCGTGCGTGATCCGGTGTTCTGGAAATAGGTAAAGCCGTCCATAAATTCGCCACACAGCAAATCAAGATCTCCGTCACCGTCGAAGTCGGCGAAGTTGGGAGATGGCCAGCCGTAAACGTCGACTTCACCGCCACCCGCTCGTAATCGCTGTGAGTCCTTCGAATACTTCGGCTGTGCATCAGTGCCTTCGTTTGTGACCAGATAGACATAGCCATGCAGCGGGCCATTCCGCCACGTGCCGTTGCTGTCATAGGCGTGATCCCATACAAGATCCGACCAGTCACCGTATCCGATCGCGAGGTCGTGGTCTCCATCACCATCGAAGTCAACGTACCGCCACATGTTGGCACGTTTTTTGCCAGCAGTCGCCGGGCTAGAAGGAACGTCGATCTTGTTTGGCTTTTGAAAGTCAAACTTGCCTGTTTCTGGGTCTCGGGCAAATTCCTTTCCGGGAGTCAACACCACTGCTTCGCCGTTGCGTTCGCTAAGCATCATAAAATGATCACCGTTGCCAACGCGAACTCCCGCTTTGAACACTGGCATTTTCTGTGAAGCATCTTGCGAAGGGTTTTCGAAATAATACGTCCCTTGCGACGGCTTGTCGGGGCAACCAACCAGCAAGTCCATGTCTCCATCGCCGTCGTAGTCCAGCGGAAGTGGGTAGGCCCATAAACCAACCCCCAGATCGACTTCGAGTCCGGGGTTGTTGTATTTTAATGGTTGCAGCTTGTCGTCCGACTCCTGAGCAACACTGACTGCTGCCCAGAACAAAAACAGGCAGAGGGTAAGAATATTCCGGCTGTGCATGGTGAAGATACTTTTGCGACATTGCTGTGGGCGTGAAGACTTCCGTCCGATATTTCTGCGATGTAGTTTACAGATCCTAGCCAAGGATTCCAGCAAGCCGCAGCCTGCGCCACAGGAAGGGTGCGTTCATGGATTTGGACATTTCTTATCGGGTGGCCAAGGCTGGAACTGAACGAAGTGAAGGAAGCCCCGGGGTTGCGCTCGTACGTCACTCCAACCCCGGCCACCCCTTCCCGGTTTAGCAATCATCCGTGAGCGGACCCACCATTTGTCGCGGCCGCTGCTTTTGCCGCAGCAATTCTGCGTGGCCTGCTACAATCTATTTCGCGCGACTTGGTGATCAAATTACTACGGGAGCATTTTTCGATGTGGTGGTTGTTGGGTTGGATCTTATGCACCGGCGTTGTCTTGTGGACCGTTCCGCCTGTTTCGTGGTTTCTGTCACGACAGCTAAAGCCGTCAAATAGATCCGTCGGCAACGATACGTCTGACAACACGCCAAGTTTTGCGCCAGAAGTCGTCGTGATCGTTCCGGCTCGCAACGAAGAAGCGGCCATCGCCGCCGCGCTGAATTCTATTCTGCTGTCGGATTATCTGAACCTAAGATTGATCGCCGTCAACGATCGCAGCACGGATCGCACGGGCGAATTGATGGATCAGGTCGCGGCGCAGAATGACCGTTGCCAAGTGGTGCATATCGACGCTCTGCCAGACGGCTGGTTGGGAAAAAATCACGCCATGCATGTCGCCGCAGAAAGCGCGCTGCACGCTGGCTGTTGTCAGCTGTTACTGTTCACAGATGGCGATGTGATCTACGAACCGGCTGCCATTCGTTCTGCAATTCACTATCTGCAGGATCGGAAGCTCGATCATCTGGCACTGTTGCCACGCATGATTCCGGGCAGCTTTCTAGAAAACAGTGTCGTTTCGTTTTTTGGCTTTGCATTGGCCATCGGTCAGCAAACTCATCTGATCACCACGCGTTGGCCGTTCGCCTACGCTGGTGTGGGAGCCTTCAACCTAATCACCCGCGAACTTTATCAACGCTTCGACGGACATCAGCGAATTGCGATGGATGTTCTGGACGACATCAAACTCGGAAAACTGGCCAAGCAACACGGAGGACGCCAAGATTTTCTGGGAGCACCAGACCTGCTTTCCATTCGCTGGTATCACTCGCTGTGGGGAGTCATCACGGGCCTCGAAAAAAACGGCTTTGCGGCGTTGAATTATTCGCTCTGGGGACTGTTCGTCACCACGGTCGTGTTCTTTTCCACAATGATCGCGCCCTACGCAGCTGTGGCCCTGTTGCCTGTACAGCAAGCCAGCGGTTTCATCGCGACGATCATCGTGTGGCACGTGATGTACGCCTTCACGTCGGCCCGTTTCGGCGGCGGATTTCGGCAACTGCCGATGTTTCCGATTGCTGCGTGGCTGATGGCAATCGCATTCTGGCGGTCAGCATGGATCACTCAGCGACAAGGCGGCATACGCTGGCGAGACAGCTTTTACAGCCTGTCCGAACTTCGCGCGAGGCTGTATCGGTAACCGGACGGTAAAAATTACGGTCACGATTTTAACGATCAACGCCGAATCGCCTGATGTTTCATGACGGCATCGTCGTTGTCGTTTTTTCGGCGTAGCATCTGCTACGCACCAAGGGAGGAAAATCTGTTCGCCTCATTTCGTGTGTTATCGGAACCCAGTATGCGTGTCCTTGCCCTTGTCATTGCCGAAGCCTCCAATCCTGAATGGACGAGTGTGCCGTTGGTGGGTTTCAACATGGCGAATTCTTTGGCCGCTGTGCCGGACAACGACGTCACCATTGTGACTCATGTTCGCAATCGAGATGCACTCCATCGGCATGAACTTTGTAGCCGCGTGGAAATCGTCGACATCAATAACGAATGGATCGCAAAGCCGCTGTATCACCTTGGCAAGCTGTTGCGTGGAGGAGCGTCGCTGGGGTGGACAACCAACATGGCCGTGAACTGGTTGTCTTACGTCACCTTCGAAAAAATGGTGTACCGACAGCTTTCGAAACGAGTGAACGCTGGCGAATTTGATCTGATCCATCGAGTCACACCGGTGTCTCCCACCATGCCCAGCCCGCTGGCGGCATTGACCAAAGTGCCCATGATCATCGGCCCACTGAACGGCGGCTTGCCGTGGCCCAAACAGTTTCCGGCCTTGCATCGACAAGAACGCGAATGGTTGGCACCGGTTCGTAACGCCTACCGCCAATTGCCTTACTACCGATCGACCTATCGAAACCTAGCGGGAGTCATCAGCGGAAGTCGGCACACAGAAACGGAAGTACCGGCCACGTATTCAGGGCGAAGATTTTACATGCCAGAAAACGGCATTGATCCCGCACGCTTCGAAATTGCAAACGTATGGACGCCTCCCACAAATCAATACCGCTTCGTCACCGTGGGCCGATTGGTGCCGTACAAAGGCATCGACATCATTCTGTCGGCCATCGTAGAATCGCCCATCCTGCGGTCATGCCATTTGGAAATCATCAGCGACGGCCCACAGCGGAATGCTCTTCAGAAACAAACAACGGACAGCGGCTTAGCCAACGGCGTGACGTTTTCAGGCTGGATGCAGCAGCATGAACTGGCGGCTAAGCAGCGAGACAGCCAGGCATTCGCCTTTCCCAGCCTGCGAGAATTCGGTGGCGGCGTTGCCTTAGAAGCCATGGTCAGCGGGTTGCCGTCCATCGTCGTTGACCACGGCGGCCCAGCAGAATTGATCGACAAACACAACGGAATTCTGCTGCCGCTGACGGAACGCGAGACTCTGGTCACAAACCTAATCGGCGCCATGGAACGACTGGCGACGAACCTCGACCTGTCGCGTCGCCTAGGCCACAGCGCAATTCGAACTGTCAGGCAACGCTTCACGTGGGCACGCAAGGCAGAACAAACCAAACGCATCTATCACGAAGTCCTCGGCACTTCCGACGTGGAACGCGATTCGCCGACCGCCGAAGACTTCGACACCAAGCATCACAAACACGAGTTGTCCGCTGCCGGTATCGGCGCAGTCGTTTAGCTTCAAACAGAATTCAGGCTGTCTTATCCACACCGACGATTCTACACAGCCTCACATGATGACCAACAACACTCACCCTAAGATTTTGATCATCACCGCTGCCAAAGACGAAGCGGAGTTTATCGAAAAGACAATTCGCAGTCTGGAAAATCAAACCTGTCGCCCGGCGCGGTGGGTCATTGTCAATGATGGCAGCAGCGACGCAACAGCCGAACTGGCCGACGCCGCAGCGCAAAAGCACGACTGGATTTCTGTGATTCATCGTCCTGCTGGAACGGTTCGTCGCGTCGGGCCAGGAATGGTCGAAGCCTTCTATGCTGGCCTCGATTCGCAAAACCTCAACGACTTTGACTTCGTGACCAAGATGGACGCCGACATCGAACTGCAGCCACAGTACCTCGATTTTTTTGAACGACCGAAATGGTGCCAACAACCGCTGCCGGGCCCGTTCTTTGTCTGCCGAGGTTGCCGGTCGTAAAAAACGGCGATTTTGGCTCGAATCAGCGGTTGACTACGCGTCGAAAATAGCTCAGCAACGCCATCCTCGTAAACCACCCATTCCTCGCTTGTGTTGCAGTTTCACTCGGCAGGCGATAAAACACGGGGTATAGGTGGGCGACAGCCTGCGTTTATTCTTATTGGCGGGCGTTGGCGAATTGGCGAACAGGTCAGTCCATTTGGGGAGCAGAGTAATGAAAACAGGACTTTTAAGCGTTTTAGTGATGTGCGGATTTCAGTCCGCATGTTTGGCTCAATTGGGCCTCAGCGAAACAGACGAAGCTTCAGCAACTTCTGGGAACACCATGGAGGAAATTCTGGACAAAGACTTTTTCGATGTTCAGCGGCCCAAAACACTGCGTGCCGCACCAACCAACGGGTCGACTCGATCTGTTTCCGCCGCTTCACCGGGTGCTTCGGGAAGCAATTGGGACTATCGATTCGACGCGCAGTATCAATCGACAGTCAAACCTTACGTGCGTTGGTACATGCGGAATGACCCCAATCGCCCAGGCGAAAGATACTTGCCGCGTTATATGACTTCGCAGGGAGCCAATTATTCGAGCCACGGTTACGGTTACGCTGCGGGCTACTCAGCGCATGGTGCAACATGCGGTTGCTCGACGGGTGGATGTTCGACGACTTGCGGACACAATACTGCCTATCACGCCGCACGGGGTTGTGTGAGCTGCGGTTCAGGCGACACCGGTTCGCAAGGATTTGGATACCAGCGTCGATCACCATACTGGCAGCACCTCGATTATCTGCAAGGGCAGTATGGTTCGACTCCAGCACGGCCACGCAGACGAACCAGTCACGCTGGCGGTAGCACACGCACTGCAGCCAGTTCGAAGACCGGATCGACCAAAACGGTTTGGGTCAGCCGAGACGCGCAGACAAGCCTTGTTTCTGTGTTGTTTGTTGAGCCACCGACCGCTCAAGCACACAAGTTTTTCAAAGGCACAGCGACGCTGACATCCACCATGAAGCTGGCTGGCATCCAATGGGAAACTGAGCCCGATTGGTCTGCGGAAATCAAGTTGGCTGACAATGCCGCAGCCAGCAAGTCATAGAGTCGCAAACTCCAGAACCTGAAGTGTGATATGCTGCGTAAACTGACAAACAAACGTTTCCAAAACGAATCGGCGATTTAGACTTTGGGCAAAATTCATGATGCGAACATTTATTACACTCCTTTCCGTCGCAGCGATGTTGCCCGCAATGCGTGCCATGGCCGTGGCTGACGATGCAACTCAAACATCACAGCGACTTGACGTGACTGTCAAAGTCGAAATGGACTACCTGCTGGCTTTGCCCAACGGCTATGACAAACAGGATGCCTGGCCGCTGGTTCTATTCCTTCACGGGGCTGGGGAGCGGGGCGACAATCTCGAACTGGTGAAGATGCATGGTCCGCCCAAGCTGATTGGTGAGGGCAAAGAGTTTCCGTTTATTGTTGTGTCGCCACAGTGTCCGAAGGGTGTTTGGTGGGAGCCGATTGAATTGACAGCGTTGCTTGATCAGGTCATCAAAACTCACAACGTTGATGAAGATCGCATTTATGTAACTGGCCTCAGCATGGGCGGCTTTGGGACTTGGCAATTAGCGGCATACACGCCAGATCGCTTTGCTGCCATCGCTCCAATTTGCGGCGGCGGAGAAAAATACTGGGCTCGTCGTTTCGCCGATTTGCCCACTTGGGCGTTTCACGGAGTCCAAGACAAAGGTGTGCCTCTGATTCGCTCACAGGAAATGATCGATGCGATGAAACAGCAAGGCGGGGAACCGAAACTGACCGTTTATCCGGACGCGGGACACGATTCATGGACGGAGACCTACAACAATCCCGAGTTCTATGAATGGCTGTTGGCACAGAAACGCAAATCCAGCCAGTAGAAGTTTTCTGACGGCAGGCGATGAAGCCAAACCGAGAAGCATCATTCAGACAACCGTTTCAGAATATCCAGCACACCTTCGACTTCCTGATGTGGCGACACATAGGTTGCTGCGTTTTTGATTTCCGCTTCGGCGTTGGCTGGACAGCCAAACCACGAAACTCGCTCAGCGATGAATCGGTCTCCCATCGTGTCGCCGATTCCTGCTGTTCGTGCAGGATCAATACCGGTTTCTGCCAGCAGGCGGTCAATCGCGGTTCCTTTGTTGACGTGTTGCAGATCGCAGTTGATGTACAGCCATGTCATTGAGACTCGAATCGGCCAGTCACGTTTCTGAAACTCTTCACCAATCGCTGGCACGATCGACCGCAGATAGTTTGTATCCGAGTGATACAGTGCGATCGACGCCGACTTCCCCGGCTGCTGAACAACGCCGCGTGTTTGATACAGCGACCGCAACAGCTGCCGAGCTTCATGAACCATCTCAAGATGTTCTTCACTGATGGCTGGCTCGCACTCAAACGAATTGTCTGCGGGTCGCCAGATCCAGACTCCGTTTTCGCCGATGCAGGGAATCAGCGTGTTGTGCAGCAGGCGGCAAAGGCATTCCACAAATCCAATCGGTCTGCCACTACAAAGTGTGACGACCGGCCGATCACGGTTCTGAATCGCCAGACGATTATGTTCCGCAATCGTTGACAGGGCTCGCCCGTTAATCGGCGCGTGAGACTCAGGCGACAGGCAGCCGTCGATGTCGCAGATCACCAGATCGTACTTCCCTGTTGTTCGAAACAGCACGGTGGAGGCTTTCTAAATAACTCAGGGACCAGAACATCGTAAGGCTCCGCTGCCAGCACTTTCGCTTTTCAGTTGCCATACGGTTTCGATTGTGTGTTTACCGGTTGTCCGCTTACTGATCCGCCTTCAGCGACAGCAGCAATTCAGGCTGGTCTGTATACAGTCGTTCGACACCAGCATCAAGCAACCGCTGCATCGTGGCCGCGTCGTTGATAGTCCAGGCACCGACTTCGATCTGTGCGGTTGTGATCATCCGAATTTTTTCAGGCGTGATTCCTGCATGGTGCAAGACTAATGATTCGAATCCGTGTTCCGTGGCAATTCGTATATCGTCTGCAATGTCGGTGTCCGGGCCTCGATCCCAGAACACAGGAATGCCTGCATCAAGCCGTTTGACCTGTGCCATGAAGGCCAGATTTCCGTCATTGAATCCGACCCATTTTGCGGCGTTCATTTCCTGGATCATCGCGATCGCATCGGCCACGCAGTCCATCTTGGGCTGAATGGAAACTCGGGTGCGATTCTGGTTCATCACAAGTTGCAGAACGTCCCGCAGCAACGGAATCTGTTGCGGCGGACAGGTGGTCGCCGTTTGGCCAGTTCGCTGCCTGAAATCGGTGGCAACATCGACAGCTGCCAGTTCTTCATAGGTGGCCTCGGAAACGACAAGATTTCTGTCGCCGACTCGGTTTGTGGTTTCATCGTGAATCACGACCAGCTGACCGTCTTGTGTGCGAAGAATGTCCAGTTCAATCCAGTCCGCTCCAATGTCGATGCCGCTTTGGAAAGCTGGCATCGTGTTTTCCGGGAACTCACCAGAATCTCCACGATGAGCGGTGACTCCATTCGCCAGAAACGAATCGCTGGGCCCCAGCATCTGGCTGCGTTTCTTTTGAAACAATTCCAGCCAACTCAACGTGAGAGCTTCAGGAATTGTCTTGGCCGGGCGAATCTCGTCGGGTGTTGCGCCCCAGTAGAAGCCGATCCAGCCGGTGGCGTGTTCGCGAGACCGGTCAATGAATTCGTCAAGTTCGTCAGCGCTGCATTTCAGAACGAACGTCTCTTCGATCACAACCGGCTTGCCGACTGCGGCGAACCCTTTCACCGTTGCGATGGCCTCATCCAGCTTGCCCGTCTCGGGATAGATGTGCATGGCGATGAAGTCGAGATCCCCAGCAATCTGCTCAGGCACAAAGCCGGAAGTCATGCCGGGGCGGTCCAGACTCCAGTCCACCAATCCCACCGTTATCAGACGCCGCTTGTCATGTTTTCGGATTGCTGAAACCAAGGTGTGAATCCAGTTTCGGGCGACATCTGGGCGATTGCGGCCTTGGCGTTCCAAAGCGATGAACTGCACAAAATGTTTGTCGCCGAATCCCGGCCCCAACCAGTCATCACGCTTGTTGTCTCCACCGGGAACAACAGGTTCGTTCATGAGGTCGTAGCAGAAGATGACTGGGCTGTCGGCACACGTCTTTGCTATGGCCTCCCAAAATACGGCTTGTGCTTTCCAGCGGTCCTGTTCGCTGAGCTTGTCGTACCACGGCGGCACGTCCTGTTTGTGGTAGCAGCCGAGTCCCGTAAGATCGATGTAGAGCCGAGTCTGCTCAGCCAGTTGGATCAGCCGTGTCAGCTGCTCCAAAGAATGTTGCCGGGGTTCGGTCGGGCTCTCCATGAACTTACCGAATTGAAGATGAATGCGAACAACGTTCGCCCCCAAGCTCTTCATTTCCCGAAAGGCAGATTCGACCGTGGGCCATTCGTCGTCCCAGAAGTCTTCAATCAGTTTCCCATCGCCTTCGTGGTCATAATTAAATCCCCACGGCACGAAGGGCTGCCCGGAAGTGGTGAAGGCGAACCCCTTGCCATCATCGGAAACTCGAATCCATTCCAGATCGGCCGCCATTGATGGCAGGGCAATCCACAGCACGGCGAATTGGAGAGCGGCTTTGCGAAGTGTCATTGTTTGTTCTCGAATCTTTTCCAATGGTGCCACAGGACTGTCTAAGCTGTCGATTTCGTCAGCGGCACGGCGCTCACAAATTCCGACTAAATCGACAGCCTGCTGTCGGCGATGGCTGCGGTGGCTCAAGCGTGTCCTAGAAGTGGGCACACAACAGGACGACATCTGAGCCAACATTTGGCATTCTACACACCGGTCCGCGACAGGCACCATTGATCTGATTACGAAAACCTCCATCGCTCAGATGCCAGAATCGTCTGTGGATTCATCCTCGTGTTGGGCACCGCCCTTCGGGTGGCATCGCTTGCCGTTCAGGCTAGCGGTGTCGCTTTAGCGATCGGAAACCGCTCTCACGGGTTCTTTTCACAGACAACGCTGGCCGTGGTTGGGAAGTTCCAGAGCGGTTTCCGATGGCTGTGCCACACAAGCAGGCTGCGCCAGCATGATGCCACCTTCCGGCACGGAGCGCGGAACAAAAACACATGCCACGATTGAACGAAAAATACTGGCCGATACCGAATGTTCAACACGCCGCCAGTGAACCCGCTTGCCAATTCCTTGGCTGAATATCGCCCAGGCAGACTGCCGTCCGGAAACGGTATTTGCCGGGAACCTGCCAAGATTTCCCCGTTATGGGCGAATCGCAGAGGCGCACAGGAAGTGACTTTCCTCTACAATCTGCCCACAGCCTACGCCTGCAGTCCCCGCTCCGACGTTTCGTTTTCAGGAGACTCGGACAGCCACGGCACAACCGCTTTTAAAGAGTATTCTCATGAACAGATCGCTGCTGCTAACTGTGTCCTTCGCTGTCGCTTGTTACGGCTCATGCGCGAACGTGGCCATCGCCGACGAAGTCACCACGAAATCTGCAGAACAGCCGGCCGTCAAGAAGCGTGCCGTCAAACAGGTTGTTCCGGTGTTTGTGTTGTCTGGAGCCATCACAGAAAAACCGGTCGCGGATGACAACCCCTTCAATTTCGGCGGCGCCAGCGGCGAATCGCTGCACAGCTTACTAAAGCGTTTGAACCGGGCCAAAGACGATGCCAAAGTTCCTGCCATTGTACTGCAGCTGAACACACTGGGAGTCGGCCGCGCGCAGTTGGAAGAACTCAGCCGCACGATGCACGCCTTTAAAGCGGCTGGCAAGAAGATTCACATTCACAGCGACATGTTGACAACCGGGCAACTGGCGTTCATTAGCAGTGCTTCAGAAATCAGCATGGTCCCCACTGGCTATCTGTTCATCACGGGCATGTATGGCGAACAGGTCTTCCTGCGAAACATGCTGGACAAGCTCGGAGTGACACCAGACTACATCACCTGCGGTTCGTACAAAAGCGCTGGGGAAATGTTCATGCGGAATGAGGCCAGCGAAGAAGCCGCCAAGATGACGAAATGGCTGTACGACGGGCTCTACGAAAACATGCTGGAAGTGATTGCCAAGGGGCGGCAGGTCGATGTCGAGAAGGCTCGTGCATGGATCGATCAGGGACTATTCACTTCGGAACAAGCGGTGACGGAAGGGATCATCGATGTTGTTGAGCACCGTCAGGATTTCGAAGCACGTTTGCGAACTGAGTATGGCGACGATGTGAAATTCGATCGCAAGTATGGCAAAAAGACCAGCGGTCAGATTGATTTGTCGTCACCGTTCGGCATCATGAATTTTTACGCAGAACTACTGGCCCCATCCAGTCCTCGTCGCAGCACCAAACCGGGCATTGGCATTGTGTATCTGGACGGTGCCATCATGCCCGGAACTGGCGGAGGAAATCCGCTGTTGGCTGATTCGGCGGCTTTTTCCGGCACCATCCGAAAGGCTCTGGATGAAGCGGCCGAAGACGACGCGATTAAGGCGGTTGTTTTTCGAGTCAACTCGCCAGGTGGTTCTGCAGTCGCCAGCGAAGTGATTTTGAATGCCACGCGCCGCGTGGCTGCCAAAAAGCCGCTGATCATTTCGATGGGCGATGTTGCGGCCAGTGGTGGATACTACGTGGCCTGCGGTTCGGGCATGATTTTGGCAGAAGATTCGACAATCACAGGTTCGATCGGTGTGGTCTCTGGCAAATTTGCCACGACACCGATGTGGAACAAGCTGGGGATTTCTTTCACGCCCATTCAACGCGGAAAAAATGCTTCGTTGCTCAGCAGCGCAAAAGTGTTCACGGATGGCGAACGGCAGGCGCTGCAGGCCTATATGGATTCCACGTACGATGTCTTCAAGGGGCATGTCACACAGGCGCGCGGCGAACATCTGAAGAAGCCGATCGAAGAGATCGCGGGCGGACGAGTCTACACGGGCCGCCAGGCATTGGAACTGGGACTCGTCGACCGCATCGGTGGGCTGGATGATGCGATCACGATTGCTGCAGAACGAGCAGAACTGCCGCAGGGTTATGATGTGCGCGCCATTCCTCGCCAGAAAGGTTTCATGGAACTCATGATGAGCGACATGTCTGGTGGCGGGGACGACGATCCGCATCTGTCGCTGCAGCTGAAATCTGTGGGGCTGAACCCGCTTCTGGAAGCCGCCTTGCCGGTATTGCAGAACCTTGATCCGGCACGCGTGGTGGCAATTAAGCACGCACTGCTGCAATTGACCGTTTTGCAGACAGAAGGTGTGGCGTTGTCGATGCCTGTGATGACCCTGACAAACTAGCGTCGGCACACTGTTTGGTTCGGTCTGTTGCGGAATCGCAACACCACAACTCAATGAAAACGCGGGGTGAAGCTGTTAATCGTGTGTCTGCGGAGGGTAAAAAGGGGGCCTGACATTTGCTCGCGATTCCCATTCGGAAATCACGAG
>JBDNHJ010000428.1:0-16628 GCA_041688835.1 Fuerstiella sp.
AAGATGAAAAGTATCGGTTTCCATGTTGAATGGTATTTGTCGATTCCATTGTATGAAAAAGAAGGTGGGGAATTTCGGGACTCCGTTCAGGAACTGGATCGTGCGATGAGCGAGAAAGACTGGGTTGTTGCCCGAGAAGCCACACTTCGCTTGGAAAGGAGTTGCATTGAATGCCACGCATTGATCAACAGCCGTGGTCAGCCGTTCGAGTAGTCCGAGACGTTTGATTCTAGTTTTTTCGCTTTTCACTACATCAGGAGAATGATGCAGCGTTTCAAGAACATCTTTCTGGTTTGCCCCTGCGACCAAGCGACGCTTGAGCGTGCTACCTCGCTTGCGCGAAGCAATCATGCGAAGCTATCGGCCATTCGCGTGGAACGAGAGTTGACCGGCACCAGTCTGATGACCTCGCTTGGCAGCCCAGCGCTCGAGTTGCAGGGCCTGCTCGTCAAAGAGTATCAAACCCAATTGAAGGAATTCATCGACCCCGTACGGAAGGAGGGCGACAAATCCTTTGGCGGTGGCGTGAGCCACCGGAATCCCAAAACAGAAGCTCAAAGCCCAGAGGGCGACACAAGTCTGTGGTGGCCACCGCGTTTGTGTCGCCCTCCGGGCTGGATGTTCGGCATTCGTTCCGGTGGCTTACGCCACCGGCAAGGGATGTATCGGCCTCCGGCCTGAATCGCGGATTCCAGCACGGAACAAAATTTGCGCAAACCAATCCCACTGCAAGGCCAACTAATGAAAAGTCGAGGCGAGCACCCTGCGGCTCACTTAATCGACATGCCGCTAATGACCCACGACAAAAAATCGGACACTCAATCGTCGAGCGATCCAATCACACTTTCTGAAACGACCAACCCCAAGGTTACTCTTTCCATGTCACATTCACTCACTGCCGAAGAATTGAAACTCATTGATGCCTATTGGCGAGCGGCCAACTACCTGTCCGTCGGTCAGATTTATCTGTTCGACAATCCGTTGCTCAAAGAACCGCTGCGGAAGGAACATATCAAGCCGCGCTTGCTCGGCCACTGGGGCACCACGCCGGGCTTGAATTTCATCTATGCGCACCTGAATCGGGTCATCAAGCAGCATGACCTGAGCATGCTGTACATCACTGGGCCGGGACACGGTGGGCCGGGCTTGGTAGCCAATACCTATCTGGAAGGAACGTACACCGAGTTCTATCCCAACGTGACGCAGGATGAAGCGGGCCTGAAGCGGCTGTTCAAACAGTTTAGTTTTCCCGGCGGCATTCCCAGTCACGTCGCGCCCGAAACACCGGGCAGCATCCACGAAGGTGGCGAACTGGGTTACGCCTTGTCGCATGCGTTCGGTGCGGCTTTCGACAATCCGGATCTGATTGTCGCCTGCGTTATCGGCGACGGTGAAGCAGAAACCGGTCCCTTGGCGACAAGCTGGCATTCGAACAAGTTCCTCAATCCGATTCACGATGGTGCGGTGCTGCCGATACTTCACTTGAACGGCTACAAGATCGCCAATCCGACCGTGCTGGCTCGCATCCCCCACGAAGAACTCGATCATTTGCTGCGTGGCTACGGGTATGAACCGCATTACGTTGAAGGCGACGTCCCAGAGCAAATGCATCAACTGATGGCAGCCACGATGGACGAAGTGACCGCAGAGATTCGCGGCATTCAAGAACACGCTCGGCACAATGACGATGCCACGCGCCCACTCTGGCCGATGATTGTCTTGCGTTCTCCGAAGGGCTGGACCTGCCCGCGCGAAGTCGATGGCAAGCAGGTGGAAGACAACTGGCGAAGCCATCAGGTTCCGATGGGCGAGATGCACGAGAACCCCGATCACGTCGCGCTGCTGGAACAGTGGATGAAGAGCTACCGTCCGGAGGAGCTGTTTGACGAAAGCGGTTGCCTGATGCCCGAGTTGGCTGAACTTGCCCCCGACGGAGACCGACGCATGGGAGCCAATCCGCATGCCAACGGCGGTGTGCTGCTGAAGAGTCTGCGGTTGCCCGACTATCGGGATTACGCCGTCGACGTGCCACAACCGGGCAGCGTCAACGCCGAAGCGACTCGCGTGCAGGGCAAGTTTCTGCGCGACGTCATGAAGCTAAATCTGGCGTCTCGCAACTTCCGCATCTTCAGCCCGGATGAAAACGCATCGAACCGCTGGAGCGACGTGTTCGACGTCACCAATCGCGGATTCGTCGGCGAAATCCTGCCTTCGGACGACCACATATCGCCGGACGGTCGAGTGATGGAAATGCTGTCCGAGCATCAGTGCCAGGGCTGGCTGGAAGGTTATCTGCTGACCGGCCGTCACGGTTTCTTCAATTGCTACGAAGCGTTCATCCACATCATCGATTCGATGTTCAATCAGCATGCGAAGTGGCTCAAGGTGTGCAACGATATTCCATGGCGACGCCCGATCGCATCGCTGAATTATCTGCTGTCGTCCCATGTCTGGCGACAGGATCACAACGGATTCAGTCATCAAGACCCCGGATTCATCGATCATGTTCTGAACAAGAAGGCGGAGATCACTCGCGTCTATCTGCCGCCCGACGCGAATTGTCTGTTGTCGGTCACCGACCATTGCCTGCGCAGTCGCAATTACGTCAACGTCGTCGTGGCCGGAAAACAACCGATGCCGCAATGGTTGACGATGGATCAAGCCGTCAAACACTGTACCGCGGGGATCAGCATTTGGGACTGGGCGAGCAACGATCAGGGTAGCGAACCGGATGTTGTCATGGCCTGCTGCGGCGACGTGCCGACGCTCGAAACTCTGGCGGCCGTGGACATCCTCCGTCGTGAACTGCCTGAGGTGAAGGTTCGCGTGATCAACGTTGTCAACCTGATGAAACTTCAGGATCCCCGCGAGCATCCTCACGGGCTGTCGGACAAAGAGTTCGACATCATGTTCACGACGGACAAGCCCATCATTTTTGCCTTCCACGGCTACCCGTGGTTGATCCATCGGCTGACTTACCGGCGCACCAACCACAACAACCTGCATGTGCGCGGCTACAAGGAAGAAGGCACCACGACGACGCCCTTCGACATGGTTGTGCTGAATGATCTCGACCGGTTCCATCTTGTGGAAGATGTGATCGACCGGGTTCCGCAACTGCGAGCCAAAGCCGCTTACGCGAAACAGGCGATCGACGAAAAACTGATCGAGCACAGGCAGTACATCTGCGAACACGGCAACGACATGCCCGAGGTCCGCGATTGGAAATGGGGTGCATACCAGCAGGAGTCGAACACGCCATGAAGGTTCTGCTAATCAACGCCGGCTCCAGCTGCCTGAAGTTCTCGGTGTTGGATTCGACAGATTCCTCGACGATCGCGCGGGGCATGGCCGACTAGGCTGGCGAAGCAACTCGCTATCAGTTCTCTGGGCCGAATCTTGAAGATACCACTCTGGAATACGTAGAGACACCGAAAGGAATTAAGGTGACTTACCAAGCGCATCCGGACGATGCGTACGCGTACATACCGCTCAACCAATAGGATTCAATCATGAACAAACAAACGAAATTCAAAGTGCGACTTTCCCTCAATATCGTTGGGCTTACGATCCTGATGTCTGGGCTTTCCGGGTGCCAGCAGCAGCAGAGTCAGACTGATGCAATGTCGTCTGAATCGGCTGACGAGCCGTCGGCTCCGGCAGAGGCTGCGGACCAGAAGACGCGAGCTTTGGCAGCGAAGTCAGCCCTTTTCGAGAGACTGTCAACTCGATTGATGCAGGCCATGTCGAACGGCGGTCCCACTGCCGCGATCGAAGTCTGCAGCAAAGAAGCACAAACAATTGCCATCGAGGTTGGTCAGGAGCATCATGTTAAAATTGGCCGAACATCTTTCAAGCTGCGTAACTCCAACAACACACCACCGAAATGGGCGAATCAGTTTGTAAACGACCGCAGCAGCGAACCGCAGTTCGTGGACATGCCGGACGGGCGATTTGGTGCCTTTCTGCCCATCAAACTGATGGCTCAATGCATGACCTGCCACGGACCGACAGACCAGATCGACGAACAGGTGCTGACGACGCTCAGGAAACTCTATCCGGATGACCAGGCAACTGGATTCAGTATTGATGATCTTCGCGGCTGGTTCTGGGTCGAGGTGCCTGCTGATACAATCGACGGATGATGTTTGGAGTCGGATGAGCGATCACGGGAACTTGTTCGGGCTCAATTGACGCCCAAATCGACGCGGGAGAATGGCATGCAATAATGCCGCTCGCTGGCGGCAACGAATTCAGCAGCTCATTGACTTGCGTCTCCTTCGTTGGGATGGCGGTCAGCAGTTCAGTTCCCGTTTTTGGTCGAGGATCTGTGATCTGCAGCACGAGGTCGTTGTGGTCTGCTGGCGTTATTCATATTTTTGCACGATGTCCAAGTGCATTTCACGCATCGTCAGCCAGAAATCACGCTTGTGTGCCGGGTCGTTTGAACGGACAATATTCAAGTTCACTTGCAACTTTTTGAGCGCCGTATCGAATTGGCTTTTTGTACACCCCATTTCCGAAATGGCTCGTTTACGAAGTGGGCCAGTGCATGCTGGTTGCAAACGGATCATCTCGTAGATTCCCTGCGCCAGTGCATCGAGTTGATCGACGGACTGAAACGCACTCGGGTAATGCGTGGTGCGCAGGTGCTGCATTTCTATCAGCACCGCATCGCCGCCGGCGATCTTTCCGTAAAATATTTCTTCCGGGTACGTTTGGGGGATTCGAGTTTTCCAATCCCAGACTGCCGTCACCTTCGGGCTCCAGCCGCCCGCCTTGGGTTTCTTTTCGGAGAGATCCGTATTGTCCCACAAGGAAGGATGCGGAGACCCTTTGCTGCCGAAAACGGTACAGATCTTCTGATCGAGGACAAACTGGTAAGCTTCGGAAAATGTCTTAATCATGACTGAGGCACTCGAACGGAACGTTGAATCGCAGGCGAGCATACGCTATTTCACCAGCAGGATCGGGCATTGGCAGGCGACCGAGACTTTGTAGCTGAGCGTGCCCCAGCTTTGCAGCAGGTCTGCCTGATTCACGGGATGCGACGACATCACAATCAGGTCGATCTGATGCGATTCCGCGAAGTGAACAATTTCCTTCAGCGGTTGCCCCAGCGGAACCTTCACTTCCACCGCCAGCCCGGCGTCCGCAAACCGTTGCGACAACGATTCCAGATCGGTCTGCACGCGGTTCTGAATTCTGTTGTAAAAAGCCTGAGTCTCATCATCGGGTTGCTGATCAACGGCGTCGATGGTCTGAGTCACATGCAGCAGCGAAACTCGGGCCTTGTTTTCGGTGGCCAGTTCGAAGGCAATATCCAAAGCTGCTCGATTTTTGGGCGTGAGATCGACGGGCACCAGAATGTTTTTGAATCGGGGAAGCATGAGGATGTCTCTTTTTGAGGATTGATAGTCTGGCCACTTTTTTTGCAGTCGCGCTACAGGCTGCGACAATATGAACCGACGGATGATCCGCTATACTAAGAACTATCGTGCTGATTAGGAATCCGTCCGCTAAGAGAGATGTGATCAATGACACCCGTTTCTGCCGTTCCGCGCATGGTGCGCAATGCTGGACGCCTGCAACAGGTGGTCGGCGTGTTGGCGAAGTACGGACTGGCTCCATGGCTGAAACGAGTTCCGTTGTCTTGGGTGCAGCGGTTATTCGAAACGTCTGACGGCACAGCCATTGCAGAACTGACCGGGCCTCGGCGAGTTCGCGAAGCCATCACAGAAATCGGCACCAGCTTCGTCAAACTCGGGCAGATCCTGAGCACTCGGCCGGATATCGTCGGACTGGAACTGGCCGAAGAGTTGTCGCAACTTCAGTCTCAAACACCCGCTGACGATGCGGTCACGATTCACGCGGTCATCGCCAAGGAACTCGGTCAACCCGTTGAGACGCTCTTCCATGATTTTACCGACAAACCGCTGGCGTCGGCGTCGATCGGTCAGGTGCATCGCGCAACCTTGCACGATGGAACTCAGGTTGTGGTGAAGGTGCAGCATTCCGGCATCGAAGACAATGTTCGCAACGATCTGGAAATCGCCGAAGAACTGGCTCGACTGGCAGAAGCGTACTCCGAAGAACTCGCGCTGTACGAACCCGTCGCGACCGTGGGCGAACTGCGGAAGACGTTGCTGGCCGAACTGGACTTTCATCAGGAACTTCGCAACCTGCAGGCGTTTCATGCGCGGTTTCGGCACGACGCCACCATTCGTTTTCCGCAGGCGTATCCGGAACTGTCGACCGCTCGCGTGTTGACCATGCAGCATCTGGACGGCATCCACGTTTCCAACCGTCAACAGTTGATTGCGGCCGGCGGCGATCCGGCAAAACTGGCGAATGCCGGAGCCAAAGCGTTTCTGGATATGGTGTTTCGTGACGGCTTTTTTCATGCCGATCCGCATCCCGGCAATCTGCTGCTGTTGGCCGACGGAGTCATTGGCATCATTGACTGTGGCATGGTGGGCCGCATCGACCACGTATTGCGAGAACAGATTGAAGACCTGTTGATGGCGGCTGCCGACACGGACGTGGAATTGCTGGTCGACACGATTGCTCGTCTGGCCGAACTTCCGCCCAACTTCGACCGTCTGGCGTTGACGCGCGACGTGGCCGAATTCTTCGATCAGTACGCTTTTTTGCCGCTGGAAGAGATCGAAGTGAGCACAGCGTTAAATGAAGCCACGGGGCTGATTCGCAAACATCACTTGAGACTTCCGGCTCGAGCTTCGATGTTGATCCGCATGGTGGCGGTTCTGGAAGGCACGGCCGAATTGATATCGCCCGATTTTCAGTTGATGAAAGTTCTGCAGCCGTACAAGGGGCGAATTCTGAAAAGCCGTTTGTCGCCATCGCGTCTGCGGCGGAAAGCGATGTCGGCCGTGCGTCACTGGAGCTACCTGTTCGACATTGTTCCAGGTGACGTGGCCGATATTCTGGATCGCGTTAAGCAGGGCAGCTTTGATGTGCATTTGGAACATCGACGGCTGGACAAAATTGTCAACCGCTTGGCGCTGGGCATGATTAGTGCGTCGTTGTTTATTGGTTCGTCGCTGATGTGGAGCCGCGATGTGCCGCCTCAGATTGGCGGTTATTCCGTGCCCGGCGTTTTGGGCTGCGCGGTGGCCGTGTATTTGTCTGTACGGCTGTTGCGTGCCATTCGAGCGTCCGGCGATATTTAGGTGATTAGGAAACCACGATGTCCGTTCATCATCTCGAAAAAATATTCGATCCACGACGCATCGCCGTCATTGGTGCCAGTGATCGGCGCAGCAGCGTCGGATACAGCGTGCTGCGGAATCTGATCGGCAACGAATTCGATGGCGTGGTGTATCCGGTCAATCACAAACGTGAATCGGTGCAGGGGATTCAGGCGTATCCGTCGATTGACGCCGTGCCGAAGACGCCCGATCTGGCGATTGTGTGTACGCCGGCAGCCACTGTTCCGCAGTTGGTGCGTGACTGTGGAGCCGCGGGCATCCATGGCATGATCATCCTGTCCGCTGGCTTTCGCGAGATCGGCCCAGCGGGCGCAGCCGTTGATGCCGACCTGCACGCAGCGGCGGCCGAATATCCGGAGTTGCGAATTATCGGCCCGAACTGTCTGGGCGTCATCGTGCCTCGACTGCGACTGAACGCCAGCTTTGCAGCCACCACACCTCAGCCCGGAAGCGTGGCGTTGATTTCGCAATCCGGAGCTCTGTGTACGTCGATTTTAGACTGGGCTCAACGCGAACAGATCGGCTTCAGCAACTTCGTGTCCGTGGGCAACATGCTGGACGTGGACATCGCCGACTTGATCGATTATTTTGCCAACGATCGACACACCGAATCCATCGTGCTGTATGTGGAAGCCATCACAGCCGCGCGAGAATTTCTGTCTGCTGCCAGAGCTTTCACGCGCACCAAGCCGATCGTGGTGTACAAGTCCGGGCGGTTTGCGGAATCGGCGAAGGCCGCGACGTCTCATACCGGAGCCATGGCCGGAGAAGATGCGGTTTACGATGCCGCCTTCCAACGCGCGGGGATTGTGCGCGCCTTCGACATTGGCGAAATCTTCGACACCGCCGAATTGCTGGCGCGCCACGCCCCGCCGCGCGGGCCGAGACTGGCGATCGTCACCAACGCGGGCGGCCCTGGAGTCATCGCGACCGATGCGTTGATGGAACGCAAGGGCGAACTCGCACAGCTGTCACACGAAACTGTGCGAATTCTGAACTCCGCACTGCCAGCGTACTGGTCCGGCGGTAACCCCGTCGATATTTTGGGCGATGCTTCAGACGCTCGATTTTCTGCGGCCTTGAAACCCATTCTGAAGGACGAAAACGTTGATGCTGTGCTGGTGATTCTGACGCCGCAGGCCATGACAGATCCAACCGCGATCGCGAAGGCAATGGCTGAGGTTGCTCGATCTTCACCAAAACTGTTGCTGTCCACGTGGATGGGCGGGGCGTCTGTCGAAGGTGGTATTCGGCTGTTGAATTCCGCTGGCGTGCCCACGTATCCGACTCCAGAAAACGCGGTGCGCGCATTCATGCATCTGGTGGAATACGGTCGCATTCGGGAAACGCTGTACGAAACGCCGAGGGACGTTCTTGCCGATCGGCAACGTCTTCAGCCAGACGATTTCAAGGCCACAGCAATCGCTCGCCCCGCTTTGATTTCGCGTTTCTTGCGTCGCAAATCAAACGCCGGACAACAGCATCTTTCCGAACCGGACTCCAAGGCCATCCTGAAACGCTACGGCATTCCCGTGACGGAAACTCGGATTGCCACGTCGCGCTGTGAAGCCGTGCAGACGGCGGAAGAACTCGGGTATCCGGTGGTGCTAAAAGTCTATTCGCCTGATATCACTCATAAGACGGATGTGGGGGGAGTGCTGCTGAATCTGAGAAACGCGGACGATGTGCGGGCGGCCTTTGATCAGATCTTGACGAATGCAAAACAGAAGCAGCCCGACGCGGATGTGCAGGGTGTCACCGTGCAACCGATGTTTGAACACAACGATGGCCTGGAATTGATCGTGGGGGCCAAACAGGACGCCACGTTCGGGGCGGTGATGCTGGTCGGCACCGGCGGCACGGCGGCGGAGTGTTTCAACGATCGCGCTCTGGGGCTGCCGCCGTTGAATGAAGTGCTGGCTCGACGCATGCTGCAGTCATTGCGTTCGTGGCCGTTGTTGCAAGGTTATCGCGGTCAGCCCGGAGCCGACATCGATCGGTTGGTCGAAGTGCTGATTCGCTTTTCGTACTTGATTGCGGATGCGCCCGAGATTCAGGAATTCGACATCAATCCGCTGGTGGCAACATCGCAGCAAACAGTCGCTCTGGATGCGCGAGCTGTGATTGATCCGGACGCTGTGCAGCAATCAACGAAAGCGTTTGCTCATCTGGCCATTCGCCCTTATCCGGATCAGTTCAGCACCGAAATCACACTGAAGGATGGTCTGCGAATGCGGCTGCGACCCATTCGTCCGGAAGACGAACCGATGTGGCATGCGATGCTGGCCGCGTGTTCGCCGGAAACCATTCGAGCTCGCTTTCGATATTTGCTGAAGCAGACGACGCACGAATTCGCCGCGCGGTTTTGCTTCATCGACTACGACCGCGAGATGGCGATTGTTGCGGAGATCGACGACAACGGAGAACGCAAACTGGCGGGCGTAGGGCGACTTGTGGCGGACAGCAATCACGAAACCGCCGAATTCGCCGTGCTGGTCGCCGACCCGTGGCAGAACAAGGGGCTCGGATCTTCGTTGACCACTTGTTGCCTGCAAGTGGCGGAAGAATGGGGACTGCAATCGGTGGTGGCGGAAACGGATTTCACCAACCACCGCATGCTGGCCGCGTTTCGACGGCGTGCATTCGAAGTCACAAAGCGCAGGGATGGTGTCGTGTATTTGGAACGGAAAGTATCATAATCTCATGCCACTGCTGTACCTTAACCCGACGTTTCTCGACCACGCGACCGGCGATCATCCGGAATCGCCCGTACGTTTGCACACAGTGCATCAACGGCTGCAATCATCCGGCATTATCACCAACTTCGAACTTCCCACATGGCAGGCGGCCATGGCGGAACAGCTTCAATCCGTCCATAGCGGCCACCATGTGGCGGAAACGGAACGATTTGCGAAAGCCGGAGGCGGTTGGATTGATTCTGACACGTTCGTCAGCGATCGCTCGTTTGACGTCGCGCGTCTGGCCGTGGGCAGCGTCATCGATGCGGTGGATCGAGTTTTCGCGGGGCCTCATCGGCAGGCCGTTTGCCTAGTGCGGCCGCCCGGACATCATGCTTCACGCGGCATGGCGATGGGCTTTTGTCTATTCAACAATGTGGCTGTGGGGGCCGTTCATGCTCGGATGTTTCATCATCTGCATCGAGTTCTGATCGTCGACTGGGACGTGCATCACGGTAACGGAACTCAGGACATCTTCTATCGCGACCATGATGTCTATTACGTTTCGGTGCATAGGCATCCCTTCTACCCCGGCACTGGACTGGCAAAAGAAACGGGGGCGGCCGACGGCAGAGGCACGATCTTCAACCTGCCGCTACCATTTGGCGTTTCACGAACAGAACTGCTGACACGCTTCGGTGACATGCTGACGCAAGCTGCTCAGAAATGCCGCCCAGAACTCGTGCTGCTCAGCGCCGGCTTCGACGCTCACCATGCCGATCCCATGGGTTCGCTGGGACTGGAAACCGAAGACTTTCAAACGCTGACCTCCATCACGCTAGACGTCGCCAAGGAACACTGCGACGGCCGCTTAGTGAGCGTACTGGAAGGTGGCTACAACCCACCAATTCTGGCCGACTGCGTGGAACTGCATCTGCAGACGTTGCTGTAGATCAGGCGTTGATCAGGCCTTCTCGAATTGCCCAACGACATAGTTCGATTCGATCTCGCACACCAAGGATTCGCATCAGGCGATACTTGTGGCTTTCGACAGCTTTTTCTGTGATGTGCAGGTCATGGGCGGCTTCCTTGGCGGTCAGTCCTTGAGCAATCCGAATCAGAACTTCCAGCTGACGGTTTGTCAGATTCTGAATCTTTTCGACGGACACCACTTCAAAGCGTTTGCGGCTATCAATCCGCACACGTGGTGCGAGGCTTTCCGACACGATCTTGCGGCCACTGGCCACGACGTCCAGTTCTGACATAAATGTCTGAACCGAAGTTTGCCGCGACAACAACCCAGTCGTATAGGGCGACGCCATGTGCAGCTGTCGACAGGAAAGGCGATCAGCAAACAGTCCGATGACACAATCGCCAAGGCGAACGGGAATCTGCCTCGCGATGGATTGCAGATGAGGACTGGCGAAATGTTCGTCTAGGAGCAGCAGACGCGGGGCATCGGCACTGACGTGAGCGATCAGTTCGTCGACGTCATTGATGGAACGAACATGCCGGACTTGGCCGCGTGATGTTAGCGTCCATTCCATCGACTGGGCGTCAAGCTGACCGGGAATCCCCAAGACGACGTCGTAGTCGCGACGGGTTTGGTGAGTCGCTGTCGTGGACTGCGTGGTTGAAGTCGTGGTCGCTGGGTAGCTGGGGTACAGACGAGCGGCTGGTGCGTATTGTGCTCTTCCGTCATGTGGGGCCTGATGCCGCTGTTCAGCACGTTCCATTTTCATCTCCGTCAGAAAAGTGGGTGGTATGTGGATTAAACTCTGGTTGTGCTGTGGATTTCCTGTTAGGCCAAGACTGGCTAAGCGTTTGTTCCGGCCCGCACGAAACACGTTTAAGTGAAAAAAGGCATGCTGTCTAGCGGAATTCCCGGCATGCTGCAGGAAAAACACTCAAGTATGTAGGATGACATATCGCAAGTTCCCCTTAGGGTGTGGGTATGCCACCATTAAACATCGAATTTTAATGGTGGTCTACCCTATTTAACCGCTACGCGGCATCTGGGCGGTGTTCACCAAGGCTCTCGTGAAACCCCAGCGGCCATGGCGGCGACCAACTGGCACATCGAACGTCTGTTGTTATCCGGCCTTGCTTCGATGGACATCGCGTCCGATGGCCTCCAGTATCTCCTGCACACGCCTTACGCCAATAATGGCGATGGCATGACGCAGCTCGTCCACACCGTTTTCTCGACCTGCCCGGATCGCTCGCGCGGCACGCATGATTCTGGTGATAATCAACGGCTCAGATTCCGCCACTTGGCAGAATTTCGAGTAGTCCATGTCCTGATTGTTTGCCAAGTCCGTCAGCGCCTGCAGCACTCGGTGATCCGGCAGTGTGTGTGGTGTTGGTATGGAATGCTGATGGTGGAATTTTCGCATAGCGTCGTTCATCCTCAACGGTGCAAAGATTAAATCGATTGTCGGTGACTGAAGTTGTTGACTACCGCAGAAAATCCAAGACCGACACTTGGAAGACTCCGGACAAAGTGGCAAACGTGTATTCCGTCAGGTTCTGTTGTTCCTGCAGCTGCAGCACGGCGGTCGCAAAGTCGGTTCCTTGGAGTTCGTTAAGTCGCATTTCGGCTTCCAGTTGCAGGTCTTCGCCGCGATCCTGCAAGCGATCCAGCGTTTGCAGATCCACGGACTGTTCACCGACAACATCCAACAGATGATCGTTCATCGATTCCATCTGACCAAGATACTCACTGACGGTGGCATCCCATTCGACAGCAGAGAACTCTTCATAGTTAAGGAGATCGTCACGCATTGAGCGCAAAGTCTCGAAGAGGTCGCTGTTTCCTGCGAGTTGCACAGTATCGACTCCTGTTTGAGTAATTCCCTGCGAGTCGATGTGGCGGACATTGCCGTTCTGATCCACTAGAGTTTGGTTCGCTGAAAAATCGATATCCACGGTTGTCTGACCTGCATTTAACAACAACGTGCCTGTCGCGGTGATGTCCACCGTGCCAGAAAATCCTGGCGTCATCGACGACGTGTTAACAAACAGGACTTCCCCGCGCGGTCCGGTCAGTTTCAGGTCGGTGTCAGCATTGGTAAACGCAATGGGCTCTCCACCATTAAACGAAATCGTACCGCTGGTGCCGGTCCCACTGGTGTCGTTGATTTCCAGCGTGTGCGTCCCGGCGGGCCCGATGATTGTGTCTCCATCTGCGGAACTGCTGCCAGCTTGAATTCCAGAACCCGCTGCAAATGTTGTCAGTAAATGGCTGACTCGCAATTCGCTGGAACCATGACCGCTGGCGGTGCCGCTTCCCGCAGCGGCACCCGTTGTTCCCCGCACAGCCGTCAGTCCGTCTTTGCCTGTGGTGAAGACTTCTTGCCCGGAATAAAACGTCTTGATGTGTCCCGCACTGCCGATGCGTACGGAGCCGGATTCCGCGACTCCTCGATAATCCGTACTGGCGTTCACATCGCGATATGGGCGCGTTTCCACGGTGGCTCCGGCAAACAGATAGCGACCATCGTGCTTAGAATTGGCGATGGAATCTAGTGTTTCCAAGATGCCGTCCAGTTCTAACGCAAAGATCTTTGCTTCTGATGGGTTGTTGATTTGTCTGACTTGCAGACCGATATCACGAGCGTTGACGCCCAGTTGTTGTGCCGCACGCATTTGCACGTGTGCTTCGTTCAGCACAGAACGCACGTCGTTGATCGCAACACTCTGCGACTGAAAATACGAAGCCGTGGATTGACTGTTCAGAATCAGTCGTTGAGCATGCGGATCGTCGGACGGTCGATGAACTCGCTCACCACTGGAAATCTGGTCTCGCAGAGTTCCCGTGCGACCCGATAAAGCCGCTGCTCGCTGCTGACCGATTTCGAATTGTCGATGCGGCGTGATTCTAAAACTCATGATGGCCTACGTTTTCAGTGATGATGATTTTGTATCGTGAGCGGCACGGCGCCAGCCGCCGGTGCCCCTGCGTCCACCGTCGACTGGCACCGTCTAGCGGCGGGCTCAACGGTTCCCCCCTAGCCGATCAGCCTCATTAAATCGTCCAGAGTTTGGTCAACAGACGATACGAAGCGCGACGCCGCTTGGAAGGCTCGTTGATACTGCAGCATTTCCAGCAGCTCTTCGTTGGGGTCGACACCGGACACTGAGTCGCGTGCATTTTCGAGTTGCAGCTGCTGGGCATCACGTTGATCGATTTCTAGCTGAGCGGACGAGGACAGAATTCCGGACAGTCCGGTCAAAGACGCCAGTCGTTCTTCGAGTGATTCTGCGCCCCCATCGAACAACCCTTGAGATCGGAGGTCGATGATGCGGTCCAGTTGACGTCCCTCGCCGATCGCGCCTGAGCGTGACGCAGCCAGCGCTGCCGGGTCGGCGTCGATCTGCGCGGCAACACTCAAATCACGCAAACTGTTTCCACTAAACAGTGTGTTCAGCCCCAGACTGGCCAGCAATCCGGTTTCGTCCGGTTGACTCGTGACACGCATCGAAAACTCATCCCCCGCGTTCAAGACTCCAGGCGTCAACGTCAAGTTGATTCCGTCGGAAATTTCAACCGCTTGATTGGCCGGATAGCCAGCGCCAAAATTGAAGTCGCCCAGCACTTGTCCGGTGTTGGCATCGGTGACTCGAACAACAACGTCGGACGAAACTCCGATTTCGCCGCCGGTAATCACTTCAGCATTCCAAGTCGTATTGTTGGCTCCCAGAAATGTTCCGGAGACCGTGGGCGTGGCGCTGCCGGTGATGGATGCACTGATCGGTTGCTGGTCTGGTCGACCCGCGAAGTCAAACGTAAATCCGGGCACCGCATGCAGGGCGACTGTGCCGGATGCGGCAATCGAAGCTGACAAGCCACTGATGGCGTCGATACGATCCACAACGTCACGTAAGGAGTCTGTCGAAACGTCGATCGGCACAACTGTCGTTTGGCGCTGCCCGGTGGAGTTTGTCACGGTGATGCTGAGTTCTCCCGATTCCAGCGGAAAGATGCTGCCGGCTTGACTGAGAGCACCGTCGACAGGCAGAATTTGGCGAGTTCCAGCTAGCGCGCCGGCAGCCCCGTTCAGCCCGAGTCCCGTGGCCTGAATGGTGTCGATTTCTTTGATCAGCGTCTGAGCCCACGCGGCATAGTTGGCTCCGATGCCCGCATCGATGGATTGCGACGCTTCGATCAGACCACCCAGTTTTCCACTGCGGATTGCGATGCCTCGCTGGCCTGTGGAAGACGATAGCTGCAGCTGTCCGTTGATGCCCGTGTGGACGCCCAGCGTTGTCGCGACTTCACTGATGATTAACGCTCCACCGGCAGCAATCAGCGGGTCCGATCCGTTCAGTAAACTGGTCGGATCGATGTCCACGTACGTTGCCAATTCGTTAACCATTCGGTCGCGTTGATCAAGCAACGAGTTCGTCGAATGGCCGCGTCCCGTGGCGACGCGAATATCACGATTCAAATCAGCGATGTCTTGAGCGATCTTGTTGACGGTGTCCAGAGTCACGCTGACACTTTCGCCCACGCTGCCGTTCAGGTTGGCGAATGCGTTCGACACCTGACCGATGGACGTCGCCAGTTGCTCTGCTGTTGACACGACCTCTCGCCGCAGCACCGATTCACTTGGATTGGCCGCCAGCAGTTCCACGCGATTGAAGAATTCTGTCACGAGAGAGTGAATCGAACCTTCGCCCGGCGTCAACGCCTGTTCAATCTGTTGCAGCGTTGCCAATTGCGTGGTGGCGGCCTCTCGACCAGAAATATTGGCAGTCAGCGCCTGTTCGACGGTCGCGTTTCGCAGCCGTGTGATCTGCGACACATCGACGCCGCCGCCGGTAATGCTGGAGGATCGTCCCACCTGATAGGTTTTCCGGTCCACCAAATCGACACGCTGACGGTGATAGCCATCGGTCGATGCGTTGGCGATATTCTGAGACGCCGTGTTGAGTCCGATTTGAGCGGCTCGCAGCGCCGTGACGCCGATTTGAATGTGATTCATTGTCATCAGCCTTTGCGGTGATCTAAAAGTCGGTTGACGCGATCTTTCGGAACCCCTCCGATATCGCTTAAAAGCACTGTGTTAAGCCACGCGTTGACCTTCGACGTGACTCATTTGCGATACCGGTTTTCCATCCGCGTTGTAGCGGCTGCGATCCACTGGTGCGCCCAAAACGGCATCCAAAACGGCGGTCACAATCGCGTTGGATTCTGTCATTTGACTCAGCACCGTTCGCAGCCGGCTTTCGGCGGCCAACGCGTGTTTTCGCACTTCGCGACGCCGAGTTTGTAGTTGTTCTGTGATGTCGCCTTCGCATACGATTTCAGACAAGCGAATCGCAGCGGGCGTCTTCAGTAACTGTCCGGCCAACTTTCGCTGAATGGTGGCGCGTTCCTGATTTCTGTTGCCGCTTTCAATTTGAATCGCCGTCAATGTTTGAATCAGCTTGTTGGGAAAGGCCTGCCCCACCGGATGTACGCTGAGCTCACTGGCGCAGACATCAATGCTGGCCAGAAAATTGGCTTCGTTTTCCAGAAAGCCCAGCAGCTCAACGGCCAGTTTTTGTGTGATGGTGGTCTGAGTCATAATTGTCGTCCGTGACAGTCATTGTGGGATTGAAGATTCGCCTGCTGCTACTGCGGCAAAACGTTGGCAGCCGGATCCGCTGGCTGCGCTGTGTTCGTCGCTCCGATCGCTTGGTCGATGCCCTTGTTTACAAAGTCCGCTAGGCC
>JBDNHJ010000429.1:0-3217 GCA_041688835.1 Fuerstiella sp.
AGACGGCACTGGACAAGCTGATTTCACGGGCGGACGACTACGCCGTCAGCTACGGCGAACCCGACGCCTATCGCACGAGCAATCAAATCGATCGCCCTATGAATCGCATCACCCGCAGTCTGTACGCGAGTCGCGGCTTGCACGGCCATCAGGCCACATCAGAACGGCGACTGCGAGCCATCTGTCTTCTCGAAAACTTCCGTCCCTTCGCCCCTCGCAGCAATACACCAAGAGAACACCATAGCCCCGCACACCGACTCAATGACAATGCCTACGATCCCAACTGGCTACACAACCTGCAAATTTCCGCCTCGCTACAGGGGTTTCACAACCGCACATAGATTCCGGTAGGGTCAGAACATTTCTGATGCCAAAGTGACGGCGCTCGTAAACGGCAATTTTGTCCTCAGTCAGCCTTCTTGGGAGAACCTTGCAGGAGACACGGTTGGCGTTGTCACATTAATTGACGGCGCGGTTGGTGCGCCCGGCGTCTTTGATTCTGCTAACAGTCTGACTGGATCGACGCATGGCGATCTCGTGGGTCGCGGTCTGGTCACGCCACTGCCCAATAGTAACTACATTGTCGCCAGTCCCGATTGGCGAAATGGTGCCGTGATAAATGCCGGTGCCGTGACTTGGCAAAGTGGAACGGTCGCCACCGGAGCCGTCGTTTCAGGAGCGAATAGTCTGGTGGGAACTGTCGCCGAAAGCAAAGTTGGGAATGGCGGTGTCACAGTCTTGGCGAATGGAAATGCGGTCGTACACAGCCCCGATTGGAAAGCACTGGACAACACACCGTCCGTCGCCACGACGTTCATCAACGGAACGAGCGGCTTGAGTGGTGCAGTTTCCGCCGAAAACAGTTTGATTTACGATCCTGCACAGCATATTGAAGCATTTATTTTCGGGAGTTTTGCGACAGTCGCAAAACTGCCTAACGGCAACTATGTCGTCACGAACGTAGCTCTCACCGAACAGGGCACTGTGACGAACGCTCATGCGGCGTTGACTCTTGGAGATGGGCAGACCGGGGTGAGTGGAGTTGTTTCGGTGAATGACAGCCTACTCGTTTCTGATCCTCTGGCTGTTCTCCCGGTCGTCGCTCTCACCAACTCGAACTACGTGGTGCAAATCGCGGGCGGCACTTATTTCTTCAGCAGCACAGCCGTTCTGGCCGGCGATTTGTCAACAGAGGGCTTGGTTCCCCTCACAAGAACATACGCCCTGACAAACGGTAATTATGTGTTGTATGGAGGTCCGCTCGATCAACCAAGAGTAAGTTTGTTGGTCGACGGAACGGTAGGAATAGCAGGCGATCTCCCGGAAGAGAATGTTATCATGGGAACGGATGGAGTTGCCCTTCTTAATGGTAATTACGCATTGGCCAGTAGCGTGGATTTGATCGTGGGTGACGGCACCAATCTAGGCGTCAGCGCAACAACGACGGATGGACTATTGGCTGGAGCGGTAAGCCCGGACGTAATCCCCGTCTCTGATGACGGCAGCTTTGTCGTGATCAATAACGCATTCGATATCAGTGACGTTCAGGACGTCGGGGCGATTGTCTTTGTTGGCAGTAGTCCCGATTTTAATACAGGTACGCTGAATTCCAATTTCGCCGTCGGCACCAGCCCTAACACCAGTTTCAGCGATGTGACGCTGGATGATGTCAATGAACAGTTCTACGTGAAGTCAGCATCTCAGGGCATCTCTCGGATTCTGGTGGGTTCCACGGTCGATGGCTTTCCCACTGCGGTCGCCGGCTCCGACGTTAATCTATCGTTAAGTTCAAACGTCGCCACGGAGGCGGACGAAACTGGGATCACCGTGACCGCCACAGCGGCTTCTGCCGTCTCCGGAAATCAAACGGTTGAAGTGGCAGTGAGTGGAACGGGAATTACTCAAGGCGACTATACTCTGCCCGTTTCCACGATCACGATCCTAGACGGAGAAACGACCGGCAGTGTTACGCTAACGGTTCAACGGGATATTGTCGTTGAAGGAACCGAATCACTCACCGTACAACTGGGACTGCCTTCTTCCGGAATTCAGCTTGGAACGACCACCCAGCAAACCATTGCCATCACTGACAGTGTTGTGCCGCAGTTGGTTCTGGACAACGTTTCCCAGTTTCCTTCGGACACAACGCCCACGTTTACATGGAACGACATCGGTGCCAATCGCTACGAAGTTTGGCTGCAACAAAACAGTCTCATTCAAGGGCGAATTCAGACAGCCGATCGATTTGTCACCGGCACTGCCTACACCTCAACCGAAGTTCTCACGGGCGGTACGTACCGCTTTTGGGTGCGTGCCAATGACTCGGGCGGCAACGTCGGTTCTTGGGTGCCGTCCAGAGTCTTCGAATACCCGATGGCCAAACCAAATTTGTTGGCACCGCTGTCGGCGGTCAGCACTCCACGGCCCACGTTTACATGGGAAGCGGTTCCCGGAGCTCAGACGTATCAAATCTGGATCGGCACCAGTACCGGACGCATCATCGAAGGCGACATCGTCGGCACGTCATGGACTCCCAGCCAAGATCTGCCCGAGGGCAGCATTCGCTGGTGGATTCGAGACATGGCATCCACCAGCGGTGGCTGGAGTGACGTCGGCAATGCATCGATCGGAGCAGGATCAGTCAGCGGCCCCACACAGGTGTTGAGTCCCACCGGCTCCGGCACCGATACGACTCCCACATTCACTTGGCAGGCCATCGCAGGCAGTAGCCGCTACATTCTACACGTGCAGGATCTGACTTCCGGCAACGTGGTGATTCGGGAAAATCAACTCACCACCACCAGCTACACGCCCACCACCGCTTTGGCATCCGGAAGTTACCGAGTGTGGGTGAAAGCCATCGGCAGCAGTGGACAGTTCACCGACGGTATCTGGAGCTCCGCCGTCGACTTTTCCATCGCCGCCGTGTCCAGCGAATCTTCGGACTCGCTGGCCCCGCTGCTGACCAACCTGCCGCAACTTCTGAACCGCATCGAACACACCACAGAAGCGAAAGTCATGACCGACAGGGCTGCAGCGCCGGGCGACGTTGTGTTCGCCGTCGACACGACAACTGCGGAGGCGAAACGGTCTGTCGCATTCGAAAGCGTCGAGTCGCAGCCCGTCCCCACCATCGACGCCCCGGACACATTGCTATCACTGCTGTGGGAACAACAGCAGCTTTCGGAATGGCTGTTAACCGGCGAACACAGTTAGG
>JBDNHJ010000430.1:0-8051 GCA_041688835.1 Fuerstiella sp.
CACCTCAGACTTCCGGGCAACACTCGAACGCATTCTCAACAAGATCTCCGGATTTCCCGATCGAATCAAAGGCTTCTTTCGCCAATCACAGATTGCACAGGTGTTTGCCTAGCTCTTGGTAGTTTCGTGTGGGGTTAATAAGTCACGGCAGCACGCCGACCTGTTCAGATCCACACTGACCGCCGCTGGTGCCGAGTGTCGTCATCCAGCATCGCCGTCGAATACGCACGAATGGCTAATCTTCGCATCGTTTGTCGAGAAGAAAAGTCACCGCGAATTACAGCCCATCATTGCCGCAGTTCTTGGTCCCTCGCTGATGCACGATCCGGCGTAGTGGCGAATTACTGAAAATTGAGCCAGTCTGTGATGGGGCACCTTCTTGGCCCACCGCGCGGTGATGATTCGGGAGTAGCGGCTGTGGTGACTTTTGTCGCCAGAAAACGGTTTCGTACTCGGCGGTGACTTGCGGTATCTGGCGATAGCTTTCTTGAGACAGATTCATGCCGGCCGACATCCCCCCGCGAGTGCCAAGCCTTAGATGCTACACGCCGGCTTCACACCTTTTCAGCTTCAATCACGGTCGATGTGAGCGACGATGTCGTCGCAGTATTCGTCGCCTTGCAGCAATGTCAGGGCGTCGCCACGGCGGTGATGCAGGACCGCGGCTGCAATTACAACGTCGAATCCATCAGATTCCAATTTGGCGTCGCGGAAGACTGCTTTGATGGACGTATCGATCAGCGTCCTCAGCGGCGATACGCTGCGAGGGACGATCGAGCATCGGCTGGCGCAGGTCCAGTAAGTCGGTATCAACAGCTGTTCCAGCAACTTGCCGAAGCCGCAATGTGTTGTCGCCCGCGCCGCATTCGCCATCTAAGCTACGGCGAGTTCTTTCTTCTGCGACGGATCGGCTCCATGCACGACAAACGCCGCGATGACCATCGTGAACGCCAGCGGCAATGAAACAAGTCGAGTCGCCAGCCCGAGGATTAACAAGAACGAACAGCCGACCTCGGTTCCGACCGCGGAAATCAAGCTCAGTTGGCAGCCCATGCCGAGCGGATCGGGGAACTTGTCCGCCATTTCGCTGAAGCCCAACAGCTTTGGAACGCCATGCCCCAGCATCATGCCGCCGAAAGCGACTCGCAGTACCAGCAAGCCGGTGCTCTGGGCGTTTTTTTGCAGGAACGCCGGTTGCATTTGCATCGTAGTTTCTCCAGACATTCAAGGGTTGTGGTCGTGGTCGATTTGCAATCGAAGGTTCGGCGCGTCATTTTTCACCGACGCAAGCAGCAAGTGACTCGCGAGTCTTTTCCAGCAGTTCGAGCAGTGTCTGCACGTCCGAGCGTTTCAGTTTTTTCAGCATTCGCTTTTCGAGATCCTGAAGTGGTTTCAAGGTTTCATCGGACAGCTTGCGACCCTTGGCGGAAATCGTGACATAGACGACACGGCGATCTTCGGTGCAGCGAGTGCGTGCGACAAGACCTTGTTGTTCCAGTTGATCGACCAGCCCAGTGATCGCTGGAACAATCTGAATCATCCGCTGCGCAATTTCACCGCACGTTAATGGACGTTCTGCCAATGTCAGGCTTCTCAACACGTTAAAACGCGATAATGTCAATCCATGCTCGCGAAATAAACGCGACATGCGATTGTCTATCTGATCACCGACACGCAGCAAGTTCAACAGGGTTTCCTGCTGAGGCGTTGCGAAGGGAACGGGGCGGTGAAGTTCTTGCTGCAGGTTCATGACATGCAAACTAATAAGTAGATAATTGACTGGAAAGTATTTCACTAATAAAGTATAAGTGTGATTACAAATCAGTGTCAATGAAACAAAACCAGATAAAATATATCGATGATGTCACTTCAACAATGCCTTCCTGCTCTGTCTTTTGCCTTGGTGTGCTCCATGGGCTGCAACCGCGGTGATTCCCAGCAAGCTGTGCCGCCGACTGCAACGGTGACCGTTGCTCAGCCGATACGAAAGCAGATTGTTGAATGGGACGCCTACACAGGTCGACTGGAAGCAGTGGACTTCGTCGAAATCCGGGCACGGGTGAGTGGCTATCTGCAGTCGATTCATTTCGACGAGGGGCAGATTATTCAGAAGGGAGATTTGTTGTACGTCATCGATCCGCGACCATTCGACGCTCAGCTTGATGCAGCTAGGGCGTCGATGAGTCAGGCAAAGTCGCAGGTCAGTCGGGCGGAAGCAGGATTGTCCGAATCCAAGGCTCAGCTACTACAAACGGACGCCCAAGTTGAACTTGCCGATGCTCGCGTCAAGCGTGCTCGCAAGTTGAACCAGAGCAGCGCGATCAGCCCGGAAGAAGTTGACCAGCGTGAGGCCGAATTCCTGCAGGCGAAGGCGGATAAGGAAGCGTCACTCGCAGCCATTCGATCGGCTGCGGCGAGTATTAAAACGGCGGCGGCGGCGGTCCAAGCGGCCGGGGCGATGATCAAGACGGCTGAGCTGGATCTGGAATACTCGCGAATCACGTCGCCTGTTTCCGGTCGGATCAGCCGCGAGTATGTCAGCGAAGGTAACTTGATCAGCGGCGGGACGACGACGCCGACACTGCTGACCACCATCACTTCGATGGACCCGATCTACTGTGTGTTCGACGCCACTGAGCAGGACGTCTTGAAATATATGCGGCTGGCGTTATCGGGCCAACGCGAAAGTTCTCGCGTGGCGAAAAATCCGGTTTTTCTTGCCCTGATCGACGAAGAAGGGTTTCCTCATCGCGGTCACATGGATTTTGTCGACAACCGCTTTGACACAGACACGGCCAGCATGAGAGCGCGATGTGTCTTTCCCAACGATGAACAATTGTTGTTGCCGGGAATGTTCGCTCGCATTCGCATCCCGGGAAGCGCGATTCACGAGGCCATACTGATTCCGGATTCAGCGATCGGAACCGATCAAACGTCGCAATACGTTTACGTGGTGGTTGAGGACGTTATTCAACGGCGACCGATCAAGCCTGGCCCGATTGTCGATGGATTGCGCGTGATTCGCGAAGGACTCGTGGGCGATGAATCGCTTGTCATTGAAGGTCTGTTGCAGTCGCGTCCCGAGGCAAAAGTAAAAACCGTGGAAGGTTCCATCGAAGCTGTTGAAGACGGACTACCGGACGAGTACGAGCCGGTGCCGGAGGAACACTGGATTTCGCCAGTCCCCGATCCCCCTCAGAAGACGTCTTGCCGGACGCGTCCAATCTACGGTGCTCAGCAACTGACAAGCCTGTGGTGTGCCCTCAAGGGGTTGGCTGGGAGCGTCACCTCATGAAGTTTCCTCACTTCTTTATCGAGCGACCGATCTTTGCGGCCGTCCTTTCGTTCGTGATCGTCTTGGTCGGCGGTATCACGTACTACACGTTGCCGGTGTCGCAGTATCCGAATGTCGCACCGCCCACAGTGTTGGTTCGAGCCAGCTATCCCGGTGCGACGCCGCAGGTCATTGCCGACACCGTGGCCACGCCGATCGAGCAGGAAATGAACGGCGTCGACGATATGTTGTACATGGAATCGTCATCAAGTAGCGACGGTACCATGCAGTTGACCGTCACGTTTAAGCTCGGCACAGATCTGAACGACGCTCAGGTGCTGGTGCAAAACCGTGTCGCCATTGCGGAATCTCGACTGCCTGAACAGGTGCGTCAAATTGGAGTGACGACGACCAAGCAGATTCCCGACATGTTGATGGTTGTGCACATCAATTCGCCGGATGACAGTCGTGATGGATTGTACATCAGTAACTACGCATTCCTACGCGTTCGCGACGCGCTGATGCGACTCGACGGCGTCGGCGAAATCCGCATCGCTGGCGGCAACGAATACGCAATGCGAGTTTGGCTGGACATCGAAAAGATGACGCATGTGGACCTGACGGCTGGTGAAGTCGTGCAGGCAATTCGTAGTCAGAACGTACAAGTCGCTGCCGGAGTCATCGGCCAGCCGCCGACCAGTGACACAGGCGACTTTCAGCTGAACGTCACGACTCAGGGGCGATTGGTTGAGGAGAAAGAGTTCGGCGACATCATCGTCAAGCGTGGTAACGATGGCCAGGTGACTCGGTTGCGCGATGTGGCAAGGATCGAACTGGGTGCTCAGGACTATTCACGACTGAGTTATCTTGACGGGAAGCCGGCCATCGCAGTGTTGGTGTACCAACGTCCCGGCACCAACGCCGTCGATACGGCAGAACAGATCAAGCAGACGATGGCCGACATGAGTCGAGAGTTTCCGCAGGGCATTGGTTACGAAATTGCGTACAACCCGACGGACTATGTCGACGAGTCAATCAACGAGGTTTTTCAAACGCTGTTCATTACGACTGCGTTCGTCATATTGACAGTGTTCCTGTTTTTGCACGGCTGGCGACCGACGATCATTCCCGTGATCGCAATTCCGATTTCGTTGATCGGCACGTTTGCCGTCATGCAGTTTTTAGGTGTAACGCTGAACACGTTGTCGCTGTTCGGGTTAGTGCTGGCGATCGGAATTGTCGTCGACGATGCGATCGTGGTGGTCGAAAATGTCGAACGACTGATTGCTGAAGGAATGTCGGCGCGTACAGCGACACACAAGGCAATGGACGAAGTTGGCTCGGCGCTGATCGCGACAACACTTGTGTTGATCGCCGTCTTCGTGCCGACAGTGTTCGTTCCGGGAATCAGCGGTCAGTTTTACCAGCAATTTGCACTCACGATTTCAATCTCCACGGCAATTTCAACGTTTGTTTCTCTGACGCTGAGCCCGGCCTTGTGTGCCATTTTGTTAAGACCGAAAGAGGCGCCTAAGAATCGCTTCGGGAAAGTGATCGACTTTCTCTTTGGATGGTTCTTTCGACTCTTCAATCGCACGTTTGATTTTTCCAGCAACGTTTATGCTCGCGTGATCGGCCGTCTCGTCAGGCAGTCGAGCGCGTCGGTGGTCATCTATGTCGTGCTGTTGGTGTGTACAGGATTGAGTTTCGGGCTCGTGCCGACTGGATTCATTCCCGATCAGGACCAGGGATATGTGATCGTCGCGATCAACCTGCCTGATGGAGCATCATTGTCGCGGACCGACAAGGTGACTCGGAAAGTCGCGGAGATAGGCGGAAAAATCGACGGCGTTGCTCACGCAGTCGGCATCGCCGGCCTATCGGGAGCGACCTTTACGATCAAACCGAATGCGGCCGTAACGTTCCTGCCGCTCGAAGACGCTAAACAACGTGCCGCCCGAGGACGCAGTGTCGAAGCGATCGTCGCCGATATGCGGCGTGAAGTTGCCGCGATCAATGAAGCACAGATCCTGATCATTCCGCCGCCGGCGATTCGCGGTATCGGTCGTGGCGGCGGTTTCAAGATGTACGTGCAGGACCGATCCGGGGCGAGCATCGATACACTGGGTCAGGTGACTGACAACATGCTGGCCAAGGCCAATGAGCAGCCGGGGTTGATGCAGGTCTTCACGAATCTGCGTTTAGACGTGCCGCAGGTGTATGCCGACGTTGATCGCACTAAGGCTCAGATGTTGGATGTCCCCGTCAGCAACGTTTTTGATGCGTTGCAGATATATTTGGGTTCGATGTACGTCAACGACTTCAACTTTCTAGGGCGGACATATCGCGTCACGGCTCAAGCAGAACCCGAATTTCGTGATGATGCCGAAGACATCACCAAACTTCGCACCCGTAGCGCGCGAGGCGTAAGCGTCTCGCTGGGTTCGTTAGTGAATGTCAAATCCACGGCGGGACCGGACCGGTTGGTACGCTACAACTTGTTTCCTGCCGCCGATCTGAATGGTTCAACCACTCCGGGGTTCAGTACCGGCCAGTCGCTGTCGACGATGGAGAATCTGGCGGCACAAACCCTGCCACCGGGCTTTGGTTACGAATGGACCGAACTTGCCTATCAGGAAAAGCAAGCTGGTAACACAATCCTGTTTCTTTTTCCGCTGGCGGTATTATTCGTGTTCTTGGCGCTGGCCGCTCAGTATGAAAGCTGGCTGTTGCCGCTGGCAATCATCCTGATCGTGCCGTTGTGTTTGCTGTTCGCGCTCATCGGTATTTGGTTTCGCGGCATGGACAACAACGTGCTGACGCAAATTGGTTTCATCGTGTTGATCGGACTGGCGTGCAAGAACGCAATCCTGATTGTTGAGTTCGCCAAGGCCGAAGAAGACGCGGGGAAAGACCGGTTCGAGGCGGCAGTCTCGGCATGCCGGTTGCGCCTGCGTCCGATTCTAATGACCGCATTTTCATTCATTCTTGGTGTCGTGCCGTTGTTGGTCGCGACGGGAGCCGGTTTTGAAATGCGACGTGTCCTAGGAACTGCCGTATTCAGCGGTATGTTGGGCGTTACGCTCTTCGGGCTCTTCCTGACTCCCGTTTTCTATGTGATCCTCCGCCGCTTCGCAAAACAAATTCCTGCAGTGAGCACCACCGAAACAGACTGAACACCATGAATGCGACGAATCATGCCGGGTACCGCGACACGCTTCGCTTCGCATCGCGGCACGATAGATTCGCGTTAAGACGCTACGGCTGGATTCCAGCAGGAGCCTGCAGTCGAGGCAAGTCCGATAATGGGCTTCCATCGGATAGCTACACCGTGGGCACTGCTTGTGCGTATCAGCTTTGGGCTCGATTTACGGAGCGAAGGCAGTTGCTGTCGAAGGTTGCACGATGCCGACAAACGTTTTCGCACCCGCTTCGCTCAGCAGGCGCAAACTCCGGAATCAGTAATCGGGATGGCGTAGGCTGACGGTCTTCCGCCCACCGTCACGGCAGCCGCACGAACCGGGCATTTGGATTTCTAACCTTCGTGCCGCACGTCGGCTCGAATTTTGTGACCGTTGGGACATTCGAAGTGAAGACGAATTTCAGAGGATCGGTCCATGATTTTCTCTTGCCGGTGCTCACGTATTTTCATCGCTGAGGCCGTCAACCTGTGGCGAAATGTGCAAGACCACCGACATCAGAGGGACAGAACCCTGCCATCCGATTCGCGACACCACGCTTGGGAACTGCGGCCGAGTGCATACCTACAATTTTCTGCCGAAAACGTGATTTCTGCCGCCATGGCAATTACTCTGGCCCTTGTTGAACCGGCATTACGCATTGCTTCCTCTACAATTCACTACCCATTGTTTGCGGAGTTCTTTTGATGCCGGAAAGGCTGAGCCAAAGTTTGTACGGAACGCCGATCTGCCCGTCCCTGAAATGGGCGTGCGGCTGGCGATGGCGTTGCTGAGCGGCTTTCTGATGGCCAGAATCTACCGATTGGTTCGGACGCGCGAAATCATCGTGCCCAAGTTTCCTGCGACACTTATTCTGTGAACCGTTCCATTCGAAACGACGAGTCAATGACAGATAGACAACAAGAAAGTCCATACTCCACCGGTGACTCCGATAGGACTTCAGGTTCGCGCCCGTCGCTGGCCATCGGACTCTTATTTCTGCGTGTTTCCATGGGCGGCCTGATGCCGGTGCGTGGCGTGCCTAAGTTGATGGGGTTCAGCAACATGGCGGACAAATTCCCTGATCCCCTGGGAATGGGCAGTCAACTGAGTCTGATTTCCGCAGTCGGCGCTGAGGTCGGTTGTGCGTTGCTGCTGATCGTCGGCCTGGGAACCCGACTCGCCGCAATTCCACTGGCATTCACAATGTTTGTGGCGTTGTTCATGGTCCACGGCAGCGATCCCTAGAAGGTGAGGGAACTCGCGGCCGTATACCTTTGCGGTGACCTGTCTCTCATCTTCACAGGCGCTGGGTGTCTTTCACTGGATCAAGTCATGTCGTTGGCTTCGATAGAACGAGAAGTTTGGGACAGCCGAACTGCGTGAACGCATCGAGCCTTGGCTTACGTCGCTGTTTCAATCTGAGCACATATCTATGTTACTTGGATCGGGGACTCTCGAATTCGCCGCCCAGCACGTGAACGAAGTTCAATGCCATCACTTGTTGGGGTTGCTTATATCCGGAAGTCGCCAGTCGGACCAATTCGATTTGGCGGCCCTGAAGTGCCGGGTGAGATTTCAGTCGATCCTTGATGATC
>JBDNHJ010000431.1:0-48428 GCA_041688835.1 Fuerstiella sp.
CTTCAGTGACTTGACCTCAGCCCTCAGCGACTCTACGAACGCACGCAAATCAGTGATGATGACGTCCTTGTCTTCCATCCACGCAATAGAAACAATTTGCTCGAATTGCGAACTACCAATTTACTGCCGTGAACGGTTACACCGATTGTTCGTTAGTGATCTGCTGAGCTATCTCAGTCACAACGCTTGGCAATTGAGTCTCAGCGCCGCTGTTGCCGCCACGGTTCTGGATCTTGGAACGGGGACGGCACTGATTCCGATTGAACTTCTGCGGACGCAACCGCAGCTAAAGCCCATCCTGGCCTGCGATCTTTCGATTCAGATGTTAAACCTCGCAGCACAGCACGTTCAGCGTGATCAATTACAAAAGGACGTGCTGCCGCTCTATTGCGATTGCAAACGTTTGCCGCTCAGCAATGGTAGCTGCCGTGTGGTGATGTCGAACAGCATCGTACACCACATTCCTGATCCGCTTGATGTTTTTCGCGAAATACGACGGGTGATCCGTCCGGGAGGCGTGTTGTTCGTTCGAGATCTGCTGCGTCCGGATTCTGACGAAACGGTGGAACGATTTGTGGCGACGCATGCCGGTGATCAGAATGAGCATCAGCAACAAATGTTTCGCCAGTCACTGCATGCAGCGCTGACGGTTGAAGAAGTTCGTCAGCTACTGCAGGCTGCCGACTTTGACTCTGCTGCCGTTCAGGCGACCAGTGACCGGCATTGGACAATCGCCTGTATTGCTGAGTGACTGGCGGCAAGGTTCCGCCCAACGTCGTTCAGTCTTTCGTAGCGGAATTCGTCAAGAATTTCGAGGCCACCAGAGCGCCCGTCGAAAGTCTTGACGACTTCCGCTACATCTATTTGCTTGCCTTTTTTGAGTGATTCAAAGCTTCTCTCTCGCTCGTCGCTTAGTTCAATCGAGGATCGTCATCGAAGGCTGGCGGTGTGTCGGAATCGTCTTTTTTGTAGAACTTGGTCAGGTCGATGCCGCCCTTTTGTTCCAGTTCGACAATTTTCAAGCGTTGTTCGATCTTCACGATCCGACGTTCAAGAATTGGTGGCAGTGCTTCATCGATCAGTTTTTTGGGCTGTGGAACCTGAGGGTACCCCAGCTGTCGCTGCAGCGCGGCAAAGAAATACAGTGGGTCGCGACCGACATTCGCCTTCGCGATTCGTCCCGCCTGTTCATCGAACAAGGCTGTGGGGCCTTCGTCTGTCACTGGCTGATTTGGGTTTTCGCGTCTGGCTTTCAGCGTCAGGAAATGTTGCGAAGCGCGGAAGACTAGGTCAGACAGTTCGCGCGCTCCCAACGTGGCTCGTAGTCCGAGGATCCATTTCTTCCACCGTTCGTCGTAGGCGGTGTCGTTGGCTATTGCCGTCAGGCCGTCGCTGTAGCCAAGGCGATTTCGTGCCAAGCATTCGAATTGGTACACGAACAATCCCGCACACAATGCGCTTTGGCTGCGGTACTTGGCTTCGCGTTCTAGGATCTGCAGTCCCGTGATCTGATCGAATTTAGAAACATCATCTTCGGCTCGAGCTAGCACAAAGGTTTGAAACGGCGTGAAGTAATGTGACAGGCGTGCCATGGCATCACTGATGCGACCGTTGTGCAAAATTTCGGCACGCATAAAATCGACGGCCATGGGTAGCCGAGTCGTCGCTAGAATTTCTTCGTGGATGGTTTTCAGAATATCCTGCGAAGCCACACCCTCGATCAATCGCTCACGATAGATGCGAAAAAAATATTCCTGCTCGATATATTCTTCCCGCGCCAAAGCCTGATGTTCGGCCATGTTTTGCTTTCAACGTTCTGCGACGTGGTTTGTGTGAAGTGAAATTTGGGCCTTCTTGAGGACCATCGGAACAATACGTGGCATAGGCTTCCAGCCTGTGAAGACGGAACCACAGGCTGGAAGCCTATGCCACGTCCGTGTTGTCTCACATGTCCTGAATCATTTTGATCAGCATTTCGCGGACAACTTTCGGATCCGCACCACCAACCTGCTTCATGACCATGCCCATCATGGGGCCGACAGCTTGCAGCTTACCATTCTTGACGTCTTCCACGGCTTCCGGTCGACCGGCGATTGCTGCGGTGATGGCCGCTTCTAGCGCTCCGGTATCGTTCACGATTTCTCGTTCCGCCGCCAAGGCGTCCACATCAGTCGTCGAAATTTGGTGGGACTCAGCTTTGTCTTTCAGTCGAGAATACACTTCGCGAGCACTCTTGTTTGTCAGTCGTTCGTCCGTGATCCATTTCAGGAGCGTCCCCAGAATCTGTGCCGTGATCGGAAAGCCGGCGACACCCGCTTCGGTGGCATTCAGGTCGCGTAGGACGTCTTGGGTGGTCCAGTTGGCGGCGATTTTTCCGTCACCACAGGCGGCCGTTACGGTTTCGAAATACTCAGTCAGTTCTGGTCCTTGGCCAATGATCACCGCTGCGTCGTATTCTGTCAGCCCCAGATTCGATTGGAATCGGCTGAGCTTCAACGCTGGAGTTTCCGGCAGTGCGGCGCGGACGTCTTCGATTTCCGTTTCGGTCAGCACGACCGGCACAAGGTCTGGATCGGGAAAGAATCGGTAGTCCGACATCTGTTCTTTTTCACGTTGAGCAAACGTGCGTCCAGCATCGGCGTCCCAGCCGCGAGTCACCTTGGAGGTGTCTTTGATGGTGAGTCCGGTCTTCTGGAATTCTTTGTGTTGGCGTTTGACTTCGTACTCAATCGCCATTTCCACATTGCGGAAGCTGTTCATGTTTTTCAGCTCCACGATCGGTGTGGCGGTCGTGGTGCCGTCTGCATTGTGATAGTGCAGGTTGACGTTGGCATCGCACCGCAAAGATCCTTCTTGCATATTGCAGTCGGACACATCGACAAACAGCAACAGAGTTCGCATGTCTTCCAGATACCGCCGCGCTTCTGTTGCGGAGCGTAAATCAGGTTCGCTGACGATCTCCAACAGCGGTGTACCGGTTCGATTCAGGTCGACGCAACTGTCACCTTGCCCACCGCTTTCGTCGTGGATGTTTTTTCCCGCGTCTTCTTCGAGGTGGGCTCGCGTAATTCCAATGCGGCGGACGGGTTCGCCTGTTTCATCGTTGGCAATTTCCAGCCAGCCGTTCTCGCTCATGGGCAGATCGAACTGACTGATCTGGTACGCCTTCGGTAGGTCTGGATAGTAGTATTGCTTGCGATCCCATTTGGTAAATGTGGGGATGGTGCAGTTCAACGCCAAAGCGGTTTTGACGGACAAATCAAACGCATGTCGATTCATCACCGGCAACGCCCCGGGAAGCCCCAAACACACGGGACACGTTTGTGTATTGGGGTGATCTGGGTTGAATAGATTCGGGCAGCCACAGAACAGCTTGGATTCTGTCTTCAGCTGCGTGTGAACTTCGAGGCCAATGATGACGGTGTAGTCTGCTGACATGGGAACGAAATGACTTGATGGATGAAATTGTGAAAGTGGCGAACCGTGGCTGAATCCGACGCAACACAGAACGGGTTGCGATGTTGGCACAGTCTAATCAACGCCGCCGCTGGACGTCGATTGTATTAGTCCGCTTTGTAGTGGAACGGCTTGCGCCGTTCCGCTATTTTTGAAATGCTCCAAGCGATCAGTTCAGTCGACCCTCTTCGATCTCCTTGTCCAGCTGTCGCAGATAGTCTTCGTCGAAGATCGAATTCCCCATAATGTCCCGCTCGGCCTCCAGTTCAGCCGCCGCGGCGGTACTGTCGGCCCACCGCTGCAAATCATCGACTGGGTCATCGACTTTGTTATCAATCCGGGCTGCTTGTGCGGTGCTGATCGATTCGGGTTGCGAGGGTGCTTGTGGCGGCTGTGCTGGAACTGAAATGACTTCGCTGTCCAATTCCGCAGCAGCGCTGTCTGCCCAGCGTTGCAAGTCGTCGATCAAGTCGTCTGCGGGCACTGGGGCTAGATTCGGTTTCATTGTTTGAGACTGATAGGAGCGGGAGTGAGGATGTGGATGGGTGTTTGATGTCAGGCTGGCCCAGAAGATTTCGCTGTCCACGCATTTCGCGCGACGACGACCGGCGGCTTTGTGCAGACGATGATCGCTGGAAACAACCACGATTCGCTTGGGCACACTATGTTGCAGCAGTAACTGTTCGATCTCCGTATCGGCGTCGGTTCCTTGGGGAGCGTATAAGACCATCAGGCCATTGACGAGCTGTTGACGATTATCGTCCGACACCGACGCAAATGCGTCGTACACAATAACGGCCTGTTTCAGAGCCCTTGGCGAAAGCAGTTCAACCAGTTCACGATGCATACGATCGCGACAGCGTCCCATGTCGCCTCGACCGTAGCTGTGGCGAGCAATTCCTGCCGCGTGCATGAGGTTGTAGCCATCGATGATCAAATACGGAGTCATGTGTTGTTCATCGGCACTGCAACTGCGTGTCGGTGATCTCTGTGAATAATATTTCCCAGCGCCGTTGGTGTCTGGATGCCGAAGTCGTTACTGCAGAATTTCGATCTTCACGTTTTGGATTTCGCCGTTGTATTCAAAGTCGGTGTCGTAGTCGCCGACTCTGCCACCGGTATCTTTCCCAACCTGCAGCCCATCGATTGGCATTGTGTTCAACAGCGATTGTTGTGCTGAAAACAGCTCGTTGCCGTCAGCGGTGGCCGTCACAAGTCCGTCTTTGGAAACCGTAACGTGAACGGTTTTCGTTGCTGCTGGGACACTGCCGCTGACTGTGGATAGCTTGCCGTTGCGGCGAATACCAAAGTACACGTGGTCGTCTTTCTGATACAGTACATATCCCGCCGCTGATCCGCCCTGCGAGACAAGGACTCCTGCTGTGCCCAGCTTTTGGAGTGTGACAGAGACCGAAAAGCCTTTGCCATTGACCATGGGAGACACGTTTTGAGCAAGTTCGTCACCGGCCTTTAAGTGGAATCGCTTCTTCTTCGAAAACCCGGCTTTTTTATGTTGCTGATTGTTGTTGGGCATCAGCGGCAACACGGCAGCTCGTTCAGCATACTTCTGCCACATCGCCGCCAGCGTGCGGACTCGGGCGGGTTCGTCTGCTGCTAGGTCTTGCTGTTCTGATCGATCGGTGCGAATGTTGTACAATTCCCACGGCCCCGTTGCGCCCTTAGCGACCAGCTTCCAGTCGCCAGCTCGAACAGCGCGATTGCCTTCGTGTTCCCAATAGATGGCTTCACGTTCGATGGTTTGGTTGTCGAATGCTGGCTTCAGGCTGCGACCTTCCAGTGGAGTAATCTTTTGACCGTTATATTCAGTCGGGTATTCAGCGCTGGACAGATCAACGCAAGTGGCCATCACATCGATGAGGTGTCCCGGTTGATGTTCCAGTTGGCCGCGTCGCTGGATGCCGTTTGGCCAGTGAGCGATCAATGGTGTGCTGATGCCGCCTTCGTGAACCCAGTGCTTGTATTCTCGAAACGGAGTGTTGGAAACATTGGCCCAGCCGCGACCATACGCGATGTACGTGTCCGCTGGACCAGGCATGACTCCAAGGCCCTGAACCACCGGCCAGCCATCACGTGACTTTTTCGGCACCATGTCGAACTGCAGTTCATCCTTGCCCATCGGTACTTCCGGCGCGTCGGCTCGGGCCGTCCGTCCGTTGGAAGCTCTACGGCCCAAACCTTCTGCACAGCCGCCATTGTCTTGCATAAACAACACCAGCGTGTTGTTGTAGCGACCGGTCTGTTTCAGGCTGTTCATGATTTTGCCGATGCCCTGATCCATGCGATCGACCATCGCCGCATAAACTTCCATGCAACGCAGTTCCCATTCACGGTGCTGAACCTGATTCCAATCTTCGGCCTGAGCAGACATGGCAATGTCGGCTGGGACGACTCCCAGTTGCTTCATGCGTTCCAGACGTGAACTGCGAAGTGCCGCGTAGCCAGCATCGTATCGTCCTTTGTACTTGGCAATGTCTTCCGGCAAAGCATGCATCGGCCAGTGAGCGGCGGTGTAGGCCACGTACATGAACAGCGGCTTGTCGGCGTCGTCGGCGTGGTGTTCGTTGATGTAGCGGACGGCGTTGTCGCTGATGGCATCCGTGTAGTAATACGTTTCCGGTTGATATTCAGGATCGTTCACCGGCGTGATCTGAGCGTTATCGCGGGTCAGTGAATTCGGGTCAAAGAAACTGCCCGCCCCATGAATGGTGCCGTAGAATCGATCAAAGCCGCGCTGTCGAGGCCAGTTGTCTTGTGGTCCGTCCGGTTTGACATGCTTGGTGACATGCCACTTGCCAGACATGTAGGTTCCGTAGCCGGCTGTCTTTAGGACTTCAGCCATTGTTAGGCAACGACGATTCAATTCTCCTCGGTAACCATCGTACCCCTGATCGTCCATCATGTGGCCGATGCCCGCCTGATGCGGATATAGACCACTCAACAAAGACGCGCGCGTCGGGCAACACCGCGCCGTATTGTAAAATTGCGTAAAACGTAAACCGTCTTGGGCGAGTCCATCCAGCACCGGTGTCTGAATTTCACTACCGTAGCAGCCGATGTCGGAATAGCCCATATCGTCCGACAAAATCACGATGATATTCGGTTGGCCAGCCACCGAAAAAGTGGTGCCGCAGGCCGAAAACACGACGAAGAGCAGGATCTGGCGTAGCATAGTTGGGTGTTTGAATGGTGGCGTTCGGTTTGAAAATATCGTTACGTGAGCATAGCAAGCCGTTGCGACAATTCGAAGTGAGTCAAAAAATCCCTGTCCTGCAGCGAGGATTGCAGTCCATTGATGCACGACCTGCGTGATACTCACTTGATGCTGATGTTGGTTTTGTTCGCCGAAGGTTGTGCTTTAATGTTTCGATCTTACGACGATGTCGCTGCCGCAGACGACGCGGAAACTGGATCGACGTCCCCAAAGTAGATCCAGTAGGTCCATCGTACCGGGATGGACTTCGGCCGCTAGGCGGAGCGACGTGCAGAAAACACGTCGCGCGTGCCAACAGTTCTGTTGTTTGTTGACGTTGCAGGACAAGGTCGCAACTACGCAGCGAATTCTTCCCCGGCAGGGAAGAACGACACGGGGGAGGCTGACCGGCTTAATTTTCACGCTTTTCGGTGGCTGCTTCGAGTTCGGATCGAGGAAAGTCGTCGAGGAGTTTGTTCGAAATCGCTTCAGCCACAATCGCGTGACAGTGTTCGTTGGGATGATTGTCAAAGCGATGGACGGTCAGCTGTTCTTGATGGTGTGGTGACAACACGGGTTCCAGGTCCAGATAGCGGATTCCTCGGGATGTGCAGTAGTCGGCCAGTTGCTGATGAGCGTGCTTGAAGTCGTAATTCGGCCCCAGATTGTGCAGAAACGGAAAGAACACCATTCGCAATTCGGTTCCGTTTTCTTCGCAGTGCTGGTGCATTGCATCCAATGATCTTTGGACACCAATCCATGGTGGTTCGCGATACGAATCCGCCAAGTGAGGAAAGTAGTCCACCGTGCGTTGCGCCTGTTTTTGACGCCACAAGAAGTGCATCCAGTTAAAGAAGTAAGTCTCCGTCCACAGGATGAACTGCGGCTGGTCCTGTGAGACGACTTTGATGGCTTCTTCTGTGCGCGGGTCGTAGCCTTCGATGTCGTTCAGCATGTAGATGTACACCACAACATCCGGATCGTATCCGCTATCCAGCGCCACTTTGACAATGCTTTCGATCACGCTGACTTCCCAGCCGAATTCTCCCATGTTGTAAATTTCGACCAACTTCTGGTCGGGGTTTCGTCTGCGATTCAGTGTTTTTTCACACAAATTGGTGAAGCGTTTGTCGATGTCGTCGATCCCTTGAGCGATCGTGAAACTATCACCGATCATGATCATTCGACTTTTGGTTTCGTTGCGGCGCGCACCAAAATTTCGCCGGTCGCGGAATCCGTCGCGGTTCCGATCGGGGTCGACTTGTCGCGCAAACCAGCGCGCCGATACGTTGGTGGCGTTGAATGCGTCTGTCGTGTTTACAAAGGACGCAAAGCCAAGTTCCAATGCGTACAGCAGGCTGATCAGGAACCAGCAAGCAAACAGCGGCTTAAACCAAAACGGCGACTTCCGTAGTTCTGCCGGCTGTTGCCGGACGGATCGAATTTTTCGCAACATCATGCGCAGCCACCACAACAGGGCCATCGCAATAACGGCCATCGTGACGAGGTATTTAGGGCTGCACCAGAAAAGTAGCATGTCGAAAGTGTCGCTGATTTTGAGCGAAATGCAATTGTTGTGTTCAGCTAGAGTCGCCAGATATTGTCAACAGGATGTGTTGGCATCCTGCAGGTCACTCTAAGATTTTCTCCAAGCGATCAGTGAGGTTCTGGCGGATTGCATGCAGGCTAATGGCAATGATGTTGATGACTCGGAGTCTGTGGGAGTATCCCAGACCTGTTTCCATTCGTTCCAGCGAGTCTTGTTTTCAGCAAACACCAGCACTTCGGGAGACACCGGAACAAATCCGTAACTAGCGGCGAGTGCCGGTGGCGTGGGACGTACCTGATGTCGGCGATGCAGGTCCACTGAAATTTCTCGGTCGAACTGTCGTTCGGGCCAGATCACCAAGCCGTGTGCCCGCACATCGTAAGGGTGATCGCCCACCATCTGTCGTTCGAGTTGTTCGCGGACCAAATCGACGCCTCCTTTGGCGTACAGGCCTCGTAGCGCCGTTTCGAAACTGTGCTGCATTTCGGGACTCGCGTTGTCCAACCAGCCGTGTTTAGAAATCGTGGCGACCAGCCAGCCACTTTGCTCTTCAAACAACAAGTGCAGCGGAACTCCCTCGATGTTGACACACGACAGTTCCACCAGAAAACTGTTGGACGCCGCATGGACTCGCTCACACCTGACAGGATTCTCCGACCACACACAACAGTAGCTCAGTAATCGCACCAGATCGCGATCGATGAAACGATGAATGTCGCGTTCCACATGTTCCAGCGCTTCGCCCAAGGCACGCCGCTGACTAAACCGTTGAAATGAAGCATCCTTCGTTTCGATTTTTCGGAGCTTGTGGAACAGTTTCGGCAATGTTCCGGAATGAAAGCCCGGCTTCAGGAGTCGGGCGCCATTTTCACCGTGTGAACCAATGACCACAGGTCCGAGATTCGGCACACGGTTGCTCGAATACAGCCGCCAGTTTTCCTTGAGCTCCCAAACCAAAAATCCAAAAATGCCCGGCAGAAAGACGATATTGAACCATGTGATCGGACCCGCCAAAGCGATGCCCAGATACGGCGTTAGCATTTCTCGCATCTCATGTTCAATCACCAGAATCACCGGCAGAAAAATTTTGTGAGCCACCGTCACAACCGGAAAATGCTTCACCGGATGCAGCGTCGGTTCAATCAGCAGGTTGACGTAAATCCGCAGCAGAAAAGACACAAACGACCAGACGACTCCCAGCACCGCTTTGGCCACCACGGACATCCACGTTTCTCCACTGTGGAATCGCAACCACTCATCCACGGCATAGATAAATCGTTCCAGCGTATTCAACAGCCATTTGAAGAAGTCGATGATCCAGTCCAGAAACGCCATCAGAAATCGCGACCGCAGATCGTGCCAAGCGTTGGCCAGCCATTCAGCGGTAAGCTCTTCTGCGTCGCGCCCGAGTCGCGAGTTGACGATGGCGCTGAGTCCGAAGCTGATGATCGCGATCCATAGCACATCCAGCGTTGTGCTGCCCAGAATCCATGGAATCAGATATCCGAAGAATGTGACAATCAGCACCGGGTTAAACACGTGTCTCCGCAGCCAGACCAGCCAGCGGGCTTTCCACAACTGCTGCACGACCGGCAGATTCAGCAGCTTCACTGGCAAGTCGTACACGACTTTTCGAAACAGTTTCCACGCCTGCCGAACCGCCATCTGGCACATGCTGCGAAACGTGGGCAAGTGAATGACGCCCATCAGCAGAATGCCGATGATTAGTGACAATTCGACGGTGTGGTCGCGGAAAAAATTGTACGCGGGCCGCAATGGCTTAGGTTGATCCACGGAAGCTTGCGTCGATTGTTCAACCGTTTGTTCCTGTCCGATGGCTGTCAATACGATTGGCAGCGCGGGCGTGTCCGCGTCGACGGTTTCACTCTGCGCCACTGCCGTCTGGTCAGAAGTTGGTTCCGTCGTCACGGCTGCGACGGTCGTGCCCGGTGTTTCGGTGGGTGTCTCAGTTGGAGTTTCGGAATCCGACGTCGTGAGCGTTGGCGGTTCCGTGTCTGAATCGGTGACCGAGTCAGGTGCTGCATCTGGTTTGCTTAAGACGTCCAGCAAATGCTCAAGCCCCACGACAATCATCACTGCTCCGCCGAAGGGGATGGCGATAAACAGCGTGGCAAAGCGTCCGAACCGCGTTCCGAACGCCAGCGAGCTGACGACCTGCAGCCAGCGCAGGTAAAATTCCCCGCGCCGGTAAACGCCATCCAAGCTGACGTCCAGGCGGTCGTCGGTTCTTAGTAGGTGGTCTCCGCGAATCAGATCTTTGGGGTCCGTCAGGTCCGGCAGCTTCAAATCATTGCGACTGATGGCGTCTCGCAAATATCCCATCGTCAGGTAGCCGCGTTCTGTAATACAATCCAGCGATTCTTCAACCATCTTGTCGCACGCGACTTGTTCTGGCACGCTGCTCGGGTTCAAACCAACGTCGCGAATGGTTTGATGCACGGTGGCACGCATGCGATCTCGCATTTGATGTTCCGCCAGATCAGCCGCTTCGTGCAATAGTCGAGACAGTCGTTCGCGTTCGGCACCCGACAATCGCACGGAAACCAATCGTGCCGCGGACAGTCCCAAGTGCTTGGCCATCATGACTTCACGAATGTTCGTGAGCGGTCTGCGAATCGGCCGTTTTCCGCGAGAAACGATCCACTTCACCAGATCGACTTGGTAGATCGTGCGTTCGTGGTCTAGGCACACCTTCTGCAGGTCATATAACAGCCGTTTGTCTGCGTTCCAGAAGCCGATGACTGAGTTCGTTAATAGCTCACCGAGCGACTTTTCCCAGTCGTCCAGATCCGATTCATTGAAGTTCAATGCAGCTTGCAGGCGGTTGCGCAAGATTCTGATATCAGCCGCCGCCAGCTCAGTGGCCGTTTGTTTTTCTGCTTCCGTCGTGGCCGCCGCCGCAGCTCGCATGGCCAGCACAGCCGCCGCCACGGTGTTGCCGCGTTCCAGCCAGCGATCGTGAGACTTCATCAGTCGCGTGTGGCGGCCCGCAGACGGTTTCCATTGAATTCCGTCGGTCCAGTTCTCACGTTCACTGGCCAGCGCATTTTCGTCGTTGGATGCACCAGACCTGCAGTTCGGCACTGTGGCACCGTACAGCTGTGAAGCGTCGAACAACCGTTTTGGATCGACGTGCTGCGAAATAATTGTCAGCACCGGCGAAGTTTCCGACAACGACGGAAACCAAATCGGCAGCAGGTCGGGTGAGAACATCACCATCTGATGGTAGACGGCGCTGAATTCGCAAAAAGCTTCGACATGCGAATCCGGGTCGAACAATCTGTCTTCGGCACGCAGCACAGCATGAGCTTCATCGAACTCGACCTGCCCCAACTGGTCGATTCGTTCATGGACAACATCACGCGTCAGAATGCCAGCGTTAATTTGTTCTTGCAGACGAATATCGATACAGCCGTGGAACAGGCGTTTCCACATCATCTGCAGCAGATCCTGCGTCGAATGCTGCGTCAGCTCATGCTCTTCCGGCTGAGCCACCAAAATTGATCGCTCGGGCAGCGCGCGGAAATCGTCCAGACCGAGTTCGTCGGGATGCGATAGTGCGCGGACGTCTTCGGCATCGACAACCAAAACTTCCGTGTGCGGAATGTGAGTCGACAGTCGCGCGAACCCGTGCAGTTCGCGGATGATTCGGCGCACAACGCGCGGTTCGACCAGAAACGCATCTGCGCGTGCCTGCCGCACCGCTCGCCGCAGTTCCGGGATTCGGTTTGTGGTATTGTCGGTCGACACGATGGGTTACGGCCCGAATGGATGAAATTCAGGACGTACTTTAACCAACACTGGCCAATGTGCGAGACACTTGGCTTTTACCTGTCACTGACTGACGACATCCAGCCTAAGGCGTCCACAGGGAAGTCGTACGGGGTGCCCACGAGCTCCAGGTGATCGCATTGTTCAACCAGCGGAAAATAGGCTTCTGAAACTCGCGTGCGACTCAAATGCAGCGTGTCTGAAATTTGAATCACTCGCGCATGCTGCGGCTCAACCATGCCGATGGTTTGCAAAGCCGCTTCAACTGCCTCCGCGTCGTTATCAAATACGATGGGGATCATGGCTGCTTCGGGGTGATTCGCGGTGATGCAATTTGTGCGCGTCTTTCGAGAATCAATCTGATCAACACAGCGCTGCGTGGTGAATTCTGCCATGCCGATTCCCGTGCCGTTGCCGTGTGTCTGTGCAGTTAAGGAACGGATGAAAATCCGGACACAACTGGCGACGTCGTCGGCAGTCGCCCCGTGATCGTTGTATTTTCGGCCCACAACATTTGCATCCATTCCAGCACCGCTGATGTTCTTTCCGATTTGGTCGACAATCAACAGGTCCGCCTGATTGAAGGGCAGCGCCGGCAGCCATGCGGTGGCCATCTTCAGCAGTTCCGGCTCACGCTTGGCAAAATGTTCGGGCGGTACGGCTTCCAGATGCCCCGTTTCGTCAATAGCATTCTCCAGAATGGCAAGGCCACCAATGATGCCGCATTTTTGCAGCACAACTTCAGCGATCGAATCGATCATTTCAGGAAAGCTGTGAGCCATAATTCCGCCATGATACACCTTGGCACCCGCATGATTTCCAAGGCCGATCAGCATCATCTTGTGGAGGCCCGATTCGATCGGCCCGACGAAACGTGTGTGCGGCTTGATCCGATTCACAACCAGCACATGATCTGCGTCGAAGGCGAATCGATCAAAGTGGACAGGGATACCAAAGGCTGTCTCGGCCACCACGACGGTGTCCATGGTGCCTCGGATCTGAGCACCCACAGATTCTTCCGTAACGCCCAGTCCCACCAACACTTCACGCTGCCCAGCAACGGTGCCTCCCCCATGACTGCCCATCGCCGGCACAATAAACGGCACCGCGCCCAGGGTCTTCAGGTGGTCGACGGTTGCCTTCAGAATGGTGACGATATTGGCAATGCCGCGGCTGCCCGCTGTGATGGCCACGGATTGGCCCGGCTGGACTTTGCGTTCCAAGCTTAGAGTCGCCAGCTGAGTCTGCACGGTGCCGACAACGTCATCCACTTTGGCCGTGTCGAACCGCTGCAGAACGTCACACATGCGAGGAAATCGTTGCGTAGTCAAGCGGGATGCCTTCGATGTCAGCGTTGCGTGATCAGGGCGACGTGAGTCGCAGAGTTTGACGTGCGAACTGAATCGCTTCCACCATTAACCGCACATCATCTGACGTGTTGTACGCGGCGAAGCTGACGCGAGTCGTGGCGCTGACGCCCAGCAGGTCGTGCAGCGGCATTGTGCAGTGATGGCCGTGGCGCGTCATCACGGCTTTGCGATCAAACATCGCGGCCAGATCTTCCGGATGGACGTTGTTCATCCGAAAGCTGATGATCGCGCCTTTGACGGCGATGTCCGGGCCGTAGATTTTCATTCCGGGAATCTGCTGCAGTTGTTCGGTCGCTTCCTTCAACAGTTCCTGTTCGTGCTGATGAATCGCTGGCAGTCCGTATTGCTGAACCCAGTCGACGGCTGTTCCCAGCGCGATTGCCTGTACGATCGGTAGCGTGCCCGCTTCGAACTTGGCCGGTGCGGGGGCCCATTCTGAACGGTCTTTGTAGACGCGGGAAATCATGTGGCCGCCGAACACCGTGGCGTCCATTTCTTCTAAGCGTTCCGGTTTGCCGTACAGGATTCCCACGCCAGTTGGGCCGTAAACTTTGTGACCTGAGAACACCAGAAAATCGATGTCGTCCGCCACAACATCGACGGGCATGTGAGGCACACTTTGGGCTCCATCGACCACGATGATGGCCCCGACTGCGTGGGCTCGACCAGCAAGTTCGGCGATCGGGTTCACTGTGCCAAGAACATTGGACATGCCTGTGACGGCAAGAAGTTTTGTCTTGGTCGTCAGCACACTGTCCAGTTGCGCCATATCCAACTGGCCATCGGCGGTCAGCGGAATGAACTTCAGGTTGGCCTGAGTTCGTAGTGCCAGCTGCTGCCATGGAACAAAGTTGGCGTGGTGTTCCATTTCGGTGATCAGAATCTCATCACCGGGCTGCACATGTCGCATACCCCAACCGAAGGCCACCATGTTTAACGTGGCCGTACAACCGGGCGTGAACGCCACCTGCTGTGGAGTCGCGGCGCCGATCAGGTCGGCGACTTTTTGCCGCGACGCTTCCAGCTCTTCGTCAACGCGAGCTCCAAAGCTGTACCGCCCTCGGTAGGCGTTGGCGAAGTATTGCTCTTCGACTTCGCGTTCTTTGTTGATCACAACCTGCGGCTTCTGAGCCGACGCGCCGCTGTCCAGAAAGACCGGTCGCAGTCCGCCGTCTAGGATCTGATTCAATACGGGGAACTGCAGACGAATTTGTTCGGCGTCGAATGGCTTTCGATCTGTGACTGTGCTGACTACCTGTAGTGTTGGCGATTTCACCACAGGCTGCGGATCAGTTGCTGAATTCAGCGTCGAATGGCCACCAGCATATTGGCCCGCGATTTCTCGAATCTTGTCGACCATCCCCTGCAGTCCGTTGTGTCGCTGGGGAGAGATGTACTGCCGCAGTTTGAGTCGGTCGAAGACTTCTGTGATCGCAATCTGCTGAATTTCGCTGGCTTTTCTGCCAGAGTAAGACGCCAGCAGAATGGTGATTAGCCCGCGAACAATTTCCGCATCGCTGTCGGCTTGAATTGTCAGAACGGGGTCGTCGCCGGGTCCTGCTTTTGCATTCAGCCAAACCTGACTTTGGCAACCCTGCACCAAGTCTTCGCTGCGTTGTTGTTTTGGCGTAAAACGAGGCAGATCGAAACCCAGTTCCAGCAGGTACTGAGACTGATCGCGGGGGTCGAGTTCTTCGAACTCTCCGAAAATTTCTGCGGTCGTGATAAACATGAATTGCGTCTGCCGTTCGCAGTGCGAGCCTACAGGATTTCCAGCGTGGGGGCGGCTGGAGTTTCGATCAAATTGCGAGCCACTTGCATCGCCACGTTTTGGCAGACCACGAGCAGGGCGTCCCGCGCCGGGCTGTCGTCTTTCAGCAGATCCATCATTTTGCCGGCATCACCGTATTGACGAATCGTAGCATCGATCGGAACTTCACCCAGAAACGTCAGATTCAATTCTTCGGCCACTTTTTTCGCTCCGCCACGACCGAAGATTTCGCCAGACATGTTTTCCACCATGCCCAGCACGGGAACATTCACCTTCTGATACATATCCACAGCTTTGACAGCATCCAGCAACGCGACCTGTTGCGGAGTACACACAATGACGGCGCCGGCGAGGCCGATCTGTTGCGACAACGTTAAAGACACATCGCCAGTGCCCGGCGGCAGGTCGATGATCAGATAGTCCAGTTCGCCCCAGTCGGTGTCTTTCAGAAACTGTGTCAACGCTTTGTGCAACATCGGTCCACGCCAGACCACCGACTGACCTTCTGCGATAAAGAAGCCCATCGACATCAGCTTCAAGCCTTCGACGTCGATTGGTTCCATCCGGGCGAACTTTTGTCCTTCTCCAGACACATGTTCCGTTGCGGCAGGCTGTCCGGAAGCTCCCAGCATATGAGGAATGCTGGGGCCGTACACGTCAGCATCCATCAGACCAACTTTGCAGCCGAAAGAATGCAGGCCGCAAGCCAGTGCCGCAGCCACTGTGCTTTTTCCGACGCCCCCTTTACCACTGCCGACAGCGATGACGTTGTGAACCTTGAGGCCAATGCGGCCGCCGGAGTCTTTGCCGCGGACCTTGGCGGTAATCTGTACGTCCAGAGTCTGCCCGGCTTCCAAAACGGGCGTCACTTTGTCGCTGATTAGCTGCTTAAAGCGATCCGGATCAGGGTACAGCGGTGTCAGCAGATCAACACCAACCACAACGGCAGTCTCATTGATCTGAACATCACTGATCATACGCAAATCGGCCAGAGTCTTGCCGATTTCAGGGTCAACTACCTGAGATGCCAAAGCGCGAATGTCGTCGACGGAAGCCATGGAGAAGTTTCGGGAATACTGAGGACGAAGTGATGAACAACCGAGACGAAGCTCGGGCAACTCCCGTTATCCTACGCACGCAGAACGGCAGTTCAACGCAGGCAGACCGGGAACTCGGCTGTTTCGTTGAACCGAGATTCCGAGATTCTGCGATTTTCTTGCATCAAAGAACGCCAGTTGAGTCCCGTTTGGGGTGGTGTCCGTGTGACGCCGGGTTATTTCGAAGAACTGCGGGCCGCCGCCACCGCGCGACCACCGGCGTTGCTTTCTTCCACAGAAAATTCCATCGGTGTGTCGTCGTCTTGGTGACCGTTGTAATTGATCGTGATTTCTTCACCCGCAGAAATATCGCGGAGCGCCGTATAGATCTTCGTTTGCCGGCCGATATCGTCATAGCGAGCGTTCGGTGAGTACGAATGGTTGTACATTGACCCACATCCCAGTGCCAAAGCCACTGTCTTGGCGCCCCATTCGAAGACATAATGCCGCAAGACTTCACCCGATTCCCCAGACAGGACGTCGTCTGTTGGCAAAACGAGAACAGGCACGCGCTCAACTTCCGTTCCCGCCGGAATGAATGTTGTGGCAAAGACTCCACGTCCTTTGCGGGCGGTGTATTTGACTTCGATCAGTGATGAGGGCTGGATTGGCATATGTGAATGATCAGTTGCTAGAAAGCTTGGAAAGAAACGCGGCGAAGAGATATAAAGAAAAATTCGGTGTACGCAAGGCAGTTGTGGCAAACAAAAACATATTCCGTAGCATCGTGAGTCTGACGGTATCATCAAGCTAAGGCGACGTTATGCATCCGGATAAAATCGGTCCCTATCTGATCGACCGAAAAATCGGTTCAGGTGGAATGGGCAATGTCTACCTCGGCATTCACCAAGATACCAGCCAACAGGTGGCCGTGAAGGTGTTGCCAGCTTCGATGGCCCGCGAAGAAGGATTCGTGTTGCGGTTTTCTCGCGAAATTCAAGCCATGCGAAAGTTGAGCAATCAGCATATCGTGCAGATCTTCGAAGACGGCAAGGCAGACGACGGCAGCTACTATTATTCCATGGAATTCGTCGATGGCGAAACACTAACGGCACTTGTGCAACGCCGCAAACGTCTGCCTTGGCAGGAAGTCATCGAAATCACGCTGCAGATTGCCACGGCGCTGAAGGCTGCCCACGATGCGGGAATCGTGCATCGCGATCTGAAGCCCTCCAACCTGATCCTAGGCAAAGATGGCGAAGTCAAACTGGCCGACTTCGGGGTCGCCCATGTCTTCGCCACAACCCGGCTGACTCGCACCGGCGGCGTCGTCGGCACGGCAGAATATATGTCTCCCGAACAGGCGCGGGGCAAACAAGCCACTAAACGCAGCGACCTGTATTCTCTGGGGGCCGTGATGTACGTCATGCTGACCGGCAGGCCTCCGTTTACCGGAAAACTCGCCAGCGACATTCTGCATCAACATCAATTTTCACAGTTCGACAAGCCCAGCCACTATGTTCCGGAACTGCCGCGCATGGTCGAGGACTTTGTGTGTACGTTGCTGGAAAAAAAGCCAGAGAACCGTTTTCCGGATGCGCTAGTGCTGCTGAAGAAGCTGCGAAACGCGCGCAGTTTGATCGAATACAAAGTGGAAGCTGCTGCCGCCGAAGCCACTGCGACTGCAACTGGGGCGGAGCAGGTTTCGACATCCGACCACACCGCAATTCTCGCATCGGATCGAACACGTGTTTTCGGCACTGAAGCGATAGAACTAGGGGATGGCCGGGGAACAGCCACGATGATTCGCGATGTGATGCGTCGTGAAATTGATCAGCGCATGCAGAAGTCTGCGTTGGCGAAATTCTTCGACAACACCTTCGTGCTGATTACCCTGCTGATCCTCGTTATCGCGGCCGGTTTCTACCTTTCGCGAACGACCGTGCCCGATCCCGCTGAACGATTCGCTCAAGCCGAACGAATCATGACTGCCAAACCCGGCGGAGCGTGGATTCACACGCGCAACGAAATCTTGGAACCGTTACTGAAAGAAGATGTGTTGTCACCCGAGCAGCAACAGCAGCTGACACTCTGGACGCAGCAAGTGGATCAGTATGAATTTTGTCGTGGACTGAAAGTTTCGGCCCCGTCAGAAGCGTCGCAGCAGTCTGAAGTTCAACGTTTAATCCGCCGAGCCTTTGATCGTTATGCGTCGGGGGATTCCGTGGCCGCGTGTCGCGAAATGAAGGCCGTGTCTTCGATCATCAAGGGGCAGGCGAAGTACGCGTACCTCGATGAGTTCGTCGTGACTACGCTGTCAAACTGGTCTGGCACCAGCAACGAACAAGTCCGACGGACTTGGGTTAGCAGCTTGCTTCAAAAAGCCCACACGCTGGCCGAAGCTCAACCGGCTGAAGCCATCGCGCTGATCGAATCCACCTTGCTGCTTTATCAAGATGACCTCGCTGTCAGTGACGAAGTTCAGCAGCTGAAAGCGTTGCTACAGCAACTGGCTGGGGTGCGCGACAAATAGCAATCTGACAGCAATCTGTTGAGGTGGTTTTGTTCTATTGAGGAGGCAGGAACTACTGCTCCGGGATCATTAACGGTGACTCAACCGATGGTGACCTTTGCGGGGTTGGCTCAGCAGCATCGCCTGCTCGATCGTTGACGATCTCTTCGAATGCGTCGACAATGTCCTGCTGCAGGCCTTTTTGAAGGGCGGCGTTGATGAGTTCTCGCGCTGTGCCGCTGTAGCCTTGCAGCTGCTGGAATCCGGCGACCAGCAATAAGCGGTCTGTCGAATTGGGTCGTTCCTGCAGCCACTGCCACAGTGCTTCGTTCTGTAAGGCCGCATCACGGGCGAATTGATTGCCATACAACTGTTCACCCGGAATCCAAGAATTCGTGGGATCATCGGACAACAACATCGCCATCTTCAAACTGCCAGCGGCTGCTGCAAATTGCTGCATCCTGATTTCTGCCCATGCCTTGCGAATCCAAGGAGCCCGACGATCAGCAGCCGTCTTCGCTGAAGCTTCATACAAAGCTGCTGCTGCGGCAAAGTCCTGATCGCGAAATTCGCTGTCACCGGAAGTTTGATAGCGCAGACTGCGAATGCGGTCGACTGTGCTGGCAGAGTCATCAGGAGCAGTGGGCGGTTGTACGTGGAATTCATCGATCACTGGCCGTTCATCGGTGGCGATCTTTTTCGAGTAGGTTTCGGTGGCAACGTCTACTTCGGGAAGCGTTTGTTGTTGTTGTTGTTGTTGCAAGCCCTGAATGCCTAGTTGCGGCAACGGTGCAGGAGCTGGAGAAAAATTGTTGCCGATACCGCCGAACGGAATGATGATCGGCGGAGTCGCGATGGCACCATACGGCATGAAACTATTCGGGAAGAAGCCATTCGAATGTGGGAGCGGTATTGCGTGTTGGATTCGTAACTGATCGTAAGGGTTGAACCCAAAGTTGTTGTATCCGAACCCAGACGCACCATAAATGATGGGGCCGCCGAAGTTTCCGTAGAATTGCGAAACGTTGTACGGGGCATACTGAAAGAATGGTGACCGAATGGAGTAATGAATCCCCCCGTGTTGATGCTGGGAATGGCGGCCGCCGATGCTGCGGGTTGATAATGATCGGCTGTTAGAATTTGGCGGTCGCAGTGTCCAGTCGGAACTGGCCGGCTGCCCCGGAATGCCCCAGCGTGTTCCGGCTGTGCGACCGGTCGAAAATCCGCCGATCGCCGTCCTTTGACGAGGCGGATGTGCCGATGCGGCGGCGCGTGAATTTGAGAACACACGCTGGGCGTCTGCGGACTGATCGTTGGCGGTCATCAGCGCCAGCAGCATGCAAAACACGGGTTTGATAAAACGATCCATGACGTCAGTCCCTGCGTGCGTATTCGAAGAAATGGAGCTGACACCATTATCGGGGTTGGAATTCCGAAGTGCAATCAAAAAACGAGTCAATACGCTGACGCGATTTGTGCTACGGCCTCAATAGCGGCTGCAATGTCTGCATCCGTTGTGAACGGGCCAGGGCTGAACCGAATCGTGCCGCCGTTGTTCGATGTTCCCAGAGTTTGATGGACCAGCGGTGCGCAGTGCAGTCCGGCTCGACACTGAATGCCGAAGGATTGGTCCAGAATCGTGGCGATTTCGTGGCTGTCCACATCCTTCAATGTGAACGTCACGATGCCCGCGTTCGATGTTGTCACTGGATTACCGTACGTTTGGATGCCGTTGATCGCAGACAGTTTCGCATGCAGTTCGACAACCCGCGCCGTCACCTCTGCGTGCATGGCCGCGATGTCATGTTGCAGCAACCAGTCCACGCCCGCATTCAAACCGGCCAGGCCTGGCATGTTCATATTGCCGGATTCCAGCTTGGCAGGCATCGTTTTTGGTTGCGACAGCTGTTCGCTGACAGTCCCCGTGCCGCCACAGCGGATTGGTCGCAACGCGGCGTCCAGACCATCACGGACATAAATCAGGCCGGTTCCGAGTGGACCGAGTAGCCCTTTGTGGCCGGCCGTGGCCAACAGATCCGCACCGATTTTCTGGACATCAACCGGCAGATGGCCAATCGTCTGCGCGGCATCCAGCAGGAACAGCGCACCGGCGGCATGAGCGGCGGCGGCGACCGATTCAGCGGGCTGAACGACACCGGTCACGTTCGATGCGTGGTTTAACACAACCAGTCGGGTGTTGGCGTTTGTTAGCTGCTGTGTCATCGTCGCTTCGTCGACGATGCCGCTGATCGGGTCGAATCCAATGCGTACGACGTCTAGGTTCAGTTCGTGCTGAAGTTGCTGCAATGGACGCAGGACCGAGTTGTGTTCGAGATCCGTGGTGACGACGCGATCGCCTGCGCGCAGAATACCACGCAGCAGAAGATTCAATCCGTCCGTACAGTTAAACGTGAAGGCGACGCGATCACTGGATTCCGCGTTCAGCAGTTGCGCCACACGGGTTCGGCACACGGCCACCATGTGGGTAGCGTTGTTGCCTGCGGAATGACTGCCTCGACCAAACGCGATTCCACCGCGACGCATCCATGTGTCGACGACTTTGTAGACGGCTTCTGGCTTGGGAAAGCTGGTGGCGGCGTTGTCCAAGTAGATTGCTGGGCTGGTGGTGTCGGTAGTTTCAGGCAACGGACGCGTCCTTGGCCAATTGTTGTAACGCGGCGTCGTCAATGACTGCGCCTTTGGGAAGTCGTTTGATGGCGTCCGCGATTTTCATAATGGTATCGTCTGTCGCTTGCACACCGATTTGCTGCAGACGATGGGCCACAGCCTTTCTTCCGCTGTGGCGTCCCAGAACTAACTGGATTCCTGTAGCGCCGACAGTTTCCGGGCGGAATGGAAGATAGGTGTCTGGGTTCTTCAGTAATCCGTCCTGATGAATGCCCGCTTCTGTGGCGAAAATGTTGGCTCCACCAATGGGTTTCATGCGAGACATCGGGACGCCAGTGAGTTCAGCAACCAACTTGCACAGCGGTGCCAGTTTTGTGGTGTCGATCCGAGATGTGCGTTTGTACTGGTCGCCGTGCAGCACCAGCGCCATGACGACTTCTTCCAGTGACGCATTTCCTGCGCGTTCTCCGATTCCGTTCACTGTACACTGGACGACGTTGGCACCTGCGGTGATTGCCGCCAGAGTGTTGGCCACTGCTAGTCCAAGGTCGTTATGAAAATGGACGGCCAGCAGAGCGCGGTCCAGATTGGGGACGTTGTCTTGAATGGCTTTGATGAAGTCGGCCGTTTTTTCCGGAGTCAAAATCCCCACGGTGTCCGGAAAGCCGATGGTGGTTGCACCGGCGTCGATGGCTTCGCGATAGCATTCACACAGGAAGTCGACTTCGGTGCGGCTGGCGTCTTCGGGGCTGAAGGCGATGATCCGAAAAGCGTTGCCTGCGTATTGGATTGAATCGGTGATGATCCGCATGATTTCCGCTTTGTTTTTGTGCAGTTTGTGCTGACGGTGCAACGGGCTGGTGCCGCAAAACAGACTGACGCCCCGCTTGCGCATCGGGTTTTCGCTGAGCGCTGATTCTGCGGCGTCGATGTCGGAATTCAAAGTGCGACACAACGCGGTCAGCACTGGGCGTTTGATCACGCCCACCATTTTGCGAATGGCGATGATGTCTGCTTCTGAAGATGCCGGAAAGCCAGCATCAAGGGAATGAACTCCAGCAGCTTCCAGAGCTTTCGCAATCTGCAACTTGTCGTCGGGGTCCAGCGTTGCGCCGGGCATTTGTTCGCCGTCGCGCAGCGTGGTGTCGCTGAACAGGACGACTCCCGATCGTTTGTAGTGCCCGATCACAGTATCTCGAATCCGTTTTCGAATACTGCTGCGCAGGTTGTCTAGGAAACCAGTCATCGGCGAAGAATAGCGGCCAGCGGGCGTGCAGCGGAAGTGTGAGCCAGCATTTCAGGATGGTTCGCGAAGTAAGTTTTAGGGTACGACAGGCACTCCTGCCCGTCGACGCGCTAGGCAAAGAACGGGCAGGAGTGCCCGTTCTGAGATTTTCGGACCCTTGTTTCCGGATGACGTCGAGTCGCCTGATCTGCTTGGCTGCAATCTACAGGTTATGCCGCGTGATGTGGTTGTGACCAGTAAGTCGGGTTGTACGAATTTACGGATGTGTTGCTTTGGGAATACAGGGGGAAATCTGCCGCATCAAAGCGGCAGTGAAGTAGATTTTAGTGTGGAAAACCTCGGGAAAGACATGCGCCCACGCGGATCGCGTGGGCGGTCGGAGTTCCTCAGTTCGCCGTCGTGTTGATTTCCATCCTCGAATCAACACGACTCCTTGGGCACAGAACACGCTGATGAGTTCTCAATTCAAAAATTTCAAACGGTTCACTCGCCGACTCCTGGACGAAGCGTTGGACACCGCGTGTCGGGGCTTTCGTGAAGATCGTGAGAGCCCTCGTGCGCTGGATCTGACACAGCTGGAACAACGTGTGTTGATGAGTGCGTCACCGGTTTCTGCCGTTGCAGAAGCCGTCGACCTTGCAGTTGAAGCTGCGATCGAACCGCAAACACCGACGAATAGCGCAACTGTTGACAGAGATTCTCAGAACGCACAGACGGAATCTGAAATTCAGGTCACCGTTGAACTGGTTGTCATCGATCCATCCGCCGAAAATCACGAACAACTTGTCGCGGACCTGCAGTCTCAGACCGATCGTACGTTCGAAATTCTGGTGCTGAATCCTCGCGAAGACGGCATCGCTCAGATCACGGATGCGTTAAAAGAGCTGCGCGGCGTGTCGGCCATTCATCTGGTATCGCACGGCGATGAAGGCGAAATCCTGCTGGGAACCAGCGTGCTCAGCCAGCGCAACATTGGTCGCTACGCTGCGGAACTCGTCACGTGGCAGCATTCGCTAACCACGGATGCGGACCTGCTGATCTACGGCTGCGATCTGGCTGCCAATGCCGAAGGAATTGGACTGACCGAATCGCTGAATGTGTTGCTCGGTACCGATGTGGCGGCGAGCGACGACGGCACCGGGCACGCGATGTACGGCGGCAACTGGAATCTGGAATACAGCGTCGGCACAATCGAAGCCGACATTGCATTCACGGAAGAGCTGCAGAAAAACTGGGAAGGCAAACTGGCGGTAATTACCGTCACCACGACGGCGGACGAAACGACAGCCAACGGTCAGACTTCGTTGCGAGAAGCGATCATCCAGGCCAATGCGAGCGGTGGTGGGGATACGATCATGCTTGGTGCCGGCACGTACACTCTGGCGCTGACCGGCACTGGCGAAAACGCGTCCGCAACCGGTGACTTAGACATTCTGAGTTCCGTCACGATCATTGGTGCAGGAGCCGATTTGACGTTCATCGATGGCGGCGGCATTGATCGAGTCTTCAATGTCCATAACGACTCGACAATCGCCAATTTATCCGGCTTGACCATCCGCAACGGAGCAGCGAACCACAATTCCGCCGGCATCTACATCGAAGATGAAAGTACATTGAATCTCTCCGACGCTGTGCTGATGAACAACATCGGCAATGCAACCGCCGGTGGCGGAGCAGGCGGCGCGGTGCATGTTCATGGCACATTCAACGCGAATCGAGTTCTGTTTACGGGCAACGTGGCGGAATCCGGTGGAGCGATCTACTTTCATAACGCTGTCGGCGGCACGCTGACAAACGTCACGATCAGCGGCAACACGGCTGATGCTTCGGGAGGAGGAATCTACACGGAAGACGCCATTACGATCGTCAATTCCACGATTACTCAAAACATTGCGGGAAGTGGCGGGGGAATTAGAACACAGACTGCCATGGGGGAAGTCGACATCCAGAATACGATTGTTGCGGGGAACACCAGCACATCGGCCATTCCGGATCTCCAGGGCAACTATACGAGTTCAGGAAACAATCTGATCGGTGATGGCACTGGGCAAAACGGCCTGAGCAACGGCACGAACGGGGACCATGTGGGCACGAGAGCCTCACCCATCAATCCGCTGCTGGGAGCGTTGGCCAATAACGGCGGCCCGATTATGACTCACGCGCCGCTGACCGGCAGCACGGCTCTGAATGGTGGAACGGCGGTCGGCGCGCCAAGCACTGATGCTCGAGGTCTGTCTTCCGCTGACGGACGCATTGACATCGGAGCTGTTCAAAGCGGCGCCGCAGCACTCAATCGTCTTTATTGGAGCGATAGCATCGCAAAACAAATTCAGTCATCCCATCTGGACGGTTCGAATGTTGTTGATGTTGTTACGGGAATGAACGCTGTTGATGAGTTATTCGTCGACTCGGTGAACGGAAAGATTTACTGGAGCGAATCAGCCGCAGGAGTTATCCGCAGCGTTAACCTCGACGGAACCGGGCAGACGAACGTCCTGACCGGTCTGACGTCACCGCAGGGTATCGCGGTCGACATCGCGAACCAAAAGATCTACTGGGCCGAAGATGCGTTGACGACCAATCGAATTCGGCGAGCCAACCTGGATGGCAGCGGGGTGGAATCGGTGGCCAGTACCGGGCTGACAAGTCCAGACTCTGTTTCGCTGGATCTGCAAAATGGAAAGATCTATTGGTCGGACGAATTCAGCAACGAGATCGAACGTGCAAATTTGGATGGAAGCGGGCGCGAAACCGTCATCAATACTGACAACTATGCTCTGTCAGTCACTGTGGACCCGTACAGCAACAGGATCTTCTGGACCAACTTCGACGTTTTCTTCGGCGGAGACAAGATCTACTCAGCAACACTTGAGAACTGGACACCGACCGAACTGGTACATTCAGCGGGAAGCACTCCTGACAACCTGGTTGTGGATGCTGTCAACGGAAAGCTGTATTGGACCGACGGAATTGCCAAAACGATCAGTCAGTCGAACCTCGACGGAACCGATGTGACCGTGCTGCCCGTGGGAACTTTGCAATTGCCAAAAGGCATTGCCATCGGAGCATCTCCCGCTGCGACTGTTAACTCGGCACCCACTGCAAACGCCAGCGGGCCGTATGCGATCAACGAGGGGGATTCACTAAACCTCGTCGGCAGTGCTTCAACCGACCCGGACGCAGATCCATTAACGTACGAATGGGATCTCAACTACAACGGCACTTTCGCCGCTGATATTTCCGGAACCGATGATACTCCACAAGCGTCCTGGGCAGCTCTGCAGGCTGCTGGCATCGTTGACAACGGATCTTACGCCGTCGCTTTACGCGTGAGTGATGGCAACGGCGGAAGCAATGTCAGCACCACAACGCTGACCGTCAATAATGCGGCTCCGACGCTTTCGACGACAGGCACGGGCACCGCGATTGCGGGGAGTGCCTACACTCTGAACCTGTCCGGCACGGATCTTGGAGCTGACACAATTACGTCGTGGACGATTAACTGGGGCGATGGCACGATCGAGACGATCGCAGGCAATCCCAGCAGCGTGACTCACACTTTCACAGCGGTCCAAACGGGATTCACGTTTAATATCCTCGCATCCGCCACAGACGAGGACGGTACGCACTTCCAGAATCAGCTGCTGGTGGCCAGCAGCCAGAACGATCGAGTGATGCGGTACGCCACAGATGGTAGTTTCGAGCAACAGTTTGCGATCGGCGATGGTACGGACTATCCAGTGGACTTAATCATTGGCCCAGACGGCAACATGTACCTGAGTGGTTGGGAATCAGACAACGTGTTGCGCTACAACTCAGGCACCGGCGAATTTATTGATGCCTTTGTGCCTGCCGGAACCGGAGGTCTGGACAGCGCCGCTGGGCTCGCGTTTGGTCCGGACGGAAATTTCTACGTTGCCAGTCGTCTCACAAGTGAAGTTCTTCGCTTCAACGGGGCGACCGGAGCGTTTATCGATGCATTCGTTACCGCGGGCAGTGGAGGCCTGAACGACGCCGAAGGGTTAACGTTTGGCCCTGACGGAAATTTGTACGTTTCGGACTATCAGGACGACAAAGTTTACAAATATGACGGCACAACGGGAGCTTTTCTGACGGAATTCGTCACTGCGGGAAGCGGCGGACTGAACTTTGCGGAAGACCTGACATTTGGGCCGGACAACAATCTTTATGTCGCGGACAACAACAGTGTCCTGCGATACAACGGCACGACCGGCGCATTCATTGATGCCTTTGTGAGTTCCGCTAGTGGGGGCCTGAACTTTGCATCAGGTCTCGCATTCGGCCCCGACGGCAACCTGTACGTCGGAAGCTGGAACACCAACAGCGTGCTGCGCTACAACGGCACAACAGGCGCCTTTATCGACATGTACATCAGTAACGGGCTGGGTGGCCTAAGCAAAACCGACTACCTGAATTTTCTGCCCGAGCATCAGGTAACCGTCAGTGCAGCACCGAATACGGCTCCCACAGCAAACGCGGGCGGCCCGTATGCGATCAACGAAGGTAACTCATTGGTGCTGAATGCGTCTGGTTCCTCAGATCCGGAAACAGATACGCTGACGTACACTTGGGACCTCGATAACGACGGACAGTTTGACGATGCGACGGGCGCAACACCGTCGATCGCTTTTGCGTCGCTTCCTGCTGCCATTCGAGACGATGGCACATACTCAATCAGCGTTCGAGCGGACGACGGAAACGGGGGTTCCGACGACGCCACAACAACGCTCACGATCACCAATGTTGCTCCAACCGGCAACGCGGATTCTGGTGTGGCCTTCACGACCGACGAAGACACCACCTTCACAACAGGCGACGCAACAGCCAACGACACCGATCCGGCGGACGCAAGCGATCCGCTAACGGTCACGAATGTGGATACAACCGGGACAACCGGACTGGTGACCATCAACGCTGATGGCAAGTCGTTTGATTATGATCCTGACGGAAAGTTTGAATCATTGGCCAACGGCGGTTCGGCGACAGATACGTTCACTTACACGGTCAGCGACTCAGACGGCGGTACGACTTCGTCGATTCTAGTGGCCGTCACGATCAACGGTGTAAACGATCGACCGACCAATATCACGATCGACAATCATGTCATTGAAGAAGACAGTTCGTCCGCGGCAATCGACTTCGCGGTGAACGACATTGACAATGCGGCTGGAACATTGACGGTGACCGCAGAATCCAGCGATCAGGCAATCGTTGCTAACAGCGACATTGTGATTACCGGGACGGGATCGAATCGTACTGTTCAGTGGACTCCCAGGGCCAACGCCCATGGTTCTATCACAATCACGTTGACTGTTTCAGACGGATTGGCTTCCAGTCAAAGCACTTTTGATGTTGTTGTGCAGCCAGTGAACGACGCCCCGCAACTCTCCCCAACCGTGACTCACAATTACGCATCGGCGGGGATCGAAGGGGTTAGGCTCACGGTTGCTGAACTTCTGGCCGGTGTCACTGATGTCGAGAACGACCGGTTAACGATTATTGCGTCTCAGCCAGCGAACGGAAGCGTGGTTGTGAACACCGACGGGGCATTCGCCTATAAACCTAAAGTTGGATACTCCGGAACCGACTTGTTCAGATTCGTCGTATCGGACGGCGTTAGTGTTAGCAGGGAATCTGTGGTCCGCATCGAGGTTCCAATTAGTGTGTCGGCACCGACACAACAGCCCCAGGCTTCTGCTGAGTCTTCCGCCTCACCCGAATCATTGGCGACTGTGGAGACCAAAACTTCCGGTGACGCCAATGCAAAAACCGGCAGTGTCGCAACTTTAGATGTTGCGCCCGCACCATACGATGCCTCAGACGACGACGAAAAAAAGGATGTACCGCCGCCAACATCGCAGTCTGATGACGAAGACACAGCCTCCGAACTTCTCACAGTGGAGTTGGCCGCATCAAATCAGGAGTTTCTGTTTCGCCAAGACGTGGTCGCATCCACTAACGAAATGGAACGCGTTCGCACTCAGGCACTCCGGTCGATGGAGCAGCTTTCCGTGACGGAAAAATCTGATGAAGACACCACGTTGGCTGATCCGCTGGAAAGCACTCGCACGTCCCTGCAATTCAGCTACGAGCGGTTTACAGAACTCAAAGGCACGGTTGATCAGATCGATGAATTTCAGGAACACCTGAACGCGGCCCATGGAATAACGGCTATGGCGGAAGAGGTGCTGGTGGTCGGAGCCACTTCGATTGTGGTCGGGTCGATTATTACTGCGGTCCAAAGTGGCATGTTGGCCCTCGGTTTCCTGAGTCAGTTGCCGGCGTGGACTCTGTTCGATCCATTGATGGTGATGGACGGTGTCAATGGTGGCGATGACGGAGACTCACTGCAGGACATTGTCGACCGTCAAGATCAAGAGGAATCGACGAGGAAGACCTAAGCCGCCACACTTGCAACTTTTGTGAATACACACGACTGAATCAAAAATGCATCGTCCCGATGCAAACGTGTTACTGGAACTCCCATCATGCCTCGTTTCTCTGCAGCCACTCGAATCACAATCGGCCTCGTTTGTTCGATGCTGGGCATCCTCATGGCTGCCGAATATCTGACTGTCCTACCTAACAAAGACCAGCTGATTACGGCAGGCCGACAACAGTTGGTGGAGTCGCTGGCGTTCAATAGTGCTCCGATTATCCAAGCGGGAGAGCTCACGAAGCTGGAAGGTGTATTGCAGGCTTTGGTTGAGCGGCACGATTTGCAGGCGAAAGACGGCAAGATTGATGGAGAGCAGAAGGTTGTGTCCGGCGGGATTCGACGCAACGGTCAACTCGTTGCAGAAACCAGTATGCATGCACAGTATTGGCCCCAAGATCTAGGAGAAACTTCCACAGAAGATTTCATGCAGGTCACCTTGTCCGCGAACAACGAACGAAAATGGGCGACACTCGAAGTGGCATTTCAACCGTTGCGTCCAGCCGGGATAATCGGCAAGTTTCAGACCAGCAAGACAAAACTGCTGCTGTTCTGCGCGCCCATTGCGTTTTTCACGTTTCGCTGGTTTCTGACCATGGTGCTGAAGAATCTGGATCCATCACAGGCTGTTCCGCGGCGCGTGAGAGAAGCGTTGGACATTCTTTCTGAAGGCTTGATGATTGTTGGCTTGAACAATCGCGTGCTGCTGGCCAATCGCGCGATGGAAATCATGACCGACTACGACGAAAATAAATTGGCAGGAGTCAAGGCGGCGGACTTGAAGTTCGTGCTGGTGGACGCTGACGCTTGGAGCATGGCACCGTGGCAACGCGCTTTGACTGAAAATCGAGCCGTTTCGAATGTGATGATGGAACTGCCGTCGGATAACGGTGTGTCGCGGATTTTTCGAGTCAACTGTTCACCTCTGGCGGGCAATGACAACGAAAATCGTGGCGCGATGGTGACGTTCGATGATGTGACGACGCTGGAGAAGAACAAAATCGAACTGCGAGCTGCGAAAGACGACGCCGAAGCAGCCAACAAGGCCAAGAGCGATTTTTTGGCCAACATGAGTCACGAAATTCGCAACCCGATGAATGCGATCGTTGGTTTTACCGATATTCTGCGACGCGGCATGGAAGACAGCGAAGCGACTCGCCGTGATTACCTGAATACGATTCATGCCAGCGGAACTCATCTGGTCGGCCTGATTAACGATATTCTGGATCTGTCGAAAATTGAATCTGGCAAGATGGAACTGGAAATTTGCGAGTGTAATCCTTACCAGTTGATGAGCGAAGTGATCAGCGTCCTGCAGATGAAGGCTGACGACCAAGAACTTTTTTTAGAACAGCAAATTGTCGGCCGCATCCCCGTCACGATGCACAGCGATCCCACTCGCTTGCGTCAAATTCTGATGAATCTGGTCGGCAATGCCATCAAGTTCACGGAAACCGGTGGTGTTCGAATCCTAGCAGAAGCCGTCGAACTCAATGGGCGGTCGCAGGTTCGATTCAGTGTGGTCGACACCGGAATCGGCATGACAGACGAACAATGCAGCAAGATTTTTGAAGAGTTCGTTCAGGCGGATAGTTCGGTCACACGACGCTTCGGCGGGACGGGACTTGGCCTCGCCATTAGCAAACGACTGACAGAAGCCTTTGGCGGCGAAATCACCGTGACCAGCGTTGCAGGAGCAGGCAGCACGTTCGCATTCACCGTCGACACCGGTGATCTGGCGGGTGTCGAATTTGTCGACAACGACAAAGCCGCGCTGACGCTACGGACAACTCTGTGCGATCAACAAACGCGTCTGAACATCCGATTCAAACCAGCTCGAGTACTTGTCACTGACGACACACCAGCCAACCGACAGCTGGTCGGGTTAGTGTTAACCAATGCCGGGCTGACTGTCTCTGAAGCGGAAAACGGGTTGCAGGCTGTGGAAAAAGCGACTGCAGAGAACTTTGATTTGCTGCTGATGGATATGCAGATGCCGATCATGGACGGATTCACAGCCACAAGAATGTTGCGTGAACAAGGTTTGACGCAGCCGATTTTTGCGTTGACCGCCAACGTGATGCAGTCGGATCGAGAGCGTTGTGAAGCCGCTGGTTGCACGGGCTTCCTGACGAAACCCATCGACATCGACAAGCTGCTGGCGACATTGGCCGAAATTTTGCCAGTGGATGATTCGCCGGTGACCGATGCAATTCCGGCAACGATTTCAGAATCGCCCGCTTCGCCCGCGAAGCTAGTCCAACCTTCAGCCGCTGTCGCGAATAGCCTCGACGACATCATGAAGCTGGTCGACAATGCCCTGTCTCCAACGGTCGCACGTGTTCCGGAAGATGCTGTTCTGGTATCGAAACGTGTTGCGATTCACTCCACCCTACCGCTCGAAATTCCGGAATTCCATGCGATCGTTGTGCAGTTCGTCGAAGGGCTGCCTGAGCTGATGGTTGACATTCGCCAAGCATGGTCGGCGCGTGAGTTCCATGAGCTGCGCGAGTTGGCTCATAAGCTAAAAGGCACCGGCGGCACTGTCGGCTTCGGAGGCTTTACGGCTCCCGCCGAGCGGTTGCAGCAGTTGGCTCATGGCCGCGTTGAGGATGGCGTTGAGGCAGCGATTCAGGAACTCGAAGACTTGGTGTCTCGCGTTGAAGCTCCGGCGTTGGCTATGACGTAGGCGATTGTGGATTCCAAAACAGACGGACCAGCCAGCGTGACGCCTGAAAGGGGATGCTGCGTTCGGATTCTTTGCCGTACTTCCAGCGGAACAACCAGCATTGAGCCACGTATAACATTTGGTCGATCATCCACGCCACCAGTGGAATCGTCAGAATGATGATCACTGTATATTCTGTGATGCTGCGTTTGCGAGCGATATTCAGCAGAAATCCCAGACCTCCCGCCCCTTCGCCATCGTGCATGAATTCCACCAGCATGATGTAGCCGAAGGCCAATCCAAACAGGACTCGCAAAGAATTGAACACCATCGGCATGGCCAACGGCACCAGCACTTTGAACACAATTTGCAGCCGAGACGCCCCAAGCGTCAAAGCCGTCTCAACATAACGCTGGGCAACTTCGCTGACGGCATCAATTGTGTCTGCGATAATAAACGCCACGCAAGCGGCAAAGATGAACATGTACTTCTGCGTTTCGCCAGTGCCAAATAATGCCAGCACCAAAGGAATCAGCGCCGCGATGGGGATGTTCCGCCCAAACAACACCAGCGGCGCGAAGAAGCTGCGAATGAGTGGAAAACAGGCGGCGCCAACTCCAATAGGAACGCCGATCAGAACCGCCAGAATGAAGCCCACGATGACTCGTTTTAACGAAACGAAAGTGTTGTCGAGGATATGACGTTCCGGGCTTTCGGCGTCGAACACTTCCGGGATGCGTTCCAAGGTTTCGGGAATGGAAGGCAGTTGACTGTGCCCCAGAATTCGCTCTTCACCCGCACCATTCGTAGTCCACCACCACAGCGCCCCACAGATCGCGATCGACAAACATCCCGCGATCACAGCCACTGGTCTTGAGATTTCTTTACGCAATCCAAACCAGCGATGCGATGACGGCGCGGATGGAAGAGCAACTGCGGTCAGCGGCGACTGTGCTCGTGGTGACTCAGGTTCCGGTGGGATATCGGAGCTCATTGACAACCTTCAGACGAAATGAAAGTCCTCCACCGATTTCACATCGGTGGAGACACGTTTTTGCACTACGCTCACGGGATTTGTGAGCGGCATGGCGCTAGCCACCCGCCGAAGCCACCGGTAAAACAAGCCGGCGGATAGCGCCGTGCCGCTCACTAACTCGACAGCTTCACAAATTCGGTGGAGAAACAACATCAACTCCCGTCCGACTACTCTTGCTCGGCCGAGAACACGCGGATTTCCACGCGACGATTCTTAGCGTTGTTCATCGGGTCGGCTGGGTCCGCCGGGCGTTCCCAGCCACGTCCCACCGAATTGAATTGATTCGGATCCAGCGAATACTTTTGAGCCAAAGCTTCTTTGACCGCGTTTGCTCGGTAACCAGACAGTTCTCGAACCAGTGAATCATCCGGCAGCAACGACTTCATCGACGCGTCCGTATGCCCTTCGATCACGATCCGTGCCGCGCCGAATTGCCCGACGACTTTCGAAATTTCTTCCAACACGAAGTCGACGTTCGGGTCATAAAATTCTTCCTTTTCGCTGCCGTCGGCCTGAGTTCGCGTGACTTTGTGATCTAGGTCATGGCGGTTCGGAGCGAAATGGATGATGACAGTGTTGGTTAAGACCTCATCAGATTCTGCAATGATTTGCCCCGTACTCTTGGGCGCAAACTGAACTCGATATTCATTCTTCTGCGACGCGTATTTCTCTTCGCTGGCCAGTTTTTTCAGAACGCTGAAGTCGACGACTTGGTCAAATGGCACCGGCTGATGTGTGATCGAACGGATTCGACGGTAGATGTAGTAAGCCTGATTCCAGACAGATTCAAAGCGTGCAGGATTGTTCTGGTTCAGGAAGAAATCCCTGTTTTCCGCATAGTTGGTCCAGTGAGCGTCCGCCAGCATGCCCAGGCATTCGTCTTGCGGAATCGGATAGCCTTGAGCCATATACTCGGCCGCTTTCTGCCGTTCGCTTTGATCCTTGAGTGTTTCGACGGAATCAAAGATTCCACGCACAATGCCTTCGATCAGATCCGGGTTGTCGTTGGCAAAGTCGGCTCGAGCGTACCAGACGTCGGCAATCAGCTTGTTGGCGGTCAGTGTATTGACCAGCATGCGATTGCCAGTCTGCTCAGACAAGTTGTAAATATCAGGAGCCCACGAAACACAGGCCGAAATCGACTTGTCAGCATTGAAAGCTGCTGCGGCCTCGAACGCATCGTTGGTGTAGATGAAATTCACTTCGTGCGGTTGCAGACCACCGGCGACAAGCATGCTGAGGGCGAAGTACTGTGATGGCGAATTTTGAGCCAACACGACTTTCTTGCCACGCAGGTCAGCGATCTTCTTGATGCTGTCACGCGCCACGATTCCGTCGCCACCATTGGACCAGTCGATCTGCTGAAAAATTCGCGGCATAATACGACTGTCTCGCGGCTCGCCCGCTTTATCGACGAAGCCTTCCATAAACAGGGGCAACATGTCGACCGTGGCCCAGCCGATGTGCAGGTCTCCCGAAGCATACGCATCACGCATTTCGACCGGATTGTCGATCAAAATCAGATGCAGTTTGAATTCTTTGCCGTCAGTGGTCTTCCAGACTTTCTTGGGCAGAAAACCTTCGTTGGCGTGAATGATTGGTGCCCAACCGGCCCAGACATTCAGAGCGAATTTGACCGTGTTATCTTCCAGCGGTTTGTAAGCCGCTGTGCCTTTGACGGCTGGCAAACGTTCCGCTGCAACGTATTCGTATTCTTTGACTGTGGTCACAATGTCGTCGGAAGAAGCCGCTTCTGCGTTACCAGCGTCTCCTAGGTTGAGTTCGTTCGGATCGAGATCCGTGTCGTTGGCCCGGTCGGCTGGGACAGGTTCTGCAGGTTCGCCGAACATTCCGGCTTTCATGGCCGCGAAATAGACCAAACCTCCGACAACGGCAAACACGGCGAGGTAAAACGCCGCAGTTGGGCGACCATTTGACATACGAAACTCCCAAGGTTCGGTGGTTTAATAAAACGACTCAGCAGTCGTTTGAAGACGCAGTTTTCATGAGCGGATCGCGTCGAAATGTTAGTGTTTGTTCCCGCAGTATGGTCAAACGAACGTTTTCCGCAATCGGATCAACAAATATTTTCGCAACGCGAACCTTGTGGTGTCTTGTTTTCCGGTGAGTCCAGCACAGACCGTGACCGACCTTGCATTGGCCATCAGACACCGCCAACATCCGGTTTCGAAGGACGACGCCCTTCGTTTGACATCTCCGATTGCATTTTATTTCCACCTGTTGCCACCAAACATGAGCATTCTGCAGACACTCAAGGCCCGATTCGCCACCGCTCTGAAACCGCTGACCGACGACGTCGGGCCGTTACTGGACATGATCCGCAGTTCGCAGGATCTGAAGTTCGGCGACTTCCAAGCCAACTGTGCGATGCCACTTTCGAAACAGCTGGGCAAGCCGCCGCGTGAGATCGCCGCCGACATTGTTGCTGGCCTCGATGTCAGTGACTTCTGCGAACCGCCAGAAATCGCAGGTCCGGGTTTCATCAACCTGAAGCTCAAAGATGCCTGGATCTGTGAACGTGCCGACGCGATTGCCGGTGATGACCGACTGGGCGTGGAACCTGCACAGAACCCAAAACACGTGATTGTGGATTTCTCGTCACCGAATGTGGCGAAGCCCATGCACGTCGGTCATCTGAGAAGTTCCGTTATCGGCGACGCGATTTGCCGAACGCTGAAATTCGCTGGGCACAAGGTCACCAGCGACAATCATATTGGAGACTGGGGCACGCAGTTCGGCATGATCATTTATGGCTACCGAAATTTCGTCAACGAAGCAGCTTATGCTCAAGACGCGGTGGGTGAGCTGGCACGCTTATACAAACTGGTGAATCAGCTTTGCGACTATCACGCCGCCAAACACAAACTGCCAGCGCTGCATCAAACAGCGACGCAGCTACAGGCGGAACTTGAACAAGCGATTGCAGATTCTGATCCCGCAGACAAGAAGGCCAAGAAGAAACTCAAGAGCCAACACAAGGGCGTGAAAGACACTCAAGACGCAATCAAATCGGCCGAGGAAAAGATCGCCGAACTGCAGGCCGACGCCAAACTGCTGGTGCTGGCGGACGCTCACCCGGACATCGCCAAACTAGCGCGGTTCGAAACGTCGAAGCTCCACGCTGGCGACGCGGCCAATCAGCAATTGTGGGACGAATTTCTGCCCGCGTGCGTGACTGCGTTAGATCGAATCTACCAACGACTGGATGTGAAATTCGATCTGACGCTGGGAGAAAGCTATTACAATCCAATGCTGGCAGGGGTGGTCGACAGCCTGAGGGAAAAACAACTGGCACGTGACAGCGATGGAGCCGTCTGTGTGTTCATCGAAGGCAACACCGCGCCGTTCATCGTGCAGAAGACGGATGGGGCGTACACCTACGCCACCACCGATCTGGCTACGATTCAGTATCGTGTTCACGAATTGAAGGCGGACGAAATTCTGTACGTTGTCGACAAGCGACAGTCAGAACATTTCAACCTGCTGTTCAAAACCTGTGAACTGTGGGGATTCGAAAACCTGAAGTGCCAGCACGTCAGCTTCGGCACAGTGATGGGTTCCGACGGCAAGCCCTTCAAGACTCGATCCGGCGACAACGTGGGCCTCGAAAGCCTGATCGATGAAGCGATTGCTCGAGCTGGACAGGTTGTCGCCGAAAACGATGACAAACGTGACAGCCCTGCTCTGTCGGCAGCGCAACGGGTCGAGGTTGCGGAAATCGTGGGGGTTGGTGGAATTAAGTATGCCGATTTGCATCACAATCGAGACAGTGATTACGAATTTCAGTGGGATAAGATGCTGGCCAACACGGGCGATACGGCAACTTACATGCAATACGCGTTCGCCAGAATCTGCGGCATCTTTCGCGAAGTCGGTGTGGAACGTGACAGCCTCAAGGTATCCGGTGCAACGCTGCTGTTGACTTGTCCAGAGGAACGCGCGTTAGCATTGCAGTTGATTCAGTTTGACCAAGCCATTGACGGTGTGCTGAGCGATTATCGACCTCATTTGATGACTGGTTGGTTATTCGAAACGGCTAATAAATTCAGTTCCTTCTATGCAAAGTGTTCCGTCAAAGGTGCTGAATCGGAAGACATTAAAGCCAGTCGATTGATTCTGTGTGACTTGATGGCACGAGCCCTAAAAACCGGGCTGTCGCTGCTGGGCATTAAAACTGCGGAAGTGATGTAGCCGTGAATCAAGATCGCATTTATTCGATGCCGCTGAATCGCGTCGGCGATTTTGAATTCGACGATTCGGTGGCCGACGTTTTTCCCGACATGATCCGTCGATCAGTGCCGGGTTACGCGTCGATGCTGTCGATGATTGCTCAGTGTGCAGAGCTGTATGCCGTGCCCGGCACAAACGTCTACGACCTCGGTTGTTCACTGGGTGCCGGAACGCTGTTGATTCGTCAGCACGCCAAACCCGGCTGCCGGATTTGCGCGGTGGACAATTCGGAGTCGATGGTCACGCGTCTGGCACAACGCCTGAAACAAAGCGGCGACACAGGCGACCGCGTCGACTTACAGCAGGCGGACATGCGTACCGTCAAAGTCACCAACGCGTCACTGGTGGTTCTGAATCTGACGTTGCAATTTCTTCCGCCCGAACAACGTGACGAATTCATCGGTGGCATTGCAGTGGGAACGCTGGACGGCGGAGCATTGGTGCTGTCCGAAAAAATCTGCTTCGACGATCCGGCACAACAGGAACTGATGACGAAACTGCATCACGACTTCAAGCGAGCTCACGGATACAGCGATCTTGAAATCGCTCAGAAACGCACAGCGATCGAAAATCGACTACTACCAGAAACGCTGGACGCGCACGTGTCACGCCTAAAAACCGCTGGCTTCCGCACAGTTTCACCATGGTTTCAATGCTTTAACTTCGCTTCCATTCTGGCGGTGAAGTAGACTTGCGATCCGCGCCCGTTCGGCAAAGTGCGGAATAAAGATGAGCTGACCACATAAAGGGGCATTGTTCTTCTGTTTGGGCCGTTGAGAGACGGTTGCGCAGGAATTTTCTTGTACACAATTTTCCTGTACGAGTTGTGACGCCACCTCAATTTTCCTGAACGGCGACATCAATGGACTATGTCGTCAAAGATATGACACACATAGAATTCGGTAGAGTCAGGAAAAGTCAAAGCGTTTGTCGATGTTTGCGCTTATGATCCGGAGTCACAGCCCAGTTTGATTTTGCTGAGACGCCCAGCTGAAATCCACTGCGGCCTCCGGTCGGCCGTCTCGTTGTCGACAACAACATCAAAGTACATCTGTCCCTGCGCGATGGATCGCACACGACCTGCTCGGCCTTTTTCATCGCCACTTGTGAATTGCACCCGATCTCCGACCGCGAACGGATATCCTCGTCGTCGGCGCCAAACGCATCGCGTTGCGACACCGTACGCTTCAGCTGCCAAGACGAATAAACCGAGACCGACCAGCGCGCCTGCCCCGGCGGCCGATCCCCACCACTCGCCGCGGTCTCTGAACACGACGGCGACCGTAGTCCCCAATCCACACATTGCCGTCACGCAGATGAGGATCCACCGATTGCCCAAGTTTTTTCGCTGCTCCTCGTACTTGGACTCGTTTCGTCGTCGCATTATTCATTCCACCAATCTATTGCATAGTCAACAAAGGCTTCCGCCGGGCGGATTAGCGCACTCAATGCAAGACGCCCGCCGGGCGTCCCTCAGGTCAATGCGGTCGCCGCCAAATCAGCCCTCGCTACTTGCATGCCGAGCCCAAAACCTCGCCTCCCCAATTGGCGGAAGATCGCGCCACCTTGCCCGATAGGCGAGAGGTGAGCCCAAAGCGAATAAAGGTTCCAGCCACCGTTGAACGCATCCCTAGCTGGCTAGAGCATGTCAATTCCTCTCAAACAGAGGCGGAACTGGCTGCCATCCGCCGAAGTGTCAAGCGAGGATCACCATTTGGAGATGAAACGTGGTCGACAACCACGCCCCGAAAACTGGGCCTTGAAATCACCACCCGCCCGCACGGAAGACCAAAATTGAAATAAACGGTTCCTGACACCTTTACAGTCACCACCTTTACAGCCACCACCTTTACAGTCACCACCTTTACAGTCACCACCTTTACAGTCACCACCTTTACAGTCACCTCCCTTTACAGTCACCCTCGCTTGCATTTCCTCAGACGGTGTGGTCTCGACATTCGGCTGAATGCTCGAAGTGGCGGTCGCGGGAGAGGTCGCAGCACGCACAGCGAATATGGCACCGAGACTCATGCAGGCGACAATTGCGAGTCGTCTCCAGAGCGGGAATTTTGTCGGCTGATTTGAACCGTTGTCGTTGCTCATATCTGATCCCTACCGTGCATTCAACACCGTTGCCGACCCCTGATGATTTCGTAAAAGTAGAATGTCCCCCTTATCGCGATTTCCCAGTCTTCTGAGATCTCAGGACCAAATGAAAGTGGTTCGACATGATCGCTTGGCAAAGCAGGTCGATTCTGAAGTACTTGGCCTGCTGAACCAGCTGATCCAGCTGATCATCGATCCACTGTTTACGATGGTCATAGTTCTTGCCAGTTACCGGATCATCACCCAGCAAAAAGCAACGACGAACCGTCCGATTCATGACATGCACAATGGCCACTTCATCATCAGCAAAAACTTCACCACGAGCTAAACGAGCCATCAAAAATTCCTTGATAAAACCGCCACAACGCTTGAAATCGTAACGGAATCACCGAAACTTTCAACAAAGTCCTGTGTCCCCATGCGTTCCCTTCTGGCTGTGGTAGGTGAAAAGGCCGAGTCCACCTGTTCTCTCTCGGCGCGAGTCGTCTCGACATCGGGCTGAATGGTCGGAGTCGCGGTCGCCGGTGCGGTGGCCGCACGCACAGCGAATAAGGCACCCAAACTCACACAGGCGACGATTCCTATTCGTCTCCAGAGTGGGAATGGCGTCGGCTGAGTTGAACCGTTGTCGTTGCTCATCTGGAGAGCGAAAATGGGCATTGTGAATTTTCCTTTATCGCGATTCCGTTAGACATTTTCAACGGGCTGACCCATAGTAGATTATTCTCCCCCGTAAATTGAGATCGTGACCGCCAGTTTCAAACGACCCAGAGTTCCGATCAACGTGGGGGGAATGGTCAGCTCCGTTAGCAAGTTCGCATTGTAATCCTCCCAGTCGACAGCGACATCAATCACTCCTCCGATAGTTTGTCCCAGACTCTCTCCGAACTCTTTCTCCAAGGAATCAATAAGCTGAGAAATCGCTACAATATGCCGGGACCAGTCCGGACCTTCGAAGACGGAAAGTGAGATTCTACCGTTCACGAATGAGGGAGCGCCGTTTGAGCAAAATGGCTTGAATCGCTTTAGATCTGTCTGCATCGCGGTGGGCAGAACAAGTCGAAGGACGCTATACACTGGGCCCTCCCAACTCTAACCACTCAATCAGTGCATCGCGTATATGGCGGAGCGACATATCGGGATTGTTTTGCCCACCACCCGACATTCCCATTTTTTCCTTATATACTTTATGGAAGTAGTTTCGGAATTGTCGATTGGTCTGCAATTCCCGCTTGGCATTTTGTAAAGCTCCGAGGTACTCACCATTCTCGGAAGTCATCGCAAGATACCCGCCGCCGAGCAACCCCCCAGCGCTCAAGAACTGCGTTCCCGTGATCGTGCCTGCTGGAATGACCAGCGAACTTATGAAAATAAGGCTGCCGTCTGCCGCCACTGCACCGCGGACGTATGAAATTGCCGGCCACGAAATCGATGCAGAAGCGATCACAGGTGCTATTGCAAGGGCCGCAGCAGCTGTCCCTGAAGCGGCCGCGACGCCCAACAGTCCATAAAACCCATACCGCAAATCCCGGTCCATCGCGGATGGATTACTGAGATAATGCAAGTAACCTTCAGCGGCACCGTCGAAGAAATCACCAACGCCCGCCATCATCGAGCCGACGGCCATGGTCATTCCGCCGGGGCCGGAATTGGCGAAGGTTTCTGCGGCTCGGGCGTTGATGTTGTGGACGTGTTGCCAAGCCGCGACGACATCATCTGCTGCGCCTTTGGCCACGGCGGCGACTGCCACGCCGTCATCGGCACCGGCCGCCTTGTTGGCGGCGGTTAGGGCGGCGTCGAGTTTGGTGATGGTGTTGTTGTAGCTGGGGCCCACCACGTCTCGCTGAGCTTGCGAGGCGAAGCCGATTCTATCAGTCGCTCGATCGCGAGCCGCGTTGGTCGTTTCTGTGAATTCTGTCACGCCTTCCGGAATCGCACTGACCACAAACTGGTGGACATGGTTTGCGGCATCGTCCGCTCGCGCCTGAGACGCATCGATGCTGTCGTGAGCGGCATCGTGCATGGCGTCGGCCGCGGTGTCGACTCGATCTTTGGCCGCCGCGTTGGCATCAATGGACGCCGTCAATGCGTGCGGAGCCATGTTGTTGATGGCGGCGGATTGAGCGGCGGCAGCGCTGGCCACGGCGGCGAGGTATGGGGCTCGCCCGGCGTTGGCGTAGGTTTCCGCCGCCTGAGCCAGCGCGACTGTCATTGCCGGGCCGGCTGCTGCGGTGCTGGACAAGAACGTTGACAGCGCGGCCGCATCATTGGCGGCTGCCGTGTCGGCGGCAGTGGAGGTGTCCGTGTGAAACGACTGCCAAGCATCGGCCACCGCGTTGTGGTCCGGGTCGGTCGGTGCTTGAGCTCGAAACGCGGACACTTGAGCGGTCACAACAGTGTTGCTGTACGCCGCGATCGCTCCACCAATACTGGACACCAATCCGGTTTGGTGCGGCACCAATCCGCTGGCCACAGCAGACTGGGCTGTTGAGGCCGCGATGGTGAATGCGGTGTCCGCGACGGACAGTGCGTCCCACAAGTTCGCGTTGGCAGCGGCTGAAGCATTGGTCTGCGTTTCGGCGGCTGCCGCCAGTGCTTGTCCTTGAGCAATCGCGAAACCGGCGGCACCATCGGCGAAGACTTGAGTGGCGGCGGACAGCGCCTTTGTCTGCAACTGCTGCGCATCGGCCGTGGCTTTGGCCAAAGTCGCACCGGCTGCATTCTGGGCGATGTTCAGCCCTTTCGTCGCGTTGGCCTTGGCGATGTCCAGTGTCGCTTGGTGCCCTTGCACGGCGATGGCGTGCGCCGCATTTTTCGTGGCCTTCAACGTTAACATCGTTTCTTTGAAATCGATGTCTCGCAGCGATTGATCCATTGAAGCGCCCGCTTCAGCAGTGCTCAACGCATGCTGAGCCGCGTTGAGCGCTCGAACCTTCTGCGTATCGGCCGCTCGTTCGTCGGTGGTGTATTTCACCGCCGCGCCGCCTTGAGCGCGGACAGCATCAACGTCAGCACGGGCTACATCGACGGCAAACTGTTTCGCCGCCCCGTACACCGCCGACATGTCGAATTCGCCCATCACCATCGCCATGGCCGACCAGAAGGCGCCCGCGATGGCATCGTAGTCTTCACGGGCGATATTCTGGGCTTCAAAGAATGCGTGCGAGGCTAACTGGATCGTGTCAGTCCGCGTCTGCGAATACGTAGCAACGCTGGCGTAGTAAGTATTGGTCGCGGTGGCGCTGGCGGTCGCCTGAGTATCCTGCGGCCCCTGCATGGCGGCTGCGTATTGCGCCGCGGAGGCCAGCAGGTTGGTTTGATAGTCGCTGTCGATGCCGGCAATCGCGGCAGCGTGCGCGGTGTTCAGTGGACCGACGGCAGCCCAGTAAACGCCTTCGGCGGCAGTGACGGCGTCGTCATGAGTTGTCTGGGCGGTCAGCAGTGCGGCGTCCGAAACAAGGGTCGCTGCGTTAACCGCAGAATCATAACTTCCCTGCGCCGTGGAGGCGGCTGTATCGTACGCGGATTGCAGCCCATCGATTCCGGTTTGGTAGATGTCGCCCGCATCTTCAGCAGCCGTGTTGTAGCTCGAATTCGCCAGCTCAAGGGCATCGTCGAAATCAGAATTAGCGGCGGTCGTCGCGGTTTCGTGGGCATCGTCAGCCGTCGACATCGCAGCGTCGTAAATGGCAATCAGGCCGTCCAAGGCGGCCTCGAAGGACGCGATAAACCCATCAATCGTGGATTCCAAGAAGGCAGTGGCACCAGAGATCGCGGTCACCACCGCTGGCGAATTCAGCAACGCTGCACCGTCGAATTCCGCGACGTTCGGATGGCTGGACACCACAGAATCCCGCGTCGTGGTAGCACTGGCCACCGTGGAATTGTAAACGCCCAGCGTCCCCGTCGAACCGCTGCCGGTGGCTAGGGCAAACGAATCTTCGGCGGCGGTCAGCAAGTCGTCGAACGTGGTCGTGGCCAGATCGACAGCCGTGTCATAGCTCGCAGAAATCGGAGCCAGTGCCGCATCGAAGGTGCTGATCGCGGTGTCGATGGCGGCATCCAGAGTCGCTGTTTCTGTATCGATGACAGAATTCAACGCGCCGGTGATCACATCCAAAGCGTCGTCGTAGTCTGATTCCGCAGTGCTGAGCAAACCGTCCAAAATTTGCTGAGCGGCTTCCAAGGCAGCGTTCAGCGTGTTATCGCTAGCGGCGGTGTCGGCCGTGATTGTTCCCGTCAGCCCGTCAATCGCAACTTGCGCTGCAGCGCGAGCCGCGTCAACCGCCGTGTCGAATGTGGAATCCGCCCCTTCGCCTGCGGTCGTTAGAGTTGAGGTAATCGAATCGACGGCGGAACCTAACGCGTCATCGGCTTCGGTGGTGGCTGATGCGAAGTCGGTCTGAGTGGCACTCATCGCGGCTTGAGCGGCACTCAGGGCTTCATCGAACGCAGCTCCCGCGTCGTCAGCCGCCTGCCGATCCTCCGCTTCCTGATCGCTGTCGTCGCTGTTGCCGTCGTCGTCGGCGCCAGTGCCATCATTCCCCGCGCCGCTCGGTGGCTCAGCAGGATTCGTTCCGGTCGGCATTCCGAAATCGCCATCCGTATTTGATGCCGGGGTGTTCGAGCCAACACCAGCAGATCCGTTGGAGTCGGTTTCGGAAGACGTCGGATCGGACGTACCGTCATCGAACATTCCGTCGTCATTGGAGCTGTCGTCGGCGGTGTTGGAGTCCGTTGCCGTCGCTGTCTCCGTGTCAGTCAGCATGCCGTCGACCGTTGCGTAGTCTTCGTAGTACGTGTCGAAATCTGTTGTGGATATATCGTCCGCTAACGAATCGAAGTTTGCAGTAGAATCTGCGCCGGAAGTGCCATCGTACGCACCGGAGTTCGTATCGTACGACGTCGTATACTGACTGACGTAATCGGTCAGAGACGTGTTGCCGTACGATGTGGACGCCGCGCTGGAGTCGAAGTCAAACCCAGCGTAATCCATCATCATCGGATCGTCGTTGGCTGATGAATCCGCACTCATGCCCGTGGTCGCCGACAGCAGAATTTTTTCTTCCAGCGGTTCGGTTTGCAAGCACGCTTGGGTGAGCCTTGAACGCCGCGAACGTTCACGCCGTTTGCCCCCCCCCACCTAAACCCACACGCCGTTGGCGGATGGAAGCCTGCAAGGACATTCGTAACGTCTGAAGCCAGTTCTGCACAACCATGAAGTTCTTCCTCATTCAACGGACTGATGACATTAGGCATTAGCAACACTCACGCATTGCTTGCCTCAACCATAACTGAGGTAGAAATAAATTCGCTACCCAAAAACCTGCATTATTTTGAAAAAACTGACGCTTCCATTCACATTGAAACGCCAGTGGACAGTGAAAATCGGTGAACAGCAGGAACTCGTCCACCGAGCACCGCGACTGCGTACCGCTGAGATGAAGCGGTTATTCTGACAATCAGTGCCGCTTACGCTTGGCTCCGAATGTTTGTCAAGCAGTCCGACTTTCTACGCTCGTTGCGAACGGCTAAATTCTGTGCCTGAATTCGTCAACTCCATCAAGACTTCTTAAACTACGTAATACTGACACAGCCTCCGTACTGACAGAATTTGTGGGGCTGCACAATTGTTTTTTTCACGGGAACACAACCGATGCTTCGACGTTCATTCACTTTCGGACTGATGCTGATTGCGACGCTAGGCTCACCACTGGTGAATGCTCAAGATGCTGACAGTGAACACCTGATTCATTCGCGCCATAAGCATCATGTGAACGCGCCGCATCCGACGGAAGCTCCTTCGGACAAACGGTTCTTCACGACGCGCGACAGCCAAGTCGTGCTGCCGTTGACGAAGGAAGACGACGCATTCGTGTTCGCCGTTTTTGGAGATCGCACGGGCGGTCCGGCTGAAGGCGTGAATGTGCTGGCCGACGCCGTCCGCGATGTCAATCTGCTTGAACCCGACCTAGTGATGACCGTGGGAGACCTGATCAACGGTTACGATCAGACGCCGGCGTGGATGACTCAGATGAAGGAGTACAAGTCGATTATGAAGCATCTGTTGTGCCCGTGGTTTCCGGTCGCTGGCAATCACGATGTTTACTGGCGTCCGACTGATGATGCAAAAATGCCGTTCGGTCAGCACGACGCCAACTACGAAATGCACTTTGGGCCGCTGTGGTATTCGTTTCAGCACAAACGCTGCAATTTCATCGCTCTGTATTCCGACGAAGGTGATCCGGAAACGGGAGAAAAAACCTTTCACAAACCGAACTGTCAGAAGGTCAGTGAAGCACAGTTTGAGTTCCTGCAACAGTCCCTCAAACGTGGCGAACACGATGACCACCAATTTATCTTTCTGCATCATCCACGTTGGCTGCAGGGAGACTACGGCAACGATTGGACGGAGCGTGTGCATCCTCTACTGAAAAAAGCTGGCAATGTAACAGCCGTATTTGCCGGACATATTCACCGTATGAGATACGATCCGACCGACGGTATTGAATACGTCACGCTGGCGTCAGTCGGAGCCCACATTAACAGCATCGTGCCAGAAGCCGGGCATCTGCACCAATACCACTTGGTGACCGTGCGTCCGAAACAGATCGCGATGACGGCGTATCCTGTCGGGTCCGCCATGAACGTGCGAGAAATCACCGCCGATCTACAGGCGGAGGCCGTCCAGCTGGCTCGAACCCAACTGAAACTTTCCGCGCCCGTGAAACTCACCGACGCTGGGCCAGAGGACAGCATTCTGGAAACCGTCATTTCTAACCCCACTTCGCAGTCGATCGAATTCACAGTCACACCTTCCAGTCGAGACAGTCATTGGATGCTGTTTCCGTCTCACGTGCATGGCAAACTAAAACCCGGTCAGTCTCAGAAGGTGAAAATCAACGCTGAATACAACACGACAACGTTGGACAATTCTTTTCGAGGCATCGAACTGGTGTTGTCGCAGGACTATCTGACCGAAGGCACTCGCTATGGCATTCCTGATGTGTCGACCAAGGTCGAATTCGATCTGCACGTGACAGAACCCCCTGCGGAATCGGCGAATCGAGTGTTGCAGTTGGACGGTCGAGACGACGCGTTTGGAATTCCCGCCGCCAAAGCAAAGCTGCCGCAAGGGGCATTCACGGTAGAAGGCTGGATGAATGCCATAAGTTATACCGACCGCATGGCTGTGTTCGCGAAAACTCAAAACAGCGATTACAGCATCTTCGCTTCTCGAGGATTCCCGTCAGGCAGCGTGCATCTGAATGGCAAATATGTAACAGTCCGCAGCGCGAAGGCGTTGTCGGCGAACGAATGGCATCATGTGGCATTAGTCTACGACGAAAAATCGGTGGCGTTGTTTGTCAATGGCGATGAAGTGGATCGCAAACCAGTTGCGCCGAATGCCAAGCGGGCTACGAATGAACTGCCACTGTTTGTCGGTGCCGATCCGGATGGCGGCGGTCGCCCGGGCTCATTCTTCAACGGGCGACTGGATGAATTCCGACTCACAAAGTCAGCGCTCTACAGCGACCGCTTCACTCCCGCGCGCCGCCTCGAATCCACCAGCGATACCGTTCTGCTGTACAAGTTCGATCGTTCTCTGGGACCAATCGTATTCGACAACGGCCCCAACCAGTTCCACCTGCATCTGGAACAAGGCGGAGTCCTAACCGATCTGGCTCCGTAGTTCGACGGTGACTCGACGTCATCCTTGATGCTGAAATTTCTAGTGCAAGACATCGGCGAAAAATTGATGGCGTGCTGGACTCAGCGCTGCGCACACTGAGTCACTGAAGTCGCGCGTAGCTCGACCGCTCCGAGTCGAGCATTTTTCGTTGCATTCCTCCGCCACTGGGATGAACCCATTGGCGGTGGAGCGGGCGAATGGGAACGCAATCACCTCTTTGTACTTTTCCACAACGTCGAATGTCCCCTAGTTATTCTCTTCTCGTACACACCGAATTCCTCGGCAGACAAACTGAGATCTTCCATCAGAACAACCCACTCGACGAGACTCGCTGATCACTGCGTGTTGAGCTGGTCCACAACGAACCGCCACTTCGCATCTGGATGAATATCAACCGTGCGTTTGATGTGTTCCAGAAAATCGAATTCTGTTCGTGTCGGCCCAATGGATGGAGACACTCCCCGCCCCGCCCCGTCACCACATCGAAACGGCCGATCAGACACAACGTGCCGTATCGCGTATATTCGCACTCAATGCGTTCTTACTGGCCGGGTCGCATTCTTTTTTTGGGGCCGCGCATTCGAGTGCCATGTTCACACCTTGAGCGTCGAATTCACGATTAAAGTTTGCGAACCGAAGACGAGCCTGCAAAGTGGTCTCCCGGATTCGAGCCTTTGTCTTGCCTGACCTGCGGCAAGCCTTAACTCGCTCTGACGTCACACCGTCGCCACAGTTTCATTGAGCGACGGTGGCTTTGCCCGAGGTGACACCAACCACACTGCCAATGGCGGGAAACCCGTTCAGGTCTGGTCGCCCGAAGGAAGCGGCAGTTCTTGCAATACAAAACCAGCAGGAACTTGGGGTGACGCCGATCCCGCTAAACGCAGAATCGGGATTAGGCGGGACAACTCCATGATCTGTCCAAGTGCCAAAATGTCCTGTGGAACGCACCACCTGACGGCCTGACACTCTTTCTGACAGACAATAATTGAATCACGATCACTGACCAACTGCACTTTAGGTAAACGAGATTGGGATTTTAGAAAGAGTGGCTCTCCAGGATGTTGTGATTGTTCAACCTTCACACTTCCCTTGGACAGCTACGGATGGCTTAGCGTAAGAAGAAATCTCCTCGTCCGCAACGGCAGCATAAGAAGTCTTCCGAATCCGGTCACAACTGCGTGAGTCTGGCGTGGCTGAAAACACATCGTCTGCGAGGCGTGATCGCGTTGCCGCTGCGGTCGCTGCTGTACGTTCGCCAAGTGGATGTGCCGAAGCTGAAAGACAAATATGACTGGGCATTTCACACGAAACATGAGCTCGGCGTGCAACTGCTGACGTGGTTCGTGAACACGATTCGCTCCCTGAAAATCGAAGCCGCGGTCTGGCTGGTGGTCGATGGAGCTTACGCTGCGCGTCCGTTTCTGAAGCCCGTTATGAACCTGGGCATCACTGTTGTCAGTCGGCTGCGACGAGACGCCTGCCTCTTCGGTCTTCCCGGAAGGCCGGATCCTCACCGGCGAGGGCGTCGTGCGATTTATGGCAAGAACAAAATCTCTCTGGCGAAGCGCGCCGCCCATGCGAAGGGCTGGCAAACGATCACGTATCAGTGCCGCGGTGTGGAAGTCACTCGTCAGCACAAGAC
>JBDNHJ010000432.1:0-11584 GCA_041688835.1 Fuerstiella sp.
ACTTGCCGCCAAAACGTCGGTCGAATCGCGGCGGCGTGAACTACTTAAACACGGCGAAGTTCTGCGGAAGGCTTGTCGCAAAGTTCTGGCCAGCAAGGAAGGGATGGAGCTGGTGACGGAACGCTATCGGTCGATGGTCAAGCTGTCTCGCGACCCCGAATATCGTCAACACGTGCTGCGAACGTGCGACTGGATCGGTGGTCGAGCGTAGCTGCGGATGTGACTAGCATTTTCTTAGTGCCCGTCCTGCGGCCTTGGATTTTGATTCTGGCTATCGAGTCGGCCGATACGTTTCAGCCTTGGTCACATAGAACTGCCCGATGTATGCCAAAACGGTTTGACAGGGCTTTCGGCGGCCACCAGCGTTCACGTTGCACTCCCATCTGTCACCGCGGTCGCTCAATAACCAGTCGGGCCGTCCGATCGCTCTACGTTTGAGGGCGTTTGCAACTCACGTTACGGCATGGAAGTTGCATTTCGGTTATCTCAGTTAAGTGCTGTCAAAAAAGGGAGCACGATCATCATCAAGTCTTTTCAGCACACTTCCTATGATTGTGTGAGCATCCTGTTTGGAGGAACAATGGAGTGTTTCCGGGCGATCACTCGCACTTGGTTTCTGCATATCGAATCAGGAGAACTCACCATGAATCACCCTTCTCAACCATCGCCAACGAAGTTTGGCGGAATCACAGATGTCGGCATGAAGCGATCGTCGAATCAGGACAACTACCTGTTTGCAGACTTCGATGGTGACACTCTTTTGTGCGAGAGCAGTATTCCGGAATCGGCTTCGTGGTTCTCTGCAGCAAGCCGCCCGCAATCGGGCCAACTTCTGATTGTTGCCGACGGGATGGGCGGTCACACTAACGGCGCTCATGCCAGCCGCATGGCAATCGAATACAATTGCCGCTACCTTGCCGAATTGCTAAAGGCGTCAACCAAACCGAATGTTGACGACGACGATGAACTTCGTGAGGCACTGGCGGCTGGTGTCGTTCAGACGCATCAATTGCTCAGGCGGGAAGGCAAGGCGAATCCGGAAATCGCCGACATGGGCACAACGTTGACGATGGCTTTGATCTGTCGTCCATGGTTGTACGTGACGCACGTTGGAGATAGTCGATGTTATGTGTATCGCAATGGAGCAGCGACTCAACTGACAGCCGATCACACAGTGGCTCAAATGCTGCGAAATCTCAGCGAAGTCCCAGACGACAAAACAGCGTATCGATCTTTCGAGCACGTGCTGTGGAATAGTGTGTCGGCAGGAAAAGAGCCACCGCAACCGCAGGTCATGCGGCGTCGAATTTACGCCGATGACACAATACTACTGTGTTCTGATGGTCTCACCAACTATCTGACGGCGTCTGAGCTTTCGGCGACGCTGGAATCAAATGCAGACATCACGCAAGTCATGCGTGAACTGGTCTCGACGGCTAATGAACGTGGTGGTCGAGACAACATCACCGCCGTGGTCGCTCGACTTGGTGCAACCGCGCCGAAGGCAGCGTTCGAGTGTGGACTGACATTGAGCGACTCCCTGGCCGACACTGCGATCATCATGCCCTCGTAGATAACAAACCGGCGGTCAAAACACTTCGTAGATAGCAAATCACCACTCAATGAAAGCTCCTTCCTCATGATTACTCTAAACCGCATACTTCACCCGACCGACTTCAGCGAATCGTCTGCCCAAGCGTTTGAGTATGCCCGGTCACTTGCCAGTCGATTTGATTCGAGTCTTTACCTTTTGCATGTTTCTGAGCCAATTTCTGCGGCCATGCTGTCACCGGGAGCTATCCCACCGCCGAACTTCGATGAGGAACAAATATCTCAAGCGGAGCAACATCTGCAGAAAATTGACGTTGGCGACTATGTGCCATCGCAGCGAGTTCATCGTGAGGTGGTCGTCGGAACTCCCTTTTTATCGATCATCGGGTTTGCGAAAGACCATACCACGGACTTGATCATTCTGGGCACTCGTGGCCGCAGTGCGCTGAGCCAACTACTGCTGGGCAGCACGGCAGAAAACGTTGTCCGCAATTCGCCCTGTCCGGTGCTGACTGTGCGACAGGACGGTCAGCAGTCGTGATGCCTTAGACCAATCGCCATTTTGCCGACGATCTGGTCGTACAGACGCTGGAATACATGGAGAGCATCGATTGGTCCGGGCAACGATCAAATTCAACGCCTACCGTGAACAGATCCGCAAAAGTCCGGAATACGACCCGAACATTCCCGTCAACTGTGAACACGAAAAACGACTCTACGGTTTAAGGTAATGGAGATAACGCCCCCAAATCCGGGGGCGGCGGAAAATGCCAGTCCATTGAAACTTAATCAACATATTCCAGCTTATTGATCACTTTCCGGGCTCCGCCCTCCAAAGCATTCTCAACAGCCTTTTCACGTTCATACCACGAATCAACTTTTCCTGTCAGCGTGGCCTCACCGCTATCAACAGACACCGTCACCTGGTCCGCGTCGATAAAGGGGCTCCACCACATTTCATCGTTAATACTCTGTTCGATCTCTCCATCAGGTTTGACAACCGGGGCCGGTTCATAGTCGTACCAATCGAAATCATAGGGATAGATCGGATCAATGAACGGCTGATATCGGAGGCCGATGTCGGTGTAAATCACGTTGACATCGTTGTTGACGAAGGCAACTCCATACACGGTGGAAGCCACATCGTCGGCGTAAGCTTTTCCGAAGTAGGTGTTCACCGTTCCCGTCAACCTCGCGATGCCATTCTTCACGGCAACGTCAATAGTTGAGCCATTCAGTAAAGCGTTTCGTTCAAGTGCTGCTTTCACCTTCTGCCTGATGGCGGTGTCGGTGACGTCCGCTGTGGGTATGATCTGAATGCGATCATAGACGTACCAGACCCCATAAGTGTTGCGGGCGTCCTGAACGGCAGACCGTTTGGCCTTCAGGTTGTCGACTTCACCCTTCAGAGTCACTCGTCGCAGATCGGACTTCACGTCGATGTTGAACATGCTGACTCGAGGATCGTACAACAGGGCATCTACGACAGCTTCGGTAATTGCTTCGTCGGTGACATCTGGATACATCTCTTTGCGGCGATCATCGTCCTTCAGGTATCCATTCGTCTCCAGTTTACTCGCATCAACCTCGATGACTCCAGCAACCCAAGCATCGCTTGTGATCCTCGCTTTTTCCGCCGCGCTGCCGCAGAGTCCGCTGATAGCGACCTTTCCGTCATTCACGGAAGTGAAAATACGGGATGTTCGATCGATATAGGCGTTATAGTGATGAGTCTGATCGATGTCAGCCTTGATTTCCACATCGGGCCTATTCGATTCGTATTCGACCATGATATTGTTCTGCACTTCTTTGACGCCCTTCACAGATTTGGAGACCTTTTCGCAGAGTCGTTTTTCCGGATACGATTCAACATCGCCGCTGATCGTGGCGACGCCGTCATGGACTTCAGCTGTGACTTCATATGAGTCCGTCGCGGGGTCGCTCAACCAGGCGGCTTCAATGTCTTTCCGAATTAATTCGTCAGTGACGAATTTGCTGGGAACGACCTTCAGCACGTTGACCACCGACCGAACACCTCGGATCGTCTCGCCAATCTTCGCCGCTCGTTCCTTGCTGAGCAGAGTCGGTACACTGCCGTCCAAAGTCAGGATTCCCTGACTGACGTCGACTTCGATTTTCTCCAGATCAACGCCCGTGTCTCGTCGCAGTTGATGCTCAACACGCGTCGACACGGTCTTGTCGGTCTCTTTTTGCTCCACATCATCGGCGATTGCCATCCCCGAAAGGCACAACGCCACAGCAATCGCAATAGCACCTGTGCTCCTTCCGTAACTTCCTGAGTTTCTCAACCAGTACATCGTTTTGTTCCTCTCTGTTTCGTTTGTAATGACCGAGCAGAACATCTGCGCGCCTTAATACTGACGACCTCGCAGCGAACGGTGTGCCAAACAGATCGGTGAAATCATCATGGTGAAACGAAACCGACTGCGAGAACGCGGCGAACAATGGAGATCGTCGTTTCAGATAAATTTCAGAATGAATCTGAGTTGTCAAATGTTCGCGGGCCGCTGAAGAGGCTCCGGTTGGTCGATCAGCAACCGCGCTGCGCGATCATCGCACGGGCCTTCAGTCGATCGCTTGAACGATACGTTGACCGACCAACTCTTGAATGCAACAACGAACAATGCGGCAGCGCTGAACGCTCATTCGGCACAGGAATTGCTCTCGACGTTTCTGCAATAATTGAACAACATTAGATTGAATCAATACTTCAAATCGGAGCCAGACATGACGACCTCTGCCGTTCGGAAGGTTACCACTGAGTCATCCGCAATCGACAAAACCTGGGTGCGAGGGAGGCTTGTCGTCTACACCTCGGACAAAGATGCTGGGTTAATGCGGCTGGACATCGGTCAGTCAGGATTCAACACCCGCGATGATCTCGAACAAGCCATGCAGCTCAGCATTCCCGGCGAATCATCTTCCTTAAGCGCGATCAGTGCGGAAGGGGAAGATGGCCAATACGTGCTGTTGTTTTTCTCTGCCAATATTGCCAACGCAGGGCACCTTCCTGCGACTGCTCTAGCTTTCTGGAGAGTCGGAACTGATGAGAAGCACATGAAGCCGCTCACAATCCTCTCTGTGGCGAAAGTGGCTGATGCAGCAAACATTGCTGTTGAAGAAGATCCGGGGCGGGCACCAGTCGACGCTTACCCGCGCACTGCGCTGTTCACCGCCACAATCGTCTTCATGGTGGTCGCTCTCTTTGGGCTGGCTTTCCTGCTGTGGCAATAGCCGCGACCGAGCCATTCATGCCGCCCTTTTCCTGCTTAGAACGCCAGCCGCCGGCACATGTCCAGTTCTTCAACAAACGCCGTAGATTCTGTATCGTCGGATGACGATCCTGGCGAGCAACGAAGCGACAAACCAGAGTCGGAGTCAACGTGGAAGCATCAGGTTTTGGTCGCCGTCGCTTTGACGACGCTGTTTTGCGGCAGCTACTTTGGCTATCGACATTTCGCCAGCAGAGCACCGCTCAGGCAGTCAGCCGGGCCAGCACCCGTGACCGTCACGACTGCGATCGCGGCATCCGAAACATGGGCGGTCGAACTCACAGCCGTCGGCACGCTGGAAGCATTTCAGGGCGTCGAAGTTACCAGCGAACTCGCCGGTATCGTCACGAAGATCGCCTTTAAATCAGGAGATGCGATTGCCGCTGATAAAATACTGGTGCAACTCGATTCGTCTGCTGAAGAGGCGCAGTTGCGTTCGTTGAAGTCACAACTGGAACAGGCGAAATCCGACCTGGAACGAGCCGAAGAGCTCAAGCGGAAAAACGCGATTGCTCAGAATGAATACGATCAGCTTGCGACGGACATGGAAAATCTAAAAGCGCAGGCGGCCGCCCAGCAGGCGACCATCGACAAGAAACGAATCGTCGCTCCATTTGGCGGCAGGTTGGGAATTCGAAAAACAGATCTTGGCGCATACGTTAGTCCGGGCACGCCGGTGGTGACACTGCAGCAGGTTGACCCAGTCTACGTCAACTTCGATCTTCCTGAACAACACTCATCCACTGTGAAGGCGGACCTGACTGTCGAAATACAGGTGAGTGCTTTTCCCGACCGAACGTTTACCGGAAAAGTGACAGCGATCAGTCCGTTGGTCGCCGAAGCCACTCGAAGTTTCGGCGTACAAGCGACGATCCGAAATGAGGATGTCCTGCTGCGCCCCGGCATGTTCGCCGATGTGACGCTAAGACTGCCCGGCGATCGCGAAGTTGTCGCTATTCCGGAAACGGCGGTGACGTTTAACGCCTACGGTGAATCCGTATTTTTGGTGCATGAATCGACCGAGGTGACTTCTACGGTCGATCAGCAGAAAGCTGAAACGCCATCCAGTCAGGCGGCCGTGCAATCGTCGTCGAGTGACGAAGCAACCGAAAGACGACCCGTCGCAAGACAGGTGATGGTGAAAACAGGGAAACGGCGAGGACTAAAGATTGAAGTCACACAGGGGATTCAGTCTGGTGACCGAGTTGTCACGGCTGGTCAGTTAAAGCTCTCCGACGGCAGTCTGTTGCGTGTTTCGGATGAAGATGTTGGTCGCGACGTTCCAGCACGGTCAACCAAGCCATGAACGTATTTGAACGGTTCATCGAGCGGCCCGTGCAGGCGACCGTTGTCGGCCTCGTGATTCTGCTGCTTGGCATACAGGCGTTGGCTCGTTTAACGGTCCGCGAATATCCCAAGACCACTAACGCCACCATCACCGTGATCACGCCGTATATTGGTGCGAATGCGGAACTCGTGCGAGGCTTCATCACGACACCGCTGGAACAGGCCATCGCGACGGCAGAAGGCATCGATTATCTACAGAGCAGCAGCACGCCTGGAGCCAGCACCATCACGGCTCGGCTGGAACTTAACTATGATCCCAACGAAGCGGTCGCTGAAATTCTCACGAAGATTCAGCAGGTGCAAAATCAACTGCCGCCAGAAGCGGAGAACTCGGTGGTGACGGTGAGTTCCGGGCAGGATCGAGCGGCCATGTACCTGGCGTTTTACAGCGACGAAATCGGCACCGGTCGCATCACGGATTACTTATCGCGCGCCGTCCGACCTCGTTTAGAAACCGTGTCCGGCGTGCAGCAGGCGCAGGTCTTCGGAGCTCAGACGATTGCCATGCGAGTCTGGCTTGATCCGCAACGTCTGGCCGCCCTGAAGTTCACACCCAGCGAAGTTCGCGCGTCGATCCGAAGCAGTAATTTTCTCGCAGCGGTGGGCGAGACAAAAGGGGCGACGGTGGCGATTTCGCTGCAGGCGGAAACGAATCTTGATTCCGTCAAAGCATTCCAAAACCTCGTGCTGCGCGAACAGGGAGACGCAATCATCCGGCTGAAGGATGTTGCCGAAGTCACGCTTGGAGCCGAAAGCTACGACAGCAGTGTGCTGTTCGAAGGCAAACCAGTCGTCTTTATCGGAATCGAAGTGTCACCGGAAGCCAACGTTCTGGACACGGTCAAAGCTGTCCGTGTACTCATCCCGGACATTCAGCAGCAGCTGCCGACGGGACTGCAGGGACTGATCGTCTACGACAGCACCGAAGCCATCCAGGATTCCATCGACGAAGTGGTCTGGTCACTGGTGGAAGCGCTGTCCATCGTGACGGTCGTGATCCTGTTATTTCTGGGTTCCATCCGCTCTGCAATCGTGCCCGCTGTGGCGATGCCCCTAGCAATCGTCGGCACCTTCTTTGCCATGCAGATGCTCGGTTACACGATCAATCTGTTGACGCTGCTGGCTCTGATCCTGGCAATCGGTACGGTTGTGGATGACGGCATTGTGATGGTTGAAAACGCGACGAGACACATCGAGTCCGGTGCCACACCTGCGGAAGCCGCCAGAAAGACTATTGTCGAACTGGCCGGGTCTGTGGTGGCAATGAACCTTGTTGTGCTGGCCGTATTCGCACCGATTGGATTGATCGGCGGACTCACCGGCAGTTTGTTCACGGAGTTTGCATACACCGTCGCGGTCGCCACACTGTTTTCCGGAATCATCGCACTGACACTGGTGCCGATGATGTGCTCAAAAATCTTAAAACGCAAGGCGAAAAATCGCTGGCTGTCGCGGCAGGTGGATCGAGCATTTCAACGGGTTTCCGACGGATATGCGAAATCGCTTGCCATCACTCTCGACGCTCGTTGGATCATTCTTGGTGCCGGTGGAATCGCTCTCGTCAGCGTGGCGTTTTTCTATATGAGCGCTCGGCGAGAGCTTGCACCAAACGAAGACACAGGCTTCCTGATTGTCACCGCGCGGGCCGCGCCCAACACGTCGATTGATCAACTGGAACGCTGGACGTCGATTCTTGCAAAGAAAGTGCGTCAATCGGATGCGGTCAATCAGGTCTTCGTGGTGAACGGAGGAGGAAGCAGCAGCGGCGCATTCGGCGGGATCATTCTGAAAGACTGGCATGTACGTGACTCTTCACAGATGGCACTTCAGGGTCAGTTTCAGCAGACGCTGTCTGAGGTTGCCGGCCTGCAGTCAGTCATCCTTTCTCCGCCGTCGCTGCCCGGAACAGGATCAGGTACGCCCGTGCAGTTCGTCATCAGTTCCATCGAAGGCCAACGGTTTGTTTTCGAAGTGGCTCAGGAACTGCTGAAAGCCGCACGAGACAGCGGGCTGTTTACCTATGTCGATTCTGACTTAAGGTTCGATCAGGCTCGCAGCAGGATCAAAGTCGATCGCGATCGAGCGGCTGATCTGGGAATTGACATCAGCCGACTGGGCGGAGATCTGTCGACGATGCTCAGCGGCGGCTATGTCAACTATTTCAGCTACGATGGTCGCAGTTACAGAGTCATCCCTCAGGTACAGCGTGACGAACGTTTGCGACCGGAGCAGTTGCTGCAGTATCAAACCGCCACCCGCAGCGGTGAGTTTGTTCCGCTGTCGACGTTCGTGTCACTCGAAAAAGACATTCAGCCGGGATCACTGCTGCGCTTCAATCAGATGAACGCTGCGACGTTATCCGCGGTTCCTGCCCCCGGAGTGTCGCTGGGGGAAGCCATCGATTTTCTGCAGCACAAAAGCGAGACGTTGTTGCCCGCTGGAGTTGTCACCGACTGGAAAGGCCAGTCGCGGGCATTCGTCAGGGAAAGTTCAACGCTGCTGCTCGCATTTGGTCTCGCCGTGATGCTGATGTATTTGACTTTGGCCGCACAGTACGAAAGTTTTCGAGATCCCTTGGTGATGCTCATCAGTGTTCCGATGTCGCTTGCCGGAGCGTTGTTGTTCTTTGCGATGGGCGTTGTTACGATCAATATTTATACTCAGATCGGCCTGCTGGCTTTGATTGGCTCCATTATTCGACACGGCATTCTGCTGGTGGAATTTGCCGGGGAAATTCAGCGCGTCGAAGGCCTTGATCGTCGAGCGGCGATGGAACAAGCCGCCGCGCTGCGGTTTCGATCAATCATGATGACCACACTGGCGACCGTCGCCGGCTTGCTGCCGCTGTTGCTGACCAGTGGAGGCCCGGGGGCAGCCAGTCGCTTTGCAATCAGTTTTACGCTGGGCGTCGGGATGGCGCTGGGCACCGTGTTTACACTTTACGTTGTTCCCGCGTTGTACACGGTCATTGCGGAACAACGCGAATCAAAAGCCTGATGCGGGATAGCCGATCTCGGTTCGAGCGGCTTCAAAACCCCCGTTGTTGCTTCATGAAAAGTTTTACCCAATTGCCAGAAGGCGTAAGAATAAACCCTGCAGCCACATCCATGAATCTCCGTCTCCAAAACTTGACCGCTGCTGCCATGTTGCCCACGATCGCCGGCTGCGCTGGCGCACAGTCGACGCTAAATCCGGCCGGACGGGAAGCCGCGCAGATTGCTGAGCTGTTTTGGTGGATGCTTGGTGGTGCGATTCTCATCTGGCTCATTATGGTGACGCTTGCGGTCTATGCCGTCTGGATTAAACCCGAACGACATGATCCTCAACGTACCGCTCGGTTCATCATTGGCGGCGGAGTTGTCTTTCCCACCGTCGTGCTGACGACCCTGCTGGTGTTTGGACTGCAGTTGTTGCCAAAACTGGTGGCTCCTGCGCCGGAAGGCAGTCTGCAGATTGAAGTGAATGGTCTGCAGTGGTGGTGGCGAGTTCGTTATCCCGGTGACGACACCCGTGAAGCCATCGAACTGGCCAATGAAATTCGTCTGCCGGTCGGAGAGCCAGTGCAATTCCTGCTGAAATCGGAAGACGTGATTCACGCATTCTGGATTCCGGCGCTGGGAGGGAAGATCGACATGATCCCGGGCCGGACAACACGATTGACGCTCACGCCGACTCGAACAGGAACGTTTCGAGGCGCCTGTGCCGAATACTGTGGAGAAGCTCACGCCCGAATGAACTTCGATGTCATTGTCATGGAACGACAGGAATTCGAAACGTGGCTGGAACGTCAGCGACAACCCGTGTCAACGTCGAATAAGCCGCTCTTGCAGAAAGGCCGTGACCTGTTTTTGTCTCGCGGTTGCGGAGCCTGCCACACGGTGCGTGGAATTGACGCCACCGGTCGTACCGGCCCGGACCTGACTCATGTTGGCAGCCGCACATCGCTCGCTGCCAGTCTGCTACCAAACGAAACCAACGACTTCCATTCCTGGCTGACGAACACCGACGATGTGAAACCCGGCGTATTGATGCCATCCTTCCACATGCTGCCGGAAGACGAACGTGAAGCTCTGGCGGCATGGCTGGAGTCACTGCAATGAACGACGAAATGCCCATCGATCCCGATCCGCTTCCTGAAGCCCCGCCCTTGGAACTGCGACGTGCGCAGGAAGAACGCTTGCTGCAAGCGTGGCGCACTCCGACGGGCTGGCGTTACTGGTCTGCGGTGAACAATTCGGTAGTCGGATTGTGGTACTGCGTGGCGTCGTTCGGCTTCTTCCTGTTCGGAGGAATTCTAGCGTTGCTGATTCGCATTCAACTGGCGGTGCCCGGCAATACCTTTCTGTCGGCCGATCAATACAACCAGGTCTTCACGCTGCACGGTTCCGTGATGATGTTTCTGTTCGCCGTGCCGATCTTTGAAGCCATTTCGATTCTGTTGTTGCCGCAAATGCTGGGCGCACGAGACCTGCCGTTTCCGCGATTGTCAGCGTTCGGGTTCTGGTGCTTTCTGATCGGCGGAATCTTCGTCTGCGGTTCCATCTTCTTTAACGCGGGGCCGAAAGGCGGCTGGTTTATGTACCCGCCGCTGACGTCGTCGTATCAACCGGGAGTCGGTGCGGACATCTGGCTGTTGGGATTATCGTTCATTGAAGTCGCGTCGATTGCCGCCGCGGTGGAACTGATTGTTGGCGTGTTGAAGTGCCGCCCGCCGGGAATGAGGATCAATCTGATCCCGCTGTATTCGTGGTACATTCTGGTAGTCGCGGGCATGATTCTGTTCGCGTTTCCGCCGCTGATTGCCGGCGACCTGCTGCTGGAAATGGAACGCACGTGCGACTGGCCGTTCTTCGATGCGACTCGGGGTGGCGACCCGCTGTTGTGGCAGCACCTGTTCTGGATTTTCGGTCATCCGGAAGTCTACATCGTCTTTTTGCCATCCGTCGCGCTGATTGCGATGATCGTGCCCACGATGGCTCGCACAAGGATGCTGGGTTATAGCTGGATTGTCCTGGCCGCCGTGGGAACGGGTTTCCTGAGTTTCGGGTTGTGGGTGCACCATATGTTTACAACGGGGCTGCCGGGAATCTCGATCGGCATTTTCTCTGCGGCGTCTCAGGCCGTGGCGATTCCCACCGGCGTGCAACTGTTCTGTTTTCTGGCGACGCTGATTGCGGGGCGAGTCACCAAGTCGGTGAGCATGCTATTCGTCTTTGCCGGGTTGGCCACGTTCATCATCGGAGGACTCACGGGCGTGATGGTCGCCGTCGCACCGTTTGATTTTCAGGCTCACGATACTTACTTCATCGTGGGACATCTGCACTACGTTTTGATCGGCGGAACCATCTTTCCGATCATCGCAGGCTTCTACTACTTCATTCCACTGGTTACGG
>JBDNHJ010000433.1:0-19942 GCA_041688835.1 Fuerstiella sp.
ACAGCGCGACGGCGTAGTAGAACGTTCCTAGGATGAGTCCGATGCCGACCAACACGAACGGCACCATAAACAGAATTGCGAACCAGCCCGGATCTTCGTCCATGAAGAGGCCGAAGATGATTCCTCCGACAATCAGGTTCCATAACACCGCGAAAATACTCGTGCCTACCAAGTTGCGACCGGGAGTTGATGCTGGCGTCAGTTCGACAAACCCACCGTTCGCATCAGACATTTCCTCAGCGGAAGTTCGCTGAGGGTTTAACGACCCTGCGGAACTTTCTAGGTTGCTGCTCCGTGTGTCTGTCGGCTTGTGTCGGATGATGAGAAACAGCCACACCAGCCCGCCGATGAAGGCGGCCAGTGGAAACAGGCCCAGCAACAACATGGGCCACGCCCACGCTCGATTCAGCACGGCGAAATCCGGGGCGTGGGGATCGACGAAGCACACCGCTTCGGCCCCCACCGGATACCGATCCACAATTTCCTGCTTCGACTTCCTTCCGCTGGAATTCACCGCGACCATAAAGTCGTAGCGGTCGCTGATGTACGGGAATCCGTCGACAGAATACCGGTACGTGATGGCGACACGATACGTGGTGTCGCCATCCCTGTCGCGATTCCGTTTCACTTCACTGGATAGAATCGTGCAGGGCACTTGATTCCATGACTCAGACGCCGCCATATTCGACAGTGGTTGGACGACGCCGAAATAGCAGCCCACAGCTCCGACGATGATCAGTATGACGCAAAACACAACCGCGCAGCCCACGCCCGTTCGATTTCGATTTCGATCCGTGACAGAAAGTGCTTTTGTGTCCATCCTGAGCCTCGTCAGAATTCGCTGCCGCTGAAATGAAGCAACGGCTGTGGAATGAATTTCCAACCTTGTTCGTTGCAGGGCGTTGGTATTGTAGTGGGGTTAGGTTTGGGCAAGTTTTGTTCCGCAGCATGCGGGTAGCATCATCCATAGGTTCTGGACGGATGCTAATTGAATTGTTCTTGGGGGCAAAAAGATGGAAGGCAAAAAGATCCCGTGCTCTATCTTTTTGCCGAAACACACGAAATTTGTCTCAGGCGACGGGCAAGAAGCCGGACGGAATTTAACGGTTCTCACACGGAGCTGTGTCGCCTTGGTGATTGGAAACCGCTCTCAAGGGTTGATTTCACAAACAACGTTTACCGTGGCTTGGACGTTCCAGAGCGGTTTCCGATGGCTGCGCCACACAAGCAGGCTGCGCCAGCATGTGCTACCCGCCGGGGCAGCTTGCCAACGCCCGACAGCATCTGCAGCACTTCTACGCCGCTTGGCCCATTTTCTTCAGCCACGTGTAGTGCGAATGGATGGCGGACGAGGTGGTCGGGTGAGCGTGATAGCTGACGCCGAATTCTTTCGATGTGTCTTCCACGATTTTTGAAATTGCGGGGTAGTGAATGTGACAGATCTGAGGAAACAGGTGGTGTTCGATCTGAAAATTCAAGCCGCCGGTAAACCATGTCGCCAGCCAGCTGTTGCGGGCGAAGTCGACCGTTGTTTCGACCTGATGGACGGCCCAAGAGTTTTCGATTTTCATGGAGTCCTCTTCGGGTTCCGGAAAATCGGCATGTTCCACAACATGCGCCAACTGAAACACCACGCTCATCAATACGCCTTCCGCAAACGACGCCGCAAAGAACAACACGGCCACGTGCTGCCAAGCATGCAACGACAGCGGCACGGCAAACGCCAACGTAAAGAACAGCAGTTTGCCGACAACCAGCGTTGCCAGTTCCCAACCGCGAGGTCGAGGCACTCGGGTTTCGCCCACACGTCCGCGAATCAACGCCAACGCGTCATCGCGAAACTGCCACTTGAATGTGATGAAGCCGTACAACACCCACAGATACAAATGCTGAAATCGGTGATAAGCGAATCGCGGCTGGTGAGGCGTCAAGCGTCCTAAGACTCCCAAGTCGATGTCGCCATCAACGCCCGTGATATTGGTGTACGAATGATGCACGATGTTGTGCGTGCGTTTCCAGATAAACGAGCTGCCGCCCAGCATATCCAGAGTAAACGCCATCAGGTTATTTACCAGAGGACTCTTCGAATACGCGCCGTGTCCACCATCGTGTTGGATGTTGAATCCCACAGCGGCCATCGCGACGCCCAGTGAAATCGCGAGTCCCAATGACACGGGCCAGATGAAGTTTCCAAACACCAAACCGATGTAAGACGCAGCCAGCCACGTCAGAATGACGGCGGTCTTGAGGTACATCCGGGGATGATCCTTCTTCGACTGCTGTGTCTGCACAAAGTAAGCGTCGATTCGTTCACGCAGGGTTTGCATAAAGCCGTCGGCTTTTCCAAACTTGACCTGCTTTGATTCCGAAGCGTTGGAACCCGGATCGACTGTTTCGCGAGGGACGGCCGGTTCCGCGATGACGGTGGACATATGATTGTCTTCTTGACGGAGTTCTGGATGGATGCGATCGATAGACATAAAAGCTGCACCGGTCCACGATGCAGACCGGAACGTTACTCAAGTTTCCGAACTCATGCACGGCCCTTGTGATGCGCTTTACAATTCGGTGACAACTGTGACAAAACGTTGACAATCAGGCGGACTTCGCGCGGTCGAAACCGAAAAACATCAATACTTTTGCCACTTCCGGGACTCCGGATGCCTCGACAACCACTGCCGCAATCGCACTCTGAATTCCACGTTCAACTCACAATTCCATGCCAAAACCGTTTCGCTTTAAGCAGTTCACAGTCCACCACGACCGCTGCGCCATGAAGATCGGCACGGATGGAATCCTGCTGGGAGCATGGGCCACTGGCTCCCACGCCCGTCGAATCCTAGACATCGGCACCGGCTGTGGCGTGATCGCGCTGATGCTGGCGCAGCGGTTTCCTGCAGCGCAGGTGGCCGCTGTTGAGCTCGATCCCGCCGCCAGTGAACAGGCTGCTGCCAACTTTTCCGAATCCCCGTTCCGCGACCGACTCACACTGACACAATCCTCCGTGCAGGACTTTCAAGTCGTCGCTCCGTTTGATCTGGTCGTCAGCAATCCCACGTGGTTTCCAGATGGCCCGAAATCGCCCGACACCAAACGCAGCCTCGCCCGGCATAACGATTCTCTGACCCTCAACGAACTCGCGACCGAAGCCGTCCGCATGCTATCCCCCAACGGACGACTCAGCATCATCTTGCCCATCGAAACCGCTCAGCCTTTCTGTAACCTCGCCCGCAACGTTGACCTGCACTGCGTACGCCAATGCCGTGTGCGGTCGACACCAGATTCCAAGCCCCGGCGAATGCTGCTGGAATTTTCGAACCAAGGTGGCCCCGAAGAACTCACCGTGCAAGAACTGGTGGTCGAAACAGCACGACACGAATACTCAGAAGCATACGCCGCGCTGGCGAAGGAATTTCTGCTGAAGCTGTAACGCTCATCCGCCCACCGACGTTCGCTGCCGTTGGTTCGCTGCCGTTGGTTGGTCGCCGTTGGTTGGTCGCCGTTGGTTGGTCGCCGTTGGTTGGTCGCCGTTGGTTGGTTAGGGTTTAGGACGGTGATCCCACACAGGGCTGCCTTGGGGGTCGGGCATGTGAGGGCTTTGGCCCAGATCGAAGTCGGCTGGCTTTAAGTTGGCGGCTTTCCAATAGCCTTTGTCGTTGATGAAACCGTAGAAGCTGGGATAAAACGGATCCACATACTCCACGTCAGCCTTCGCCGGAACGTTTTGCCCCGTCAAAAAATATGCGGCGTTCACCACCAGTCGACGCAGGTCGGCATCGACGAAATCCACAGACGCTCCGCCGGTTGTGCAGATCGATGTTCCCTGCCCCTTTCCGTCCGGTGTCTGGTACGTGTGAACCCACACAAACGGCTGCATCGGATCGTTCTTTTCGCCTTCGATCGGCTTGGATTCTGGATCCAAAGATTCCGTGACGGCGGCCCGCATCAGAATCTGATCCGCATCCGTCAGATGGATGACTCCATACACGTCGCTAGGAGCAAAGATCTCAGACACTCCATTCAGTACTGGGTGTGCGGCGTTGACCGCTTCGACCACGCTCAAGGCACCCTGGACTTTGTGTTGGCCATGATGATTGACCCACTGTTCGCCCAGAATCTTTCTGCCGAATTCTCCGTAGCTGATGCCGCCGAAGTCGCCCTGGCCGTTGAAGGCATGCGTGGCCGTGCGAATTCCGATGACCGGCTTGCCCGCGTTTAGGAAGTCGGTCACATAACGCGCTTGCTCTACAGAAGGCTTGCGAAAGCGAGTGCCAATGAGCATCAGATCCGCTGTTGCCAAAGCTTCGAAGCCTCGCACACCGGCCGAGTTATTCGAATCGATATACTCAGCACCATCCGGGCCGAGTGCGAACAGCACCGTACACTTGAAGCCATGCTTTTGGCTAAGAATCTTGCCCAGCATCGGCATGGATTCTTCGGTGCGATATTCTTCGTCGCCCGATACCAGCACGATATGTTTGGCCGCATCGCCACCAGCTTTGGCTTCGAACACCAAACGGTCGGCCGCTTGCGAACCCGTGGCTGTCAGCAGCAGCAGTAAACAACATCGAAGAGAAACTTTCATGGCGGGTCCAGTCGTGGTAAAAGATGATTTCGTCCCAGAGGGACGGCAGACTTTTGCCGGTGACGACCGTCACCGGTTCCTGTTCTTGACTGTTGTGTGAGTCCTAGAGGGGCGGCAGAAATTGTTCGTGACGGACCTTCTGTTGTCCCTACGGTGCGAGATACTCTAAACGGCGTTGAACGACGTCGTTCTTCTTGAATTTCGATCGCAGACTCGGTGACTTCAAATCGAAATCGTAGCCGGATTTTCCGTCTCGCAACAGCGTGATCGAATTTAAGATCAACCCGGCTTCGATGCCAGATTCTGTGGCGTGCAGAGCCTGCAACATCACGGTCTGAGGTTCCGCGGCTTTGATCAGTGCCAGAAATTCCGCCGCGCGAACGCGAACCAACAGGTTGTCGTCTGTGGCCGCCAATTGCTTCGCCGTTTCGGTCAAGGCTGACGCTTGTTCGCCGAACGCGCTGCACACGATCAACGCCCAGTAGCGAGTGGTGGGATCCTGTGACGCCAAAGCCGATCGGATTCCGGCCATCGCTTGCGGAAAATTCAGCAGCATCAGGTCCGCGACGTCGACCAGTTGTTCAATGTCGCTTTTATGGGTTTCACCGAACTGCGTCGGATCCTGAAAGGCTTGATCCGCCAATAGGCTTTCCGGGTAAAAGCTGAGATCCGGCAGGCTCTTGACTTTGGCCGTCATCCGTTGTCGCAGGTCGAGCAATGTGTTCTGGTGGGCCGGATCGCTGGCCAGATTGTTGGTTTCGTGCGGATCGGCTTCGATGTCGAACAATTGTTCGGCTGGTCGAGCTTCGAAAAACTGACGCTGAACATTGTTCAGCGAACCGGCTTGATACAAGGTTCGCCATTCCTGGTAGGCCAGCATTTTGTAGCGGTAGAAATTGTACAGGCCATCAAAATTGAAGGGTTGATAGTTGCGAACATATTCGAACCGACCTTTACGCAACGTGCGAACCATGTCGTACTTTTCATCGAAGCGGTCCGCGTATCCGAACGCCTCATCCCGCGCTGCAACATCCTGATGCGAAACACCTGCACCCAAAAACGGAACACCATCGATGCCATTAGTGCGGTTGGGCACGATGGCTCCAGCAAGATTCAATACCGTGGGGCCAAAGTCGATAAAGCTGACAAAGCCTGCCTGCCGCGTTCCGAGCTTTTCATCCACCAGATGCTGCCAGCGTTCTGGAATTCTGACCACCAGCGGAACATGCAAACCACTTTCGTAGGCGTATCCTTTTCCTCGCGGCAGCACTCCCCCATGATCGCCGAAGTAGAAGATAAACGTGTCGTCCAGCAGACCGTCTTCGGTCAGCTGATCCACGACGGCTCCAATCTGCTGATCCATCTGCAACATCCGATCATGGTAGCGGGCATAGGTGTATTTGAAGGTGGGCGTCTGCGGATGATAAGGAGCGACGAATACGGTTTCGGGGTCGGTCTGCGTCTGTTCGGTTTGCATGACCTTGGCATTGAAGTGCAGCGAACTTTCGTGGCAGACGGCGAAGCTTTGCATATAGAAAAACGGCTGACCATCGTGGCGGTCTCGCCAAGTCGCGTTCTTCGACGACTTGTCCCACACGTTGTTGCCGGCGATGGCGTTGTAGTCGGTCTTGTTATTGTTCGCGGTGTAGTAGCCAGCTTGCCGCAAATGTTCAGGAAACATTTTCACGCCGTCCGGCAACGGCACCGACACCGACCGACGATGATACTGCGTGCCAATCCGCGGCCCGTAGCAACCCGTGGCCAGCGTTGTTCGCGCGACGCTGCAGACGGGAGCGTTCGAAAACGCGTGATCGTAGGTCACACCGTGTTTGGCCAGAGCTTCGATGCGTGGCGTGGCAGCACCATGCGGGTCGAAGTGTTTAAGAAAGTGCATCGAGTTATCTTCGGAAACCAGCCACACGACATTGGGCCGGTCAGCTGCAGCAGCGTGAGCCAGACACGGCAACGCTAGCCAAAGAACACAAACAGGACGCAGGGGGTTAGCAATCATAAGACCTTCGGGCGAAATTGGGAGTCAACAGATGCCAGCATTCAGAGCTCGAATCATGACGGCTGGCAATCCGATTCGCCAGTCAGCAGGCCAACAATAACAGCCGGCGGGGTTGTCTTGGGTGAGAATCGAAGGAGCATTCATCAGCACCCCGATCACAAGTGAATTTCACATACCACGTTGGCCGTGGTTTGGACGTTCCAGAACGGTTTCCGATGGCTGCGCCACACAAACAGGCGAAAAAAAGTCGGGTGGGTCGACATGGCGATCGCCATGTCGACCCACCCTTTTCTTTGTCGATACCGGGCGTCTACGTGTGGTTGGTCGGCGTCGCTTTGGCTTCTTGACCCACCCTACACAATCAAATCCCAACAATGAACCGGGCCATTGATAAAAAATGGGTGCGATCACCGATGGTGCGTGTCCCGTACCGACGTCACCGTTGGCTGCAAACGCGACAACCAGATCCCGTTTTCGAATTCGGCATGCGGGAAATTCCGTAATCGTAACCATCCGAATCGTTAGGCGCGGCCGAGTAAACGTAAACCGTACTGTCTTGCTGCGCTGTGGTCTGCTGTTGAAGATCGGCTAATTTTGCCGGTGTCATAACGTCGATAGGTCTGATGCAGTGTGAGATGAGGACGATGGTGTCGACCGCCGACTGGATCGGTCAGTGACGCGGATTCCTCATTCAAGACACTGAAAGGCTGAATATTCCAAGGCAGATTCGCTGTCCGGAAGTTGACGGCCCGTATTTTCTTGGCGGCACTTTCGCCGACAAGTCCGCCTTTACTTTACTGCACGGGTACCCTTTCGGATGGGGATTAGTAACCGAATTTTCGGACAGCCAACAGGTGGTGATCAGCCGGAAAGCAAACCGCCGCTGTCGATCGTGGCAAAGATCATCATTGTAACGGTGGGCGTGTATCTGTTGCAGATCCTGACGCTGCAAGCTGGTGCGCCGAGTTCGCCGATCTTCGATTGGCTGGCTTTGGAACGTGACCTGCTGTTCAAATCGGGACAGGTTTGGCGATTGCTGACGTATGCGTTTTGTCACAGCGAAGCTCAGTGGATGCACATCGTCTGCAACATGCTGGCGTTGTTCTTTTTGGGACGAATTGTCGCTCGCACGCTGGGTGAACGAGAATTCTTGGCCGTCTACTTAACGTCGGCCGTCTTCGCGGGAATTGTCCAAGCGTCGTCGATGGCGATCTGGCGTTCTCCCGGCCAAGACTGGACACTCGGAGCATCCGGAGCCGTCTGTGCCGTGTTCGTTTTGTTCGCGATGCACTACCCCAAAATGAAGCTATATGTCTTCGGCATTTTGCCCATTCAAGCTCGTTGGCTGTTGCTGGTGGCCGTGGCCTACGACACGCTTGGCTTTCTAGGAATGGCTCCTAGTCTCTTCGCCGCTGACGGTGCCAAAATTGGCCACGCGGCTCACTTGGGCGGTCTGATTTTCGGATTCCTGTATTTTCAATGGCACATGAATCTGACAGGTTGGCTAGAAAAAACAGCCGGCCAAGTGCGTGAAGTGCCGCTGCAGCGCAGTGACTTGCGAGTCTACAATCCGGGCGTTCAACCAGAAGTGGATTACTCGGCCCAGATCGACCAGATTCTGGCCAAGATCAGCGACACCGGAGAAGCCAGTCTGACGGATCGAGAACGACGCATTCTGACGCAGGCCAGCCAGCATATGAAAAGCCACCGCTAGTCAGTCGTCGACATGCAAGGAAACGGGTGGATTGGCGGCTTCGAAAAGGACAACGGCGTGCAAGGTCAGCCCGGTGCGACAGCCGGCGACCAGCTGACCGGAACGTTGACTTTGCGTGAGTTTCTGATCGAGGAACTATTGTCACACCTTTGCCAAGCGCTACGTGCCGTCAGGCTGGCAACATCATTCTCCGCGAGCTACGATCGAAATCGGACAATTTTGCATTGATCTGAAAGGGCACACGATGAGTGACAATGAACGCGGCGGCGGAATGGGTTGGTTAATGTGGATCGGCGGTCTGCTGCTGATCAACGGACTGAGCTACGTGCTCAACTGGGGCTTCTGGCTGTTCTAACGACGATAGCATTTCGCGAGTCACCGTTCAGGGATGTTCTCATTGATTCGGCTTGTCGTGTTCGATGATTTCTCCACACGCTCGGGCGGCACAGGTTTTAAAGCCTGACGCGCCAGCGAAGGTCTCGGACACGAAGGTCTCGGGAAACAGTCCTTCGCTGGCGCTTCAGGCTTCAGTCGGGTGATCGACGTGCCAGAAAAGGTGGCCGCAACCAATTCCCAACAGATTTCCAGCATCAGCTTCATAACCGTCAACGGCTACTTTCGCGAAGCCCCAAGCTGCCTCGGCGGCTCTGAAAGCTCTGCGTTTCTCATCTGTTTGAACACCGAGTTGGAACGACTGCTGAGCAAATCGGCGGACAGCAGCAATAAATGTCGCTCGGTGGTCTCCACCATGATTTCTCGGCAGAGACCGCCGAGCTACGAAAGCCATCTCCACAGATCGACAAACAGCTAGCTTATACAATCAATCGTGGCGAAATCTTTTCATACATCTCAACGCTTCGAACGCTCAGCCAATGTACTGTTTGGGTTGAATGTCTGGGCGTGGGCGGTACTGGGCCTGACGGCGGTCGACGAGGATCAACAATGGCACGTGGTCCGATTATGTATCGCCGCCATTCACTTGGCCGTCGGCACATTGTTTTTGCTGCGACGTCCCGTCGTTCGTAACGCAAGCTCTGACGTGATCATCAAAGCGATCCCAGCTGTGGTGTTCAGTGGAATCGCGTTCGCTTATGCCGGGCCGTGTTCACAATGGCCAACGCTGGCGATTGGCCTGTTCGTTTCTGGAACCGTGTTGACTGTCGCCGCGTTTGTGACACTGGCCGGAAACTTTGCCGTGCTGCCAGCCGTGCGTGGTTTGACGAATTCCGGCCCGTACCGCTGGGTTCGCCATCCCGCATACTTGGGGGAAACGATTTTGGTGCTGGCCTGTTGTTTGGCCAACATCGACGTGATCGCGATCGGCATTCTGCTGACGACAATCGCGGCGGTCGTGCTGCGGATTCAGGCGGAAGAAGGAATGTTCGCGGCAACGTCCGCAGAATGGCCCATCAGCTATGCCGCGTACCGCCAAGCGGTACGCTATCGACTGGTGCCCGGATTGTGGTAAATCGTTGTTGGATGATCTCTGCAGCGCAAGGTTCGTGGCGGGCGATGGGCTGTTCAAACGGAACCGCTCTGACGGATTCTTTGCTCAAACGACGTTGGCCGTGGCTTGGACGTTCCAGAACGTTTTCCGATGGCTGCGCCACACCAGCAGGCTGCGCCAGCATGTGCCACCCGCCGGGACGGCTGGTTGTGTCAAGCAGAAACTGATGCAAGCGTGCTTAGTACACGCCGACTGTGGTGGTCTTGGCGAAGATGTGATACGGACGCACGCCGCTGACACCATCCCATGGGTATTTTTCGTGAGGTGCTTCGCGTTCGCCTTCGTCGCGTTCCAGAAAGCCGGGTACGAAGAGTTCTTTGGTCAGCGTGTACAGTTTGACTCGCCCAGTCGCATGGTGATCGACGACCTTGGTGTGGTCGTCGAATTCCACAACTTCCACAACCGCGCGGGGTTGAGGGGCATAGTAGGTTACTTTGTACTCATCCGCTGGTTCGAATGGCTTGCCGCACGCCAAGCCCATCAGCGTATTGCCGTACGTGGGTGTCATGTACACGTTGGGGCCCAGAAGTTCTTCGCAGGCAAAGCGGTTCCACTGCTGAGTGAACTCAGTACCGCCGCAGAAGATGCCTTTGATTCCGACTTCTTCGATGCTGCTGCCTTCGTCCATCAGTCGCATGGCCAACGCTTCCAGCAGCTTCGGTGTGGTAAACATACACTGAATTTCGTTGCCGGCACCGATGATGGCCATCGCCTGATCGACGACATGCGCACTGTATTCTTTGGCTTCTTCAACTTTGCCTTTCTTCAGCAGTTTCACAACCCAGCGAGGGTCTAGGTCGACGCAGAACGAAATTCCGCCTCGATGCTGCGCGAGATGTTCCACGGCCAATCGCAATCGTCGTGGTCCAGAAGGGCCGAGCATCAACCAGTTGGCTCCCTGTGGAAAATATTCGTCGGGCAATGTGTCGCTGAACATTTCGTAGTCGATCCAATGGTCTTCCACCACCACGCGCGACTTGGGAATGCCGGTGGTTCCGCCGGTTTCGAACACGTAAATGGGTTTGTCTTGATACGGCTGAGGCACCCAGCGGCGCATGGGTCCGCCACGCAGCCAGTCGTCTTCGAACAGAGGGAACTTGCGGAGGTCTTCGAAGCAGTTGACGTCGGTCAACGGATCGAAGTCGAACTCCTTCTTCTTTTCCAGCCAAAACTGGCATCCGGTCTCGTCGCCAAAGTGCCACTGCACGGTTTCGCGAGTGTGGGCATCCAGAACTTCTTTTTGTTTCTTGACTGCTTCGTCAACGCTGCTCACGTTTCAGATCCTGTTAATGAATAATGAAAAGAAATTGACTCATGGGTGTCCCGTCAACTCATCGCGACACATGGTAGACGCCGCACGCCCCAATTCAATCGGTCCAGCGGTGCTCAATCTGACATTTCTCAAACGGCTGCCGACAATTTCCTAGAAATTCAGTTCGCGTTACATTTGCTTTCGAAATCATTAAGAATACCGGCTTTCCTTATTCTTCGATTTTTCGAAATCAGCCCGTCTTATGAAACGCTTAAAACGCTTCGGAATCCTGACCGCTGGCGGCGACACACCGGCTCTAAACGCCACGATCTACGGTGCCGTGGAACGCGCGAACATGCTGGGAATCAGCATATTCGGCCTGCAACGTGGCTACGCTGGATTGCTGGATCCCAAAGTTCCGCACGTTCACCTGAACCCTCTGTTTACCACAATTCCGGAACTTGACCCGTGTCGCGGAGGCACGCTGATCGGATCGTCTCGAACCTACGTTGATCCCCAATATGGCCAATTGGAGTTGGTTCGGCGGAACTACGAACGCATGCAGCTGGATGGCCTGATTTGCATCGGCGGCGACGGCACCATCAATGGGATGCAACCCTTGGTGGAATTTACGCAGTGTGTTTTGGCGCCCAAAACAATCGACAACGACCTCGGCCTGAACTACCTGAACGAAAGCAACGAATGGGTTCACGAGCCAACGGAAGGCAGAGCTCCAGAACGATCGCAAACGATCAATCGAGAACACATCGACCTCGAAGACATCATCAATTACGCCACGCCGGGCTATGCCACCGCCGTCTACGTGGTCGCCCAATGTGTGCAACGTCTGAGAACAACGGCGGAAAGTCACCGACGAATCGGCATCGTGGAAGTGATGGGGCGGCATTCGGGATACATCGCTTTGGGAGCTTCCTACGGGCAGCCCGACCTGATTCTGATCCCGGAAGTTGCCGTCGACATTGATAAGCTTGAGATTCAGGTTCGAGAAATCTATGCACTGCAGCAACATGTGGTGATCGTTGTGGGAGAAGGCGTGAAGACATTGGATGGCGTCGAGTTGGGGGCTTCGAGTCCTTCTTACGACCCGGCAGGCAACGTTCGCCTGAGCGGGGCTGCGGATGCATTGCAGGAAATTCTGCAGAAACGTATTGAACCCGCAGTCTTCGAAAAGGTGCGGCCCCACGAACCGCCCCACTCAGCCTTTTTCACTCGAAAAGTGGGCCATACTCAACGCGGCGGTCGACCGATTCTCTTCGATCGATTTCACGCGGCTCAACTGGGTGGCAAGGCTGTTGAACTGTTGGCGGAAGGCAACAGCAATGTCATCGCGACTTTGCAGTACAGCAAGACTAACGGATTTGAGGTCGATTCTGTGTCGGCCAACAAGCTGCGCGACAAATGGGGCATGATTCATCCTCGCTGTGTACACGCGACGATGTACGACGAACGCCGCATGCAGCCGTCGGAATTCGGCGAAGCATACCTGCAATCGATTTTCACCAACGCGATCGGCTGGGACGATGTGGAATATATCCGCAGCGAGTTGTTTAATCCGGGCAACCTTGCGACTCGCTATCAGAGCGTGAATATCGATCTGACCAAGCGGACCCGGTATTTGTAGGTTCCGCAATCCGTCGCCGGCGGTGGCATCATGCTGGCGGAGCCTGCTTGTGTGGCGTCGCCATTGGAAACGGATCTGGAAGGTCCAAACCATGGCCAACGTTGTTTGTGAAAAAAACGCGTCAGAGCGGTTTCCGATCGCCAAGGTGTTTTTGCCAAGAACTTCAGTCTTCAGTCTTCAGTCTTCAGTCTTCAGTCTTCAGTCTTCAGCCTTCAGCCTTCGGTCTTCGGTCTTCGGTCTTCCGGAAGCCCCGGGGTTTCGCTCGTACCTCGCTCCAACCCCGGCCACCCTGCTCGGTTTAGCAATCTTCCGTGAGTGCACCCAAGCGACACCGCTGGCCTGAACGGCAAGCGGTGTTACTTGAGTTGATGAGGTTCTCGGTGGAGACCACCGAACTACGAATACGATAGGGTCAGATGTCTAGCAGTAAGTCGTCGAAGTTACTCAGCGCGATGTCGATCAGGTTGTTCAGCGTCGCGTTGTTATTTGATTCGGTGCGTCGCACGGTTGGTGTCGGACTGGCCCCGTTTGAAGCAACATTGTCGTTGCCCTGACCACCGTCAAAGCTGGCGGCCGAGCTGAAGGCAATGGCTGGCCGCAGTCCGAAGGTGTCGTTACCGGCGTCTCCGTCAATCGAAACGGCGGCAGTAAACTGGCTATTTTCCAACAGTGCGAACAGGTCGTTGCCGTTGTTTCCGCGAGCCGTAAACGTGCCGCCAAACAGCGAGCCTGCAACAATGAAGTTGTCGTTGCCGGTCGAACCATTCAGACTTGTGGCTCCGGAGATACTCGAACGATTCACCACCAGATGACTGACACCGTTGCTGGTCGACGTCAATCCGGCCAGCACCGCCGAATCCTGAATCACCGTGGCACCGCGTCCAGTCAGTGCCAGACGACCAAGCCGACTGGACTGAAGCTCACGCGTATCGTTGCCAGCGGCGTTGGAGATCGAAATCGGGGCCGCCGTGTTGATGTCGCTGATTGCAACGGCATCGTTGCCAGTCCCGGTTTCTACGTTGACGCTGGTGGCTGAACTGAGTGCGGAACCGAAGATCACCAACTGGTCATTTCCGGCACCCAGATCTAAAACCGCGTTGCCGACGGCACCGACAGCAAAGGCCGACCGACCGCCATTCACCAGCGTGTCTCCGGCACCGGTCACCCACGTCCCGCCGTTGTTATCGGCATAGATAATCACGGTGTTGGCTGCCGCGTCGCCCGTGATTCGCAGGTTGCCGTTGACCACGGATGCCGACACATTGCCGACACCGGTTCCGTTGTGGCCGAAGGTATTCGCGAAGTTGATCCCGGACACTTCCTGACCGTTAATTTGCACTTGGAAGTCGACCGGTGGTTGAGCGGCATACAACAGCGATAGATCCTGCCAGTATGTCGAATCCAGCGTGGCAACCAGCGTGCCAGTCAGTGCGGCTCGCGGACTGTCGTCCCATTTGTACAGCTGACCATTCGGCGTGATAAAGTGCCACCCCGTGGTTGCTCGCAGCCAGCGTTCGCCGCGTCCGCCCCAGTTGCGGAAGTCGTTGCGAGGTTCTTGGAAGCCAAGTTCCTGATCCAGCTGATAAGCTTCGCTGACAAACAGTCCGCTGGTTCCGTTTTGACTCCAGCCGGGGCGAACTTCTTCGCTGACGGTATACGTACCGCTGATCAGATTGCTGAAGCGATACCATCCGGTTTCTGTCGCCGGGTCAATCACGCCATTGCCGTCTCGATCCAGAACACCCGTGACAGCTGTGCCGACAACGTTGCCAGCGGGATCTCTGAGCGTGATCGCCCAGCCGTTCAGGTATGGCTCACTGGCGTCTCGAACATTATCCGCGTCCACATCGTGGAACTTGCGGCCTTCGATTTGTCCCGTCGGAACATTGCCGAAATCGAAGTCGCCCACATCCTGACCGACCGTCACAACGGTACTGCGAATGTTGTTGGGTTCTGCATTGTACAGCAACGATGGGCTGGCATGGAACGCCCCGCCGAGTGCTCCAACAAGATCGCCGGTCAGTTCGGTCCGAGGACTGTTGTCCCAACGGAACAGGTTTCCGGCAGGCGTGATAAAGTACCACTGATCGGAACCGCGAATCCATTTTTCGCCCAGCCCGCCCCAGTTTTCAAACAGGTTGCCGGTGAAACGCAGGCCGAACTGCTGGTCGAGTTCGAAGGCCAGCGAATTGCCGCCATCGGGGAAGGTTTGCCGCCAACCATTACGAAGCACTTCGCGAATGCCCCATTCGCCCTGATTTGCCGGCAGCGTATACAAGCCACGTTCGGTTTGTGGATCGATCGAACCATCGCTGTTCAGATCGACGTCTCGGGTGGTCGTGGTAGAAACCACCAAGCCATTTTCGTCCAGTAGCTGGATCTGCCAGCCATTCAGCCCCGGTTCGTCCGCATTCTGAATGCCGTCTGCGTTGCGGTCGTACCATTTCTGACCGCTAATGGAACCATCGTCTTGGACGATCGTGCCAGTGGCCGAACGGTTGCCGAACGCAACTTGAGGTGTCGCGGAAGTGATTTCTACGGTCAGCGTTTCGTTGGCTTCGATGATGTGGTCGCCCACGACTGTGACCAGAATTTCCTGAGTCGCAGGTCCACCGGCGGGCAACGTAAAGCTGCCAGTCGTTGGCACGTAATCGTTGTTGGCGGCTGTCGCGGTGCCATCAACGGTGGTGTAGTTGACCGTCACTGGAACCGTGGTGTTGTCTCGCGTTACCACAAAACGCAGCGTGTTGCCAGTGGCTTGGAAGCCTTCATTCACGCTGTCTCCAGTAATCGACAGCGTCACCACGTCATCGTTCGAAATGGTGGCCAAGCCACGGTTGTCGGCGATTGTGACGCTGCGGCCGGAAGCGACCAAATTCGAAAGGTCTGCGAAGAAGGTTTCATTCGATTCTACAACGGTGTCGCCCATCACAAGCACGGAAATCGTGGCCGAACTTTGGTTGGCTCCAGACAAAGTCACCGTGCCGGAAGTCGCAACATAGTCTGTTCCGGCTGTTGCCGAACCTTCGACCGTGTTGAAGTCTACGGTGACAGCCGTATCGACTGTTCCGGTCAGCGTCACGTTAAAGACAGCCACCGCGTTGCCGGAATCACCTTCGATGACCGTCACATCGCTGATGCGGATGGTGGCCGCATCGTCGTTGTTGATTGTGCCGGTTCCCCGCGTGTTGCCGAAGGTGACGCTGTCGCTGGCGGCGTCTTCGCTTAGTAGATCGATGAAGAACAATTCGTTGAGTTCGACGGTGCTGTCAGGCAGTGTTTGCACGGTGATCGTGTGAGTCTGCCCGACCGTGCCATTAAAGTTCAACGCCGTTGGATCGGCTGTGGAGAAGTCGACATTTCGGACGGCCGTGCCATTGACCACGCCGTAATTGACGGTGAATGGTGTGTCGACGGCATTGTCGATACTAACAGTGAACGTCAGCGTGTTGCCAGTGGCCGTGCCTTCGTTGGCCGCCACGCTGGTGATGCTGATAACCGCACTGTCGTCGTTGACGATGGTTCCGATGCCGGTGGTGTTGGCCAAGGTGACTCCCTGACCGCCATCAGTGACTCCCGTCAACAGCACTCGCAGCGTTTCGTTCACTTCCACCGTTCCGTCGCCGATGATTGGCACGGTGATCGTTTGCGTCAATGCAGCCACGCCAGCTCCCCGAACGAAGGTTAGCAAATTCGGGTTGGCGGGATCGACAGAACCGACGGTCTGATAATCGACGTCTTCTTCCGCAGTGATCGCTTCGACGATGTATCCGACAGTGACATCACTATCGACTTCGGCATTCAAAGTGACCGTGAAGACTAGGTTGCGAACGCCGCCGTTGCCTTCCTGCACACTGGCATCGCTGACTGTCACCGTGGCAAAGTCATCATTCGTAATCGTGCCGATGGCTCGAGCATCATCGATGGTGATGTTTCGACCAGACGCCTGCAGGTTGCTGAGATCCACAAAGAACGATTCGTCGAGTTCCAATCTTCGATCACCTCGGACAGCCACCGTGGCGATCTGCTGCTGAGCCCCGGCACCATTGTTGGCGGCGAAGGTCAGTGTTTGGCCGTTGACAGCCGTGTAGTCAGAATCGGCAGCCGTGGCCGAGTCTGCCACTGTGGAAAAGTCGACGGTAATCGGGATATCCGTTTCGCCGCTGAGTGTCACAACAAAGCCAAACGGTGTGGCTCCAGAAGCGCCTTCGTCAAGCGTGAGGTCGGTGATTGTAATCGTGGCCGCGTCGTCGTTGCGGATGGTGGCGGTCGCCAGTCCCTGTCCGACCACTACGTTTCTGCCATTGGCCACCAAACCGGTGAGGTTGGCGCGGAATGTTTCGTCGAGTTCCACGATTTCGTCGCCGTTGACGCTGACCGTGAATGTTTGCGATTGAGCACCACGCGTATTCGCAGCGAAGGTAAAGCTGTTGCCAGTGTTCGCGACGTAATCACCACTGGCCGTCCTTGCCGTGCCGTCGACCGTGTTGTAATCGATCGAAATTTCCCGATCGACTTCGGCATCCAGCGTGACCGTGAAGGTGATGTCGGCAGCGCCGCTGTCGAGTTCGTCGATCGACACATTGGCAATGCTGATCGTGGCCGCATCGTCGTTGCGAATTGTACCCAGCGCCTGATCGTCCGCCACGGTGACGTTGCGGCCGGCTGCGACGAGGTTCGATAATGTCAGCAGGAAGGTTTCGCCGAGTTCGACTTTCGAATCGCCAGTGACTTCAATTTCGATCTGCTGAACCTGACTTCCACCAGAATTTGCGGTGAACGTCAGAATGGAATCAGTCACCGCGGTGAAGTCGTTGTCCGCCGCGGTGGCGGTGCCATCTGTGGTCGAGTAGTTTAGTGTCAACGGAACATCGACTTCCGCATCCAACGCAACGTTGAACGTGAATGTTGTGATCCCACCGGTGCCTTCGGTCATCGACAAGTCGGAAATACTGATGGCAGCGCTGTCGTCGTTGGTGATGGCCACAACTCCCTGCGTGTCAGGCAGCGTGACGTCTAGGCCGCCGGCCGTGAGGTTGGATAGCAGCACGGCGAAGGTTTCGTCGAGTTCAACTTTGCGGTCGCCGTTAACAGTTAGGTTTAGCGTGAAGAACTGCGGACCGCCAGTGTTGGCACCGAAGGTCAAGGTTCCGCTGGAGTCATCGTAGTCGCCATCCGTTGCGGATGCCGTGAGTGCTGACGTGGCAAAGTCGACGGTCACGGCGGTGTCAACTTCGTTCTCCAACGTGACCCTGATCGCAACTGTTTGCGATCCTTGATCGCCTTCTGTGATAACAGCATCCGTGATACTAATGACAGCGCTGTCGTCATTCAGGATCGTGCCGACTCCTTGAGCCTGACTGATGGTCACGTTGCGACCATTGGCGAGTACTCGCGACAGATTCGCCACGAATGTTTCGGCTTGCTCAACCGTGGTGTCGCCGTTGATCATGACTTCGAACGTTTGAGTTTCACCTGCTGTGCCAGCGAAGTTGAGCATCGTGCCGGTGTTCGGCACGTAGTCTTGTCCGAAAGTCGCGGTGCCATTGGCGGTGTCCACATCGACCGTCAGTTGCGAATCGACGTCGCTGTCCAAAGTCACCGTGAACGTCAACATGGACGTGCCGACATTGCCTTCGGTCATCGAAACATTGTCGATACTTAATTCGGCAGCGTCGTCGTTTTGAATGGTCACCACAGCTTGAGCATCCGCGATGGTGATGCTGCGTCCGCCGGTGATGAGATTCGAAATGTCGACCAAGAAGGTTTCGTCCAGTTCTACGATTTCATCACCGGCAACCATCACCGTTAGCGTCAGCGTGCTGGGTCCGCCCGCGTTGGCAGTGAAGGTGTGACTGCCGGACGCGATGGTATAGTCCGATCCACTCAGCGCGGTGGCGTTCGATGCGATGTAATCCAATGACACTGGGAAGTCGACTTCGGCATCCAGCGTGACAGTCACCTCGAAGGCCGACATTCCGCTGTCACCTTCAACAGCCGTGACATCCGCGATGCTGATCGTGGCCGAATCGTCGTTGGTGATCGTGGCCGTGCCCGACAATCTGTCGAAGGACACTAATCGGCCACTGGTGTTGGTTGGAGTCAGACCAGACAGATTGACGTTGAACATTTCGTTCAGTTCAACCTTTTCATCGCCCAGAATACTGACCGTGATCGTCTGCGTTTCGCCAGCTTGGCCCATAAACGTCACGGACTGCATGGCGTCCGAAAAGTCATTGTCACCAGATTGTGCCGCGCCGTCGCCGGTGGCGTAGAGGAACGTGATCGGAACGTCAACAGCATGGCTGAGCGTGACGGTAAAGACCGCGTTGGTTGTGCCGGAGTCGCCTTCTGTAACAACGATGTCATCGATGGTGATGACGGCGTTGTCGTTGTCGGTGATGGTGATTACTTGCGATGCCGTCGGGCCCGCGACCAGTCCGGGAGTTAGGTTGGTCATGCTGATCGTCGCGAGTTCAGTTAACGACTCAACCAGCGCGTCGTCCACCACCGTGAAGGTCGTCGTGGCCACGGTTTGCCCATCGGCGAATGTCAATAGCGTATCAGCCAAGACATAGTCGTTGGCCGTGAGTTCCAGTGCCGTTCCGCTGGCGACAAGATTCAGAGTCTGCTCACCGACGACCGGCTTGTCTGTGGTGGCCGTAATCGTGACGACCGTCTGGCCATCTTCGCTGGCGGTCGTCGTGCTGACCGATAGATTGACACCCGTTGTGGCGTCTTCGACATCCAGCTGAGCAGTGCCGTCCACAAAGCCGGGAATCGTGGCGGTGAACGTCACCGTCTGCAGGCCGTCCAGCACGTTGTCGTTGATCGCATTGACCGGAACGGTAACCGAAGCTTGGCCGGTCGGAAGGATGATATTGGCGACAGTCGTCGCTTCACCGGGATCGCTGCTGGTCAGTACGACAGGCAGGCTGGTTCCGGTGTCTGTGTTGCGAGTAATCGTCAAAACTGCCGCGTTGGCACCATCGGCTTCGTTGATCAAGGTTTCGGACAGTGTCAACGTCAATGTGGGGATGTCGTCGTCTGTAATCGTGATCAGTGTGCCCAGCCCCACAAAGGTGGCATTTTGCGTGCTGTCCGGATTCAGTTCGATGACTTCACCTGGCTCAACCAAATTATCATCAACGGCCGTCAGCGTCATCGTGCCGGTTCGCTGGCCCGCCAAAATTGTGATTTGCGTATCTAGGCCGGTGAAGTCCAGCCCCGG